>CAIWDB010000260.1 GCA_903911305.1 uncultured Methylococcaceae bacterium | reverse complement strand
TGGACCAAACGATTCATATCTTCTTCCAATTCTTGTTGAGTATAACGGATGGGTATCCCTAGTTGGCGATTGAGTTCGGCAAACTCCCAATAACTTATCTCCGCCATTTCCAAGGCTTTACCTAATGACAACCTTTGATGTTCATATAAAAATAAGGCCAGCATTTGACGAACTTCCGCAGTTGCGTTTTCAGAATTAAATCCGGCTTGAGCCGCCAATAAGCTAGGCAGATCAAATTCTATGTGCAAAGCATTCATATTTTACCTGTGGCTGGCATTTGTGATTGAGATTTATAAGGTGCGGTTCGCAAGCCCTTCGACTACGCTCAGGGTAAACTCACCGCACCTTACCAGTTTTCCCAATAATAACACCCTCAAATCACAATCACACTGACCGGATCGGTTCAAACCCCCTCGTCTGATGCCTAGCACAATGTCTCCCGCAAAATATTGAGGGGCGCAATCAATCAAGTGAGCTTCTCCAAAAAATCTCTGGCAGTGAGAATTCTTGTCACCCCATAGTGCCGCAGAGCCAACAAATCACTTTTAATAGCTCACTCGCAATCCCACCATCGCTCCGCGCCCAGGTTCAGGTGCAAAATTGCGCAGATAAGAAGTCGAGTTGCGAATAGTCTCATTCAGTAGGTTATTAGCTTTGGCGAATAACATTATGTTGGCTTGGTGAAAGTCTTTCACTTCATACTGCGCCCCGATGCCTAGCAGTATATAACCGGGAGTGTCGGTGTCGAATTGACCGGGATAGTTCTGCGGTTCGGCGCGGGTTAGGCGCAAGTTGGCGGTCCAGTCTGACTTGCTGTAATCCAATTGGAAGCCATACCGCAACGGTGGCATACGCGGCACATCATAACCATCCACGAATTCACCGCGGGTGTAATCGCCAAACAAGGTCAAATCAACCACGCCATAGCGGTTATCCATCAGGGGAAACAATAGTTTGCTTTCAAAGCCTTTAAACGTGGCATCGGCCTGACGGCTTTTGACAACGGGCAGACAGGCACCGGGCGAAGTGCAAAAATCTTCAATGGACTCAATGTCTTCATTGAACACTGCGCCTGTCCGTTGCTGGTAGATGTAATTGCTGACCCAGTTTTGAAATAAGCTGATTTCGGCCTGAACCCAATCGGCTTTGAAACGATAAACCACGTCCAAATTGTAAGAAATTTCTTTGTTTAGGTTGGCATCACCCAGTTCATAGCTGTGGGTGGCTTCATGAATGCCTTTGGCATACAGTTCTTGAATTTGCGGCGCACGTTGCGATTGAGTAAAGGCGAGGCTGAACTGGTTTTGGTCGTTGACTTTCCACAAAGCAGAGGTGGAGCCACTAATGAGGGTGAAATCACGGGAATCCAAACTCGACACTTGAGGAGTGGTGAATTGTTGTTCACCACGTAACCCAAAATCGAAGGTGACTTTGCCCACTTCAAACGATTCGACGGCAAACAGTCCATAAGTGTCGATGTTGGAGTGCGGCACGAAAGATTCCAAGCCAACCGCCTCAAAATCACTATTGACCGATTGAAACCCCCATACGCCTTTGATGGGTCCAAAGGGTTTGTGCGGCATCTCCAATCGGCTTTCATAGGATTTGTTGGTAAAGGTGGTGCCGGGAATGCCACCGGAAAATTCCGTATGTTGGTAATCGGTATAGCCGAACTTGAGGCGCAGCGCTTCGGCAAATGACAAAGGCTCTTTCCATTCACCTTGGAAATTGTACTTGGTTTGCTGCATTTGTATGTTTACTGGGGGGTTGCCTATCCCATCGGGTGGAATGCCGTAGTTGTTTTCCAAATAATTGACGGCTACGCCAGCGTATCCCGCATCACCGATTAGCGAAGCCCCGGCAGTGCCGCCTTTGCCACGCGCATTGGTGTTGTTGATCACGCCATAGGAGTTTTGCAACGGGTAAACGCCTTCCAGTGCGGGGTCAGATAAACGCGCGGCGGTTTCGTCTATCGCCGCGCCGCCAATGTGCAGATTGCCTTGCTCACGGTAAAAGCCATCTAGATGATAGGCGAAGAGTCCCTTGCCCCCTTCCAATTTTAGGGTGCTGGCGTTTTCGTCGGAGACTGAGTTGTAACGTTGTTCAAATGCCCCGCCTAGCATTTTGTCTGGGGCAGTGCCGGGAATGCGGTTGTCGATCACATTGACCACGCCGCCAATCGCCCCACTGCCATAAAGTAAGGTTGAGGGTCCTCTCAACACTTCAATACGCTCTGCCAGCATGGGTTCCACCCCATTGGCATGGTCAGGGCTGATGGCTGATACATCATTGGCACCGACCCCATTTTGCATCACCCGCACCCGTGGGCCGGCCTGTCCCCGGATGACCGGCGAACCCACACCCGGCCCGAACGATTGGTTGCTCATGCCGAGTTCCTTTTCCAAGGTGGCACCTATCGTATTACCGGCTTGAGTGGCTAATTTTTCGGCAGTGATGACAGTCACCGGGCGGGCAGAATTCGACACCTTTTGCTCCAACGGCTCGCTCATGACTTCCACCGTGTCCAACACGATTGTGGGCGGTTCTTCGGCTTGGGCCGATTGAACCCATAGACCACTTGCTGCCCATAATATGGAAATTTGGGCGAATGTCATTTCTCGGCTAATCATGTTTTCCTTCTCTTTCCAATGTTATATCGTCACATTAATCGGTTATGATGGGAATTGAATAGGCAATCAGCGAAGCTAAATTAGGTCACTTTGCGAGGATAGCCCCGTTGTACTCAACTGAGCGCATTGGGCACAGAGTCCATGGATCTCAATGGCTTTGCGATGAACATGGAACCCCGCCTGTTCAATTTCCTTGGCTACCGCTTCCATCACTTCCAACGCGGGCCTTTCTTCGACTTCTTGGCAGCGATTGCAAATCAGCAGCAACAGTTCGTGTTGATGATCGGAGCAGTTACAGCCTATGAATGCATTCAGGCTTTCCACGCGGTGGATTAAGCCTTGCTCGATCAAAAAGTCCAAGGCACGATATACGGTTGCCGGTTTGGCTGATGTTTCCAAGGGCTTGATACGGTCTAGCAGATCATAGGCTTTGACTGCCCGGTGGCTTTCCCACAACAATTCCAGCACCTTGCGGCGTATTGGTGTGAGTCTGGCGCCTCGGTCAATGCACAACTGCTCGGCGGTGCGGATGGCTTTGGCTATGCAACCGCCATGGTCGTGGTTGGACAATTCCGGCAGTTGCTCAATGATCGGCACATCTATAGTCATGCGTAAGCCATTCGTTATAAATGTTACAATATAACATAATGTTTAAGGGTGGCAAGTGGCATTTAACCATTTAAGACTACCCATGACTGAACAACTCCATGAAGTGCAAGTCTTGCACAGTATTGTTAAATCGTTATTAATGCCGTTGAACTTGAATCTTGCCGAATATGTCCATAGGCTATGCATATTTGGCTGTCATTCATGAGAAGAAAATGGATCGCAAGATTTTTCCACGCACTCTAAAGTTAAACGGGCTTGATGCTCAGACAATGCGCGATGACCTGTGCGCGTACTTTCATGCCACTTTCGACCGTTATGAGAGTCTATTCGAAGTCCTCAATGGCGACGAAGCTTATTACAAAAAGCCCATCAGCCTGAGGCATCCACTCATTTTCTATTACGGTCATACGGCGACGTTTTTCATCAATAAGCTGCTGCTTGCCGGTCTTATTCATCAGCGCATCAACCCTCGATTTGAGTCCATGTTTGCTGTAGGGGTGGACGAGATGAGTTGGGATGATCTTAACGACGCCCATTATGGCTGGCCGACGGTGGAAGAGGTCAAACATTATCGTGGGCAAGTGCGCGAAGTGGTGGATACGGTTATCCGCATCGCCCCGTTGAATATGCCAGTGAGTTGGAAAAATCCCTGGTGGGCAATTCCCATGGGTATCGAGCATGAGCGGATTCATTTGGAAACCTCGTCGGTGTTGATCCGCCAGCATGAACTTAAACAGGTCAAACCTCATCCTGATTGGCTGCCTTGCTTGCAATCCGGGCCAGCCCCCGTGAACGATTGGGTCAACATAGCGGCGGGTTCGGTCAGTTTGGGCAAAGACAAGCAATCGCCTTATTATGGATGGGACAACGAATACGGCGTTCACTCCGCCGAAGTTGATGCATTTCAAGCAGCACGTTACTTGGTCAGCAATGGCGAGTTTTTAGGCTTTGTCGAGGCAGGTGGTTATGGCAACGATGAGTGTTGGGAGGAAGAAGGTCGTGCTTGGAAACATTTTGCCCAAGCCAACCACCCCACGTTTTGGGTGGAAAGCACACAGGGATGGAAGCTGCGCTTGATGCTGGAAGAAATTCCCATGCCGTGGGATTGGCCAGTGGACGTGAATTATCATGAGGCTAAGGCATTTTGTAATTGGAAGGCTAAGCTTGAAGGTCGGCTCGTTCGCCTCCCAACGGAGGATGAATGGCAGCGACTTTATGCACAAACCGGCTTGGCAGAAATACTTGAAAATAAGCTTGCCCCGGCCAATATCCATTTGGATCATTTCGCTTCTTCTTGTCCGGTCAACCAGTTCCAGCAAGGCGATTTGTATGATGTGGTGGGTAATGTTTGGCAATGGACAGAAACGCCGATTTATCCGTATAACGGCTTTGAAGTCCATCCAATCTACGACGATTTCACCACCCCGACTTATGACCATCGTCACGCCATCATCAAAGGCGGTTCGTGGATTTCATGCGGTAACGAAGCCTTAAGTTTCTCGCGCTATGCCTTCCGTCGTCATTTCTTTCAACACGCAGGCTTCCGCTATGTCGCATCCGACGCTCCTGTCACTCAGATGTACACTAATTTTGAAACGGACGGATGGCTAACCAGCCATTTAGAGCAACAATACGGCGACACCTATTTCGATGTCCAAAATCCGATGGCCGTTTTAGCTGGCATTGCCATTAAAGCCATGGCTGACAAACCCGCCAAGCAAGCGTTGGACATAGGCTGTGGCGTAGGGCGTGCAAGCTTTGAGTTGGCACGGCATTTTGAACAGGTGACAGGGGTGGATTTCACCGCCCGTTTCATCGGGCTTGCCGATCAAATGGCAACCAATGGCTTAATCCGCTATACCTTGGTTGAAGAAGGCGAGTTGGTCAGCTACAAAGAACGGCATTTGTCCGATTTAGGATTGGATGATGTCAGGCATAAAGTGGATTTTTACCAAGGGGATGCTTGTAACCTCAAACCGATATTCTCCGGCTATGATTTGATTTTCGCCGTTAATTTGATCGACCGACTGTATAGCCCAAGGAAATTCCTTGAGAGTGTCCATGATCGGCTCAATGCGGGAGGGATTTTGCTCATCGCTTCGTCTTATAGCTGGTCGGAGGGACAAACCAAGCGCGAAGAATGGATAGGCGGATTCAAAAAAGACGCTGAAAACTACACCAGTTTGGATGGCTTGAAGGACATACTGGGTGAGCATTTCCATTGCGTCGGTGAGCCAGCAGAAATTCCATATGTTTATCGGGAAACACGGCGTAAATTTCAGTATACCTTAATGGAAGTGACTGTTTGGGAGAAAAAACATGACTTTTGATTTTGATACCATCATTCCACGTGAAGGCACTCATTCGGTCAAGTGGGACGGTAGAAAGGGGGTTTTTAATAGTGAAGACCTGATTCCGATGTGGGTGGCTGACATGGATTTTGCCGTGCCAGAATCCGTCAGTCATGCAATCAAGGCA
>CAIWDB010000259.1 GCA_903911305.1 uncultured Methylococcaceae bacterium | reverse complement strand
TCGCTGGCTACCGTTGGGATACGCCGATGGCACATCTCTTCGGTGCGTTGTCCGACACCAAATTAGAGGGGGATTTCCGTACTATCCTAGAAGTTCCAGAACGGGACGAGGCCAGCCAAGCGCATGTGGATTGTGTGCTGGCTATTCTTGCGGAAGGTGAGGCATTGCCCGAACTTGCGCCCACTGTGTTGGAGGTCTTCCGTGATGAAACCCGCTGGCCTAGGGTCAGGGAAAACGCCCTTCAGACTTGGTTGAAACTGGTGGATGATCCCCATGCAAAGCTCGCCCTGCTTGAAGAGATTGCCGCAGGTAGGGTAATCGACGACGACGATCAATTGGTTGGTATGTTGCTGCGCCATCTTTATCCCGCCCACTTGATGCCTGATGCATTGCTGCGCCATTTGCATAAGCCAAAAGACTTATATTATTGGGGTGACTATGTTTTGTTTTGGAATAACCATCTATTAACCAGTGTTCCTGACAAACATATTCCTATCCTGCTGGATAGGCTCGTTAATCGACTTGAATCCATTGAAGACGATGATTACAAGGAAGTAATCAACAAAATGGCAAACTCACTTCTGGCTCGTGGTATCGAGGCATTCGGCGATCAAATTACTGACAAAAGACTTTATTCATGGCTAGGAATAGGTTTTTATGAAACAAGCAGCATACTAAATCAAGGCAATGACTATCAAAAAATTGCAGATTGGCTAAGTGCTCGCCCGGAACGCTACAAAACAGTATTGGCTGTTTGTTTCAGTCATGGCGAACACGAGGAACATCCAGTTTATTTCGTCCGTACTCAAGAAGGTCGTTTGCACAATGCGATACCACCAGAAGATATTGGCTTATGGCATCTTACTCAGGTATCGCTGACTAAGAACGAAAAACTTGCCGAGTTACACCTTTCCGAAGCAATTAACGCGCTCAGCTATCAAAAAGGTGCTACCGGACTATCCCTAGAAATACTGGAAGCTTGGGGTACGGCTAACCCAGAATGGAAACAATTACTTGACTCCCTACTATCTTGGGATATTCCAGACTGGCGGGTATCAGCGGTTAACAACGAGAAAAACCGTGAGCAGATACGCGCTGAAGCCAAACGGAATCATACCATTCGATTAACGCGCCACCTTGAGGCTATCCGCACCGGCACAGCCCGCATTGACCTGCTGTATGAACTCGCCGGGGTTTGGGAAAATCGCTTTAACGATATACGCGGGGATACTGTTCCCCAGCGTTTTAACAATTATTGCGAAAACGCTCAGGAAGCTCTTGCAGCGGCTAAAACTGGTTTTCTGCTCTGCCCAGAACGCGGTGACCTGCCTAGCGTTGATGAAATCATTGATCTAAATATCAATAAGAAACAATACTTCATACATCTGCCCTGCCTCATCGGCATGGGATTGCGCTGGCAGACAAGCCCTAGCGAAATCGACAAAATTCCTGACGTAATCCTGCGTCGTATGATTGCCTTCAGCTTGACCGATGGCACAGGCAACACGCCAGAATGGTTTGCCTATTTAGTTCGGAGTCGGCCTGAAATGATCGCTGAGATTTTCATCGCTTACGCGAATAAAAGCCTGAAAGTAGGCCAATATTATCTCCATGGTGTTAATCCACTCGAAAATGATCCCTGCTATCTAGCGGTAGCTCGTATCGCTGTGCCTCGGGTTTTAGAGAATTTTCCTGTACGGGCACTTTCGGGCCAATTAAGGCTTTTGGCTAAATTTATCAAAATAGGTTTGGAGCATTTCTCTGAATGCCTCCCGGCATTAGTCGAAGAGAAAACCGCATTGAAAGGGATGGACAAACCGCAAAAGGTTTATTGGCTAACCACGGCTACCTTATTGAACCCAATAAACAATGAAGCTCTACTCTGGAGTTTCGTCGGCACGTCCGAAATTCTCACCTCTCATTTAGCCGATTTCCTGACGGAGCATTTAACCGGCCCTCGCCAAGGCTACGAAGTTTCCCCAAAGATGATAGGCAAACTGATTGAGCAACTCGCTCCTCATGCAGAAACCGAGTTGAAGTTTGGTGTGCAAGACCATTCCGACGCGAATCGTCGTGGCGACCAGGCTCGATCCTTAATCAACCGTCTCGGCACGATGAACACAGACAGTGCCGCCCAAGAAATCGACCGCTTGCTAGGACTGCCCACGTTGAATAAATTGAAATTCATGTTGGAGAGTACGCGCCACCAACTCAGGCTAAGGCAGCGCGAAAGTGAATTTCGTTTCCTAACGCCGCAAGATGTCGCCCAGGTGCTGGCGAATAGTGAGCCGGCCAGCGCCGCCGACCTCGCCATGCTCGCACTCGACCATTTGGACGGTATTGCCAAGGAAATTCGCCAAGACAATGACGACGGTTTAATTGGCTTCTGGAATGTGGAAAACAAGAAACCGACCAGCCAGCGCGAAGAAAACTATTGCCGCGACGCGCTGCTCACTCGCCTACGCCCACGCCTAGACCCCTTGGGCATAGATTGCCAACCGGAAAAAGATCATGCCAACGACAAGCGGGCCGACCTTAACCTGTCATACCGTGCCGACTTTGAGTTACCTATCGAAATCAAACGCGACAGCAATCCATCCTTGTGGACCGCGTTAAGGAGCCAACTCATCAACCAGTACACCATCGCCCCCAAAGCCTACGGATATGGCATTTACTTAGTACTCTGGTTTGGTGGTCAAGGGATGCCTCGCGTAACCGATGGCGGAAAAAAGATCAACTCCCCGCAAGAACTGCAAACACGCCTTGAGGCGCAACTCGCCCCGGAGGAGCGGCAGCGCATCTTCATCCGGGTGTTGGATGTAAGCTGGCCGAAATAGAAATACTGCATCATGCCCAAATAGTGTATTTCCGAACGTCCACAAAAGACTGGTACTACCGATCAATATCCGTCGATGAATGACTCCATTTCAATGTGAAGCTGCCGTTTAACTGAAAACTGGTGACTGTCTTTTCTTGGCCGCAGTTCGCCTATAGGCCGACATATAGTTTCCAACCTATAGCCCCATTCTGAGAGGGTTAGGTGCGATCTAAGCCCAAGTCTTGGTTTTTTTAGCAGAGCGCCAGCCGGGTCATGAACCTCGCTCTTATCGGTAACCTCCAACAGGTCAGGGTACAAAACGAGGTTGATACCGTTTCAAAGCATCCCGGAGAAACCGCTGAACCCCGTGGGAAGCAGGTGCTCTGCTGATCGTATTGCGATGGACATGGGCTTGTTCGGCCAGTGTTTGCAAATCAATATGCAAGGCTTGGAAGCAGGGAAGAAATTAAGGAGTGGTGGACGCGGTTCAGCAAGGCCCTTCCGGCCAATTACTTCTATTTTGACCCGAAGTCCAGGCGGTTGCCTTTTGTTCTGAACAAAGGGGAGGCGCTATGGTTTGTCGAGCGGTAGAACCATGGTCGCTACGCGGAAACACAGGCCAAAATAGGCACAAAACAGCCATTGCCTGCCGCTGAAAATCCTTACCGGAATCACCAGCCAGAACGTACAATTAGATTAAATTCGTTCCGTCATCCGCTGATTCCTGACTGGAATCACACGACGCACAAAACACAGGGTTGCCATCAATATGCCCCTGTGATTCCTGCCGCGAATCACCGCTTTAACAGCCAATATTGTTACTGGCTCAGGCTGTTTCTTCACAAGCCTATGCCGCTTCCTGCCCTAGCCAGCCAATGGACATCTCGCCGGACAACTGCGACCGCTTCACTTTCCACTTCTTGCCGGTGCTGTCCTCGCCTATGAATTCCCATGCCGTCCACAACACTTCCCCTTTTAGCGAATGTGCAAGGCATGCGCGGCTGTAATCGGCATTATCCTCGTTTTTGGTTCTCCTGGCGATGAGTTCATCTTTTGATTGCGGGTATATCGAGATTAACCAG
>CAIWDB010000258.1 GCA_903911305.1 uncultured Methylococcaceae bacterium | reverse complement strand
TCGCGCGCGTGATGTCAACTACCCCGGTTACGAAGACTACCAATTTGGCGGCAAGGATGTGAAGGAAGGCCAAGTCGAAAACAACGAACAAGCGGATGAAGAAAGCAGCGAAAGCTCACCAGCCCAGGTGATACCTCTCAGTTTGGACAAAGCCGGGGCGGTGAGAACAAGCCTACCTTTGAACCCCTTGCAATCACCGAAAGAATTGGTCGCTGAATTGGAATATCAAGATGCCAATGGTCAACTATTATCGGTTTCCCGCACCATTCCTTTATTGCCATCCAAAATCGAATTAGGCATCAAACAAGAGGGATGGATTGCCAATAAAGACCAATTGCGCTTCCAAGTAATAGCGCTTGACCCATCCGGCAAACCCGTGAAAGGCCAACACGTTAAGGTGGAATTGTTTAAGAAAACCACATATTCCTACCGCAAACGGTTGATAGGTGGCTTTTACGATTATGAAGACAATAGTGAATATAAAAAACTGGACAAAACCTGTGAAGACAGCACCGACCAAATCGGAATCATAGCCTGTGACATAAAACCCGAAGTATCGGGTGACATCGTGTTGCGGGCAAGTGGCAAGGATGGCGAAGGAAACACGGCCTTGACCACCAGGGAAATTTGGGTTGCCGGTGGCGGGGATTTCTGGTTTAACAACGGGCCTAGCGACCGTATGGATGTTCTACCGGAAAAGAAAGCTTGGGAATCGGGCCAAAGCGCCCGTTTGCAAGTGAGAATGCCCTTCCGCGAAGCCACCGCCTTGGTGACGGTGGAACGCGAAGGCGTGTTGGATTCTTATGTATTGCCCATATCCGGCAAAGAACCCGTGGTCGAAGTGCCAATCAAACCGAATTACGCACCGAATGTCTACGTCTCCGTGCTGGCTGTGCGTGGGCGGGCTAGGGATAATTTCGCTTGGTTCAGGGAATTGGCCGGTAAACTTGGATTTAAGCTGGAAGACAAATCCGTCACGGCATTGGTGGACTTGAACAAACCCGCCTTCCGTTTAGGCATGGCCCAACTGGATGTAGGCTGGACTCCTGACCGCTTGAACGTCAAAGTGCAACCAGACCGGGAAATCTACAAGGTGCGTGACAAGTCCATCGTTAAAGTCAAAGTGGAACGGGCGGATGGCGGGCCATTGCCGCCAGAGGCAGAATTCGCCCTTGCCGCTGTGGACGAAGGTTTGTTGGAATTAAAACCCAACACGTCATGGAAGCTGTTGGAAGCCATGATGGGCAAACGTGGCATAGAGGTTTTCACGGCCACCGCGCAAATGCAAGTGGTGGGCAAACGCCATTATGGACGCAAAGCCATCCCCCATGGCGGCGGTGGAGGGCGACAAACCGCGAGGGAGTTGTTCGATACCCTGTTGTTATGGCGCGGGCGGATTCCCATCAACCCACAAGGCGAAGCCGAAATCGAAGTGCCGCTGAATGATTCACTGACCGCATTTCGGCTCACTGCCGTTGCGAATGCAGGGATGGGGTTCTTTGGAACGGGGGATGCGACGATCCGAACCACACAAGACGTGATGCTGCATTCTGGCTTGCCCCCCTTGGTTCGGGAAGGGGATCATTTCAAGGCCGTTTTCACCTTACGCAATGCCTCCAAGCGTAAGTTGGCCTTGACTGCCAAAGCCAAATGGTCGGCAAACTTGCCCAATAGTCCAAAACCGGCAGCCCCCCCCTCCCCTGCCGAAACGGGAAACAGGCCAGAAGATTCCTCGACCCATCAGGCCGAGGCCATTAGTAAGCTGGCAGAACCCCCAATCACTTGGAATGAACTGGAACCTCTTCAAGCCGAATTGGAACCCGGTGAAGCCAGGGAAATGTCATGGAATGTGACGGTTCCCAATAATGCATCCAAACTCGCTTGGGAAGTCGGGGTCGAGAATGCCGACAGGTCTGCCCATGACCAGATTAAATTATCGCAAGACGTGATTCCAGTCTGGCCTGTCCGTGTCTATCAAGCCACCTTGGCACAAGTGGAAAAATCACTGGAAATGGCCGTTGAACAACCGGCAGGGTCGATTCCAGACCGAGGCGGTTTGCGCGTTTCGCTTCGCGCCAAGCTCGGTGACGGTCTTGGCGGCGTACTCGACTACATGGGCCGCTACCCTTACTCCTGCATGGAGCAACGGGTTTCCAAAGCCATTGCACTGAGAAATAAAACCCAATGGGATACCCATATGATGGCCTTGCCCGCATTCATTGATGATGACGGCTTGCTGAAATACTTTGCCAGCAGCGGACTCCAAGGCAGTGATGTGTTGACCTCCTATGTGCTGTCCATCGCCGACGAAGCCAAATGGGAAATACCGGAAGAGTCCTTGCAACGGCTGCAAGATGGGCTTAAGGATTTTATTGCCGGCAAAACCAAGCGTAACAATTCATTAGCCACGGCAGACTTGGCGATACGCAAACTGGCCGCCATTGAGGCACTTTCCCGCTACAAACTGGCAACCCCGGACATGTTGGGTTCTCTCAGCATAGACCCAAATCTCTGGCCTACCTCGGCAGTGCTGGATTGGTTCAACATTCTCAAGCGAGTACCTGCCATTCCCCAACGCGACAGCCGTTTGGAACAAGCGGGAAAAATTATCCGCTCCCGCTTGAATTTGCAAGGTACCAGCATGGGATTTTCCACCGAAGATAACGACCAACTCTGGTGGCTAATGGTTTCCGTGGACGTAAATGCTGTTCGCTCATTGCTGACTTTGCTCGACCAACCGCAATGGCGGGCCGATCTACCCAAAATGGCAACTGGTGCCTTGCGTAGACAACATCGCGGCCATTGGGATACAACCCCCGCCAATGCTTGGGGCACATTGGCAATGGAGAAATTTAGCCAGGCTTTCGAGTCGTTACCAGTCAGCGGCTACACTGAAGCCGATCTGTCAGGGGTAAAAAAGGGCATGGAATGGACCGAAACCACCAAGCAGAACGCATTGAACTTCCCTTGGGGAAACGGGCCTGAGAACCTGTCAATCAAGCATACCGGCACAGGCAAGCCATGGGCAATCATCCAAAGCCGCGCCTCCCTGCCATTAAAACAGGCATTGTTTACCGGCTATGGCATCAAGCGGAGCATTGAGCCAGTCGAGCAAAAACAAGCAGGGGTTTGGAGCAAAGGCGATGTGGCTAGAATTAAACTGGAAATGGATGCACAATCCGATATGACTTGGGTCGTCGTTGACGACCCAGTCCCGGCAGGGGCAAGCATCCTAGGTTCAGGCCTGGGCGGTGATTCACAGCTACTGACCAAGGGCGAAACGGCTGAGGGTTGGGTTTGGCCCGCCTACGAAGAACGCCGATTTGAAGCATTTAGAGCCTATTATGAATATGTCCCAAAAGGCAAGTGGTCGCTAAGCTATACAGTACGCCTGAACAATCCGGGCAAATATGAACTCCCCCCCACCCGTGTGGAAGCATTGTATGCGCCAGAAATGTTTGGCGAATTGCCGAACGGGGTGTGGGAGATTAACTAGGACACAGCCCTAATGAAGTTTCCATCAAGGAAAGTACTTTTCCAAATGCGTTGTTTGTTGTAGACTCAAAAAGAATGGGCAATGATGATGATAGGCTTCGCCCTTGTCGGCATTCAAATTGGACGCAAAAAAGCCAACACTTCCTTCACTGGCTAAGCGATTCATCCAATCAAAATTTCCTTTGGGTGGTTTCCAATCGAGTCCCCTATTGGTAAAATCGGACATATTTGTCATCGCTTTTTTTGCCCCCAAAACTGTCTTAAAAAGGAAGCTAGTACTTTGAAAACTCAGAACTCGTTGGAAGCTTCGTCCGCCAGCCAAATCGCCCATGTCCTGATTGAGGCGCTACCCTACATCCAACGCTTCACCGGCAAAACCATCGTCGTCAAATACGGCGGTCATGCGATGACTGAAGAGCATTTGAAAAACAGCTTTGCCCGCGACATCGTGTTGCTCAAGCTAGTGGGCATCAACCCGGTCGTCGTGCATGGCGGTGGCCCTCAAATCGGCGATCTGCTAAAGCGCTTAGGGAAAACCAGCGAATTTGTGCAAGGCATGAGGGTCACTGACAGCGAAACCATGGACGTGGTTGAAATGGTACTGGGCGGCTTGGTGAATAAGGAGATCGTCAATCTGATTAACCGCAATGGCGGATCGGCGGTGGGCTTGACGGGCAAAGACGGCGATTTGATTCGGGCCAAGCCCATTGTTGTCACTCAACGCTCAGCCGAAACCGACGCACCCGAGATCATCGACCTTGGTCATGTAGGTGTCGTGGAGAGCATAGACCCGGCTGTTGTTGAAATGTTGCACCATGGTAATTTCATCCCGGTCATTGCGCCCATCGGGGTAGGCAGGGACGGACAATCCTACAATATCAATGCCGATCTGGTGGCGGGAAAAATGGCCGAGGTGCTGAAGGCTGAGAAACTCATCCTGCTCACCAACACGCAAGGCATTTTGGACAAACAGGGCCAACTGTTGACAGGCTTGTCCTTGGGGGTTGTCGAGGAATTGATTGGAGACGGCACTATATCGGGTGGGATGATCCCAAAAACCCATTGCGCCACTGACGCATTGAAAGCAGGGGTGAATAGCGTTCATATCATTGACGGACGAATAGACCATGCCGTATTGTTGGAGTTGCTCACCGACCAAGGCATAGGCACCTTGTTACTAAGGCGTTAACTAAAAATCGCCACGATATTCCGCATCAATGCCCGGCCATTTTAAGCCCGTTTTGAACGTAAGGGACGAAACCGGCCCTGGCGTTTTTTGTGGTTTCACTCAGGCAAAATTCATCGCCCAGGCTAGAAGCATGGCATGAAGTGTCGAGGAAAATTGTCTCACTCGTTTTGCCGGATATGCGAACGACCAATATTGCCAAATCTTTTTCATCCCTGGGGCTTGCGGTTTGCATGATGGTATCGGTTTCAGCCACAAAAGGCTTATTGGTTCTGGACTTGACGTAATCCTTGGCAAGAGACCATGCCAAATTGCAAGCCATAGGTTTGCAACTGATCATGCTCAGTACGCCCACATCCACATTGGAACCCTGCGAACGCCATTCATTACTTCCCAGTTCGGGATGATTCCTTATATTTTCCAAACTTTTAAATCGCTCTAAATCTTTTTCAAACGCTTTGAGAATGTCTTGCTTGGAAACTTCAAGGATACGGATTTTTTCTATGTAAGTGGCAATCTGCCTGCGCGTAGCCTCAATATTATCACGCAAGTTTTTGGGGACGGGCTGGCTTGAGAGTTCCATTTCTGATGCCCGCTTTACTTGGGATTTGAGGTTTTCTTCTTGATGCTGCCGATTGGATTCGGCAATCTTGATCGTCGAGTCCATCGTGTTTATTTTATTCTGCAAAGCCATTTCCATTTCTTCCACACTGCGATAAGTTCTGAGCAATGACGAGTCGCTATCTTTTTGCAGCGTCAGAACCTTTTGCTGGTCTATCCTAAGCTGTTTCAGGCGCTTGATTTGTTCAAACTGTTCCGGGGTTTTCTGGCCTTCCACTAATTCAATGGTCTGGGCACTCGGACTGAGCTTGGCATGAGGACGCTTGGATTCCTCAGGCGGCACCTGATCCGTGTAATGAACTTTGCCATTATCATCCACCCAACGAAATGTGCCCGCCAACACTCCAGTCGCCGGGAGCAACAACAGCATTGCCAAGAAAAACGACGCACCAGTTCGTTTAACCTCATAGTCAACGTATTTCTGACTCTTATGGTCAATCTTTTCAACTGATGTCCAATGAATCACTGGCTCACTACCCTCTTTAATTGTTATGAATTCCGTACCGGTCACGATAGGACAATATAGCCTTCAACTGAGCAGATTGACCTCGCTCATATAAAAATGCAACGATATCGCTTAAGGTGATTATAGTGTAAACGGGCATGGCATATCGCAGGATGACTTCTTCTATGGCGGAAACCTCACCCTTGCCCTTTTCTTGCCGGTCCAATGCAATCAGAACACCGGAAGGCTCGGCTTGTTGATGGCGGATAATTCCAACCGATTCTTCCACGGAAGTGCCGGCGGTGATCACATCATCCACAATCAAAACCCGCCCCTTCAGGGCCGTACCCACCAACAAACCGCCTTCGCCATGGTCTTTGGCCTCCTTGCGATTGAATGCAAAAGGAACATCTTGCCCCGTGGCACGAGCAAGTGCGATGGCGATGGCGCTTACCAGCGGTATGCCCTTATAGGCGGGCCCGTAAAGCACATCCGCATTGATTCCGGCATGAAGGTAAGCCTGGGCATAAAATTCACCCAACCGACCCAGACGCGCCCCCGTATCGAACAAACCCGTGTTGAAGAAATAAGGGCTTTGCCGACCTGACTTTAGAGTGAATTCGCCAAAGCGCAATACACCACACTCTATTGCATAACTGATGAATTCTTGTTGGAATGGCTGCATCTGACTTCCTAAATCGTGACGGCTTTAAGGAACGGCAACGCGCCGAATCAACTCGCGGATAAAATGATCCGTGGTTATGCTTTCGGCTTCTGCCTCATAGGATAAGATTAACCGATGACGCAAGACATCATAAACAATCGACTGAATATCTTCCGGTGTGACATAATCCCGACCATCTAGCCATGCTTTGGCGCGGGAACACCGATCCAAGGCAATCGTGGCGCGGGGGCTTGCCCCATATTGTAGCCAACGCCCCAAGTCAGCGCCATACGGACTAGGATTGCGCGTTGCAAGCACCAATTGCAGGAGATATTCCTCTAAAGGGTCTGCTAAGTAAAGATCAAGCACTTCAGCACGCGCCTGGAACAGAATCTTTTGCGAGATAGGGACGAACTCCGTCGTCAACTCGCCCGAAACTTTGCCTCTTGCTTCTTGGCGGACAAGATGAAGAATCTCGCGTTCATGCTTTGCCTCGGGATAGCCAATGCGTATATAAAGCAAAAAGCGGTCAAGCTGGGCTTCCGGCAACGGATAGGTTCCTTCCTGTTCAATCGGGTTTTGCGTCGCCATCACCATAAACAGAGAAGGCAGCGGATAGGTTTTGCTGCCAACGGTGATTTGCCGTTCCCCCATCGCCTCCAACAGAGCCGACTGGACTTTGGCCGGCGAGCGATTGATTTCGTCCGCCAACACTAGATTATGGAACAACGGACCTTGCTGGAAATGGAAGGAACCATCCTGTGGGCGGTATATTTCAGTCCCGGTAAGGTCGGCAGGCAATAAGTCTGGGGTAAACTGCACACGGTGGAAGTTGCCCTCCACGCCTTTGCCGAGTACATTGATGGCGCGGGTCTTTGCCAAACCCGGTGCGCCTTCCACCAAGATATGCCCGTCTGCCAATAGGGCAAGCAACATACGCTCGATTAGCACCTCTTGACCGATGACTTGGCTAGAGGCAAAGGCTCGCAGCCTTTGCAATTCGATTTGTGCTTGGGATAAGGCTGAGTTAGATTCTGTCATTTTCAATGGAAAAGTCTTTGTCCGATGTTTTTTCGATGAGACATTATAATTTATAGAATCAATTTGCAAAAATAATCAGCAAATAAAAATCTATTCACCCTTTTTATCGCGTATCCAAACACCATGTCAGATTGCTGCATGTTTCCACAACGACCCATCTTGGCTCAGTTCGTGATTGCCAGCCTATTGCTCGCTTGCAATTCCAAGCCCAGTGACCAAGAGGCATTCATCTTGCCTAACAGCTTAGCCGCCACAGTGGAAGCCGACAACGCACGATTTCAGGCATTGGCTTACACCAATTCTCAACATGCCGAAACTTCATTCGGCTTCGACATCCGTGGCAACGGATTGTTGCCAGTTCGAATAAGTATAGACAATCGTAGCGGTGCCATGCTGAAAATCGTCCCTAGGCAAACATTCCTTGTCGATGCAACGGGTCAAGCCTGGCCTCTACTGGCAAGTTACCAAGTATCCAGCCGATTGCAAAAAAACGGATTTCAGTCCAAAGCTCCCCCTGCCCTACCCTCACGCGACGAATTGGAAACGCTCACTGGCTTTGCAATAAATTTGGTTGCAAGCAAAAGTTTCTCATCGAATGCGAACGCTTATGACCAACCAACTCTCCATCCGATAGAAAACCTGAATGGACAAAGTTTCCATAATCCAATCATTCCGGCTGGCAAAGTGGCTTCCGGCGTGTTGTTATTTCCCGGACGGGACGAGGCATCAAGCGCCCGTGACTTGCGCCTGTGCTACGAACAGAACAACCAGTTAAAGTTTGTTCGTTTGCCTTTATCAGCCTCAGGGTTTAATTCTACCGGGCAATAGCCAAACTTAATGTCTGATATTACGCAGCGGCCTAATGACTTGGAGCGTCAAAGCCTGCCTCTGAAAGCGGCTCAATCCCTCACCCAATCCTCCACTAGCCGACTGGGTTCGTGAGGGGATTCCGTGCTAGGCGGATGCGGCCTACCCGTCAGAATATTGTATATGACCCTCAGCGTATCCAGCACCAACACCCAAGTCACCATTAAAAATAACAGTGTCAGCCCGGCATCCAGATAGTCATTGAAGATCAACTGGGGAGCCGATGCGACTTGGGCCGTCGGTAGCTTGCCTTCCACCAGTTTGGCGGACAAATCGGCAGCATGAGTGAGAAAACCCACTCGCACTTCCGTGCTGAATAATTTTTCATAAGCTGCCGCGCTGGTAATAGTCAGCAACAAGGCCATTGGTCCTCCAGTGACCCAGAAATAGCGCGCCTTGCCTGACTTTATCAAAATTGTCGTCGCCACACACAAGGCAATCGTCGCCAGCATCTGATTGGCTATGCCAAATAACGGCCATAAGCTATTGATTCCGCCCAAGGGGTCTATGGTTCCCATGTAAAGAAAATAACCCCATGCCATCACCACCAACCCGGAACTTAGCAAAACGCCCGGATACCAACTCGTCCGCCCTAGTGCCGGGAAAAAGTTGCCCATCAAATCTTGTAACATAAACCGGGCGACACGAGTACCGGCATCCAAGGTAGTCAAAATAAACAAAGCTTCGAACATGATGGCAAAATGATACCAGAGCGACAGCAGGCCTTCGCCAAACGCTCTGGAGAACAGTGATGCCATCCCTACCGCCAAGGACGGCGCGCCGCCTGTCCGGGCATATAAACTTTGTTCACCCATGGCATTCGCCAAATCCTGCATTTGTTCCACCGTCACCGGAAAACCCCACGCACTGATCTTTGCCACCGCATCCACCGCATCTTTTCCGACGATTCCTGCCGGACTATTAATGGCGAAATAAACCCCTGGCTCCAGCACCGTCGCGGCCACCATCGCCATTATCGCCACAAAAGACTCCATCATCATCGCGCCGTATCCAATAAAACGGGCATCCGCTTCATTGGTCAACAGTTTAGGTGTGGTTCCAGAGGAAATCAGCGAATGAAAACCGGAGATGGCCCCGCAAGCCACGGTGATAAATACAAAAGGAAACACCTTGCCGCCAAATATTGGCCCGGTTCCGTCAATGAATTGAGTCAATGCCGGCATTTTGATGTCAGGATGCAACAACAATACGGCGACGGCCAGAGCGGTAATCGTGCCGATCTTCACAAAAGTGGACAAATAATCTCGCGGGGCCAGCAGCAACCAAACCGGCAATACAGCCGCGGCAAAGCCATAAGCGATAACCATCAGCGCCAGTTGCGGGCCATCATAATCGAACCAGCCGCGTATACCCTCCGATTGATCCACCATGCCACCGCCCAAAACTGCCAATAACAGCAGGCTCACCCCAATTGCGGTTGCTTCCATCACCCGACCGGGGCGAATGGAGCGCATATATAAACCGACTATCACCGCGATAGGAATTGTCGCAGCCACCGTTGAAGTTGCCCATGGGCTGTGCTTCATCGCATTGACCACCACTAGCCCCAACACGGCAATGAGGATAATCATAATCGCCATGACCCCCAACAGAGCAGCCGTCCCGCCGATAGGGCCTAATTCGTCTCGCGCCATCTGCCCCAAAGAACGGGCATCACGGCGAATGGAACAAAACAAGATGACAAAATCCTGCACACAGCCACCCAACACCGCTCCGATAAGAATCCACAAAGTACCCGGCAAATAACCGAATTGTGCCGCAAGCGTTGGCCCAATCAATGGGCCTGGCCCGGCTATGGCGGCAAAATGATGCCCAAACACTACCCACTTGTTGGTCGGCACAAAATCCCGTCCGTCATT
>CAIWDB010000257.1 GCA_903911305.1 uncultured Methylococcaceae bacterium | reverse complement strand
CCCACGTCGGATTTCGTCGCCTCCAAAGCTTGCTGGGTGACCATGCGGTTCATCATCTCCAACTCGTAGAGCTTGGATTTGAGTTGCTTCATAGCAGATGAGCGGTTCTTGTGCTGGGAACGGTCACTCTGGCACTGCACGACGATATTGGTGGGGATGTGGGTAATGCGCACCGCCGATTCCGTCCGGTTGACGTGCTGCCCCCCCGCCCCGCTGGCGCGGTAAACGTCGGTGCGCAAATCCGCCGGGTTGATTTCGATGTCCACATCGTCATCCACTTCCGGGGAGACGAACACGGAAGAAAACGAGGTATGGCGACGATTGCCGGAGTCGAACGGCGACTTCCGCACCAGACGGTGAACGCCGGTTTCCGTGCGCAGCCAACCGAACGCATAGTCGCCCTCGAATTTGATAGTAGCACTTTTGATGCCCGCCACGTCACCGGGGGAGGCTTCCATCAACTCAGTTTTGAAGCCGCGCCGCTCGCCCCAGCGCAAATACATGCGCAGCAGCATTTCCGCCCAATCTTGCGCTTCGGTGCCACCCGCCCCAGCCTGGATGTCGAGGAAGGCATTATTGGGGTCCATTTCGCCAGAGAACATGCGGCGGAATTCCAAATCGGCAATATCCTTCTCGAAAGATTGCAAATCGTGTTCGACCATGCCCACGCTGCCGTCGTCATCTTCTTCAACGGCCATCGCCAATAATTCTTCGGCATCGTCAATTCCCTTGCCTAGGCGGATGAGATTGTTGACCACCATTTCCAGTTGACCGCGTTCCTTACCAAGGGTTTGGGCATTTTCCGGGTTGTCCCATATTTTTGGGTCTTCCAGTTCACGCAGAACTTCGGTTAAACGTTCATGCTTGGTTTCAAAGTCAAAGATACCCCCTAAGCCCTTCATGGCGAGCTTTTAAGTCTTTGATTTGGTTGTAAAGTGGATTGAGTTCGCGCATAGCCATCTGATATGTCAAGTAAAAAGCATTTAAGCATACATTAGAATAGAAGCTTGGAAAACCTCTAAAAAGGACTGTTAACTCAACTCTGTTGAATTTCAGCCTTTCCAACGGCAATCAGTTGCGTTTAAATACACCAATTGACAAACGTTTGGCAGAGAAGCTTCCCGGTCATCAAAGTTGTTTAGCGTAAAATTTTTTGCCTAGGCTTTGAAGCTAGAGAGGCAGCACAATAAAAGCATAGGGGGAAAAAACCATTAACAAGAAAGTATTATTGATTATTGCCGCACTCATTGGCTTGATTCTCGGCGGCGAGATGATGCTGCCTGTGCTGGAAGAAGTGGCTATGCTCGCTTTTGAATGGGTACACAAGACCTTGGACGTTCTCTATGAGGATGTCATCGGACTCGCAGAAGAATCAGCAAAAAAAGCATCCGCTTGGACTGGTTTTGTTCTTCTGATTGGCCTGATTGTCTGGGGTTGCATGAAGTTATACCAACAAATTATGCGAATGATTGCCGCCTTCCCGACATGGTGGAAACAAAGCAAGGCTAACTTTCATACTTGGTGGGCATCGCTTTCCATGATCCATAAAATACTCTATGCAATAGGTTCAATTATCATACTTGGGTTATTGGCAATGATGATCTAATCATGCGCCGAAACCGTTTGCCCCTGCTTTTTGCAGTCATTTGCATAATTTTTTTTGTTGTCACCGCTGCATTGAGTGTTTTTAAAGCATCGTCAACTTGGGACGACCCACCGCACCTAGCGGGAGGCATCGCCCAGTGGCAAACAGGCGATCCAAGACTTAATGCCGATCATCCTCCTTTCGCAAGACTGGTAGGGGCTATCCCTTCGCTTTTCATGGATGTCCCTCGTTTGGTTGATCGGGGTCCATGGGCATGGGCCCGTTGGGATATCAATAGTGCCGCAAGCGCCTATTTTGACATCATTGAAGACCGGTTGCTTTGGCCTTCACGCCTAACCATGTTGAGTTTTTCGGTTTTGCTGGGTTTCTTGTTATATCAATGGGGGGGTGAACTTTATGGGCGGCAAAAGACTTGGCTTCCGCTTGCGCTATATGCCTTTTGTCCACCCTTAATTGCCAATGCGACATTAGTCACTACCGATTTGGCGGCCACTGCTTTTATTTTTTCGGCTGTGTATTCATGGTGGCGCTACCTTTCTCACCCGTCCAAGACAAACTTGGCATGGATATGCCTGTCGGTAACGCTTGCATTTGCCTCGAAACATACGGCAATACTGTTAGCGCCTATCCTTCTAACTACGGCAATCATCTATCTAGGATTGCCGCCTAGTACCCCTTTTCCATTGGCCAGACGCCTGCGAATTGTCGGTTTCGCATTATTGGTCATCAGTATTGCCACGGTTGCGGGTCTCAACAGCATCTATTTTTTTGACGGGGTTTTCCTGACACCGCCTGAATATATTGCACGATCATCTGGAATGTTTGCTATTTTCCCTAAAGGATCGGAAACCTTAGCCAAGATTTGGCCTTCTTGGTTACCTGTTCCATTGCCCTATGTGTATGTTTGTGGTCTATTGGCTGCACTAGGCAATGTCGGTGAATTGGGACATGCGACTTATTTCTTGGGTCAGGCGGGATATGGAGGATGGCCCAATTATTTTTTAATGTTGTTACTAATCAAACTCCCAATACCCACTTTAATACTGATAACTTTTGGCATTTCAAGGGCCGTTTCCCGTTTACCACGCGACGGGTGGAACATTGTCTATTTAATGACTCCCCCTTTGCTATTATTATTAATTGCTTCTAATGGAAAAATGCAAATTGGTATCCGCCATATTCTGCCTGCTTTACCTTTTTTATTTCTATTAGCTGGTTACACTTTACGCAATCCAGTTCGTTTATGGCATACGTTTGCAGTGACTGGCTTGGTTGCAGCAAGTGGATTTAATACCGTGGTGAAATTCCCCAATTATCTTATGTATTATAATTTTCTCGCGGGAGGGCCGAATCAAGGTTGGCGTATTTCTGTGACCGGCGATGATTTTGGGCAAGGCGATGCTGATCTGGTACGTTGGCTACAAGTTCGAGGGATTAAACAAATCGCATACGGTGGTTTTGGATGGGGAGGAGCTGTGTTAAACCGGGCAGGTATTAACACGACCCCCATACCTTGTGATGATACTGGCGAATTGCTTGCCATCCATGCCGGGCAATTGCTTCTGACATATGATTTGGAAAAAAAGCGCTGCTATGATTGGATGCTATTACGCGAACCCGACGAGAAAATAGGCTATTCTATTTTTATTTATAACAGTGACAATCGGCCTCCCTTGCCACCCCCTGCCAATTTGACCCTATTTTCAGAAGCTTTGAAATTACAATTAAGTGGTCAACCTGAATCCGCAATTCCAGTCTATAAAAAATATCTGCAACAAGAGCCGAATTATTACCAAGCCCATTTCAACTTGGGATGTGCGTTAATGGATACCCACCAGTGTGAGTCGGCCATACCTGAATTCGAGCGCACTTTGGAATTGTGGCCAGCATATCAAGAAGCCCACCAATATTTGGCAAAATGTCACCGACTTCTTGGTGAAATAGACAAAGCGAAACCGCACGGGCAAATCAGGTAGAGTTCTAGGGAACCTCGAAAAACCCCGAACTTCGACATGCTCAGTGCGAACGATATTAATCTAATCAGTAGGTTACGTTCGTGGTGAGCCTGTCGAACCATGAATGTAACCAGTTTTTCGAGGCTCCCCTTAGGTGACTATTACATGAAACGGTTCTAGTGGATGGCAATTAATCCCATCGATCATCCTTAACCTGAATCAAGCCCTTTTCAACCCGCACTGAAAGGCATGGAAGGTCTTCATAAGCCGGGCCTCTCAATACTCTGCCGGTTTTGAGGCAAAATTTAGCACCATGGCGCGGACAAATTATCTCGCCATTTTGCCGGATACCGCTGGCGATTTCAGCCCCGTCATGGGTACAGACATCTTCAATGGCATAGACTGCCCCTTCAATCCTGAACACTGCTGCTGCCACGCCATCCACGTCCGCTAATATGTGTTCACCCTCGGCCAGTGCGGAATCAGCCATTACATCAATCCAGTCGCTCATATACCTTCACCTGTTACTCAAAATGCTGGAATTTTTAACCATTGAAGTTTGCAATATGGAGGCACTTTCTAGGGGCTAACTCAAACTTCATTCACGGATGAAAAAACAACTGAAACCGCCCCACTTGAAAATCATTCTGTCGAAACCGTCTCTGCATCCTCTTTCAAAGCCGCTTCCAAAGAATGCCAGGCCAAGGTTGCGCATTTGACACGTGCCGGGTAGGCACGAACACCAGCCAATACGGCAAGTTTGCCTAATTCGTCGAAATTAGTCCTGCTGTCTTCGCCTGTGACGATTTTGTGAAACAATTCAAACAACCCGTGGGTTTCCTCTTCGGTATGACCCCGGACAATCTCGGTCATCAACGAAGCCGAAGCGGTGGAGATCGCGCACCCCGAGCCTTGGAAGCTGACATCTTCAATGACATTATCATTGACCTTGACATACAGGGTGATCTTGTCCCCACACAATGGGTTGAAACCGTCAATTTTACGGGTGGCATCTTCCATTACCCGGAAATTGCGTGGATTACGGTTGTGGTCGAATACCACTTCCTGATAGAGATCGCGTATTTCATCAAACATTAGCCGAATACCTCAATGATCTGTTTAATTCCGTCGATTAGGGTATCGACTTCCTCTGTAGTGTTGTAAAACGAGAAAGAGGCCCTCGCCGTGGCGGGTACTCCAAAAAAGTCCATCACGGGCATGGCACAATGATGTCCTGCGCGGACAGCGATACCTAGTTGATCGAGCATCGTGCCTATATCGTGAGGATGTATATGGTGTAATGTGAAACCCAGTATCGCGCCTTTTTCTTTGGCAGTGCCAATCACTTTTAAGCTCGGTATTTCCAGAGCCTTTGTTGTTGCATATTCCAGTAATTGTTGTTCATAAGCGGCGATATTCTCCATGCCGATGGCTTGTAGATAATCCACCGCAGCGCCTAAGCCTATGGCTTCGGCAATCGCCGGAGTGCCGGCTTCAAACTTATAAGGCAGGGTGTTGTACTCGGTTTTGTCAAATGTCACCATGCGTATCATATCGCCGCCGCCTTGCCACGGCGGCATGGCTTTCAGCAAAGCTTCTTTTCCATAGAGAACGCCGATGCCCGATGGCCCACACAGCTTATGCCCGGAAAAGGCGTAGAAATCGCAATCCAAGTCTTGTACATCAACCGTCATGTGCGGGATCGCCTGAGCGCCATCCAGCATGACCGGCACTCCTTTGGCATGAGCCAGTTCGATAATGCGCTTGACCGGATTGATGGTTCCCAAGGCATTCGACATATGCACCACAGAAACCAGCTTGGTGCGTTCGGTCAATAATGCCTCAAATTTTTCCATGATGATCTCGCCGGACAAATTAATGGGGGCAACTTTCAATACCGCACCAGTTTGTTGACAGAGTATTTGCCAAGGCACGATATTGGAATGATGCTCCATTGCGGTAATTAATATTTCATCACCGGCTTGCAGTTTGGAACGCCCATAAGACTGCGCGACTAAATTGACGGCCTCGGTGGTTCCGCGCACAAAGATGATTTCTTCGATTTTACGGGCGTTGATGAAGCCTTTAATTTTTAGACGCGCCCCTTCGAACAAATCCGTGGCGCGTTGGCTCAGGGTATGCACACCGCGATGCACATTGGCATAATCGTGTTCATAAACATGCCTAAGCGTATCCAACACGGCTCTAGGCTTTTGAGTGGATGCGGCATTGTCCAAATAAACCAAAGGCCGTCCATGAATCGTTTCGCTCAAGATAGGGAAGTCTTGCCGGATTTTGCTGACATCAAGGGGTATGGTCATAACCAGTCTCTCCGAATCCCTGTCTGCGGGAATAGATTCAATAAATGTTCCTGTACCCGCCCACGTAAAGATTCCAAGACAATTTTTTCCACCATTTCATTGGCAAAGGCGAAGGTTAGCATATTCCTTGCGGTTTCCCTGTCCACCCCGCGAGAAACCAAATAGAAAATGGATTCGGAATCAAGTTGCCCAACCGCCACGCCATGCGAGCATTTGACATCATCGGCGAGAATCTCTAGTTGCGGTTTTGCATCGATTTCCGCATCTTCCGATAGTAACAAATTGCGGTTATTCATTTCCGCGCTGGTTTTCTGTGCTTGCGGATGAACGACAATGCGGCCTTGAAACACGCCTCTAGCGCGGTCGGCCAATACGCCACGATAGGTTTCACGGCTGATGCCATGTGGCTCTACATGATGAATCAGTGTATGGTTATCAACATGTTGTCGATTTTTGGCTAGAAATAGGCCGTTCATTTCACATTCAGCAGCTTTCGCCAATTCCACATGGATTTCATTACGCGCCAACAATCCTCCAAATGAGAGATTATGTTGGTTGAAGCGGGAGGTTTTTTCCTGCTTCACATAAACCCCGCCAAAGTGATATGCCTTGTCGGATTCCACCTGTAATTTATAATGATCCAATCCGGCATTTTCACCCAATTGGATTTCGGTCACAGCCGCTGTCAAATAACTAATGTTAGGCTGTCCAATAAAGGTTTCAATTATTTTTCCATTCGCGTTGCTGCTTAAACTAATCAGGCTGCGGGTATTGGACAAGGCTTCGTTACGAGTCGAGACATATAGGATTTGGATTGGCTTGGCTAAAATAATCCCGTCAGGAATATCAATGAACGCCCCATCACTAAAATACGCCGTGTTGAAGGCGAGAAATCCATGGGATTCCTTTTCCAAAGTTGTTCCTAGCAAAGCCTTTACCCGATCAGGATAGCTTTGTAAGGCTTCTGCTATTCCAGTTACAATGACTTTTTCGGTCAAACCCACTAAATCCGATAACTCAGGGTTGAAGTAGCCGTCAACCAAAACCAATGACCAAGTATCGGCTAGTTTATGGGTTTCTAACCATTTCTTATCAATAGTTGAAGGCGTCGAAATACTTGATGGAGCAAACAGCTTTTTTTCAAGTGCTGTGACATTGGTGTATTTCCACTCCTCCTCGCGGGGCGAAGGAAAACCCGTCGCTTCAAAACTTCCCGAAGCCAGTTGTCTAACGGCGTTTAGCCAAGGTAGATTGTGACCGGGAAGCTTATCCGCTAGGGATTGGTAACGTTCGATATAGCTTGTCGCACTCATGCCGCTTCACCCATGGTTTGGTCAATCCAGCCATAACCCCGTTCTTCCAATTCCAAGGCTAAACTGGCATCACCGGTTTTGACAATGCGACCTTGAGCCAATACATGGACTTGATCTGGTTTGATGTAATCCAGCAAGCGCTGGTAATGGGTGACTAATATAAATGAGCGGTCTGCCGAGCGTAGCGAGTTCACACCATCCGATACGATTTTCAAAGCATCAATATCCAGCCCGGAATCAGTTTCATCGAGTATGCACAAGCTAGGTTCCAATACTGCCATTTGCAGAATCTCGTTACGCTTTTTTTCGCCGCCAGAAAACCCTTCATTGACGGCGCGATAGAGGAATTTCTCATCCATTTCGACCAGTTTGGTTTTGGCCTTGATCATCTGCAAGAAATCAAAGGCATCCAATTCAGGAAGTCCGCGATGCTTGCGCACCGCATTCAATGCCGCTTTCAGCAAGTACACATTACTGACACCGGGTATTTCCACCGGATATTGGAAAGCCAAGAACACGCCTTCCCTTGCCCTTTCTTCCGGCGGCATGTCCAGCAGATTTTTGCCTTTATAGATGACGGTTCCACTGGTCACTTCATAGCCATCCCGACCAGCCAGCACATGTGACAAAGTGCTTTTGCCTGATCCGTTTGGTCCCATGATGGCATGGACCTCGCCGGGTTTGATGTGTAGGCTAATGCCTTTCAGGATGGGTTTGTCTTCTACGCGGACGTGGAGGTTTTCGATTTTTAGCATGGTTTTACCTATTAGGGTTTCCCGGTAGACCGAGAAATTTAAGAATATGTTTAACTAAATCGTCGTCGATTTCAGAATGTCTGGGTACGGGTTGTTTCTTGCTATTGGCTGGATTGATGTAAATATCATGACGACCACCATGTCTATGCAAAATACAACCTTGCTGCATTAACAGGCGTAATAGTTCGTTTCGCTTCATACCGCGATAAGTTTGCTTTGGTAGTTATCGGGAATATCTTCCAAAATCATTTCATGATAAGCATCGCGTAGATTTTCTTCCAATTCTTCCAAGGTTTCGCCTTGGGTCATGATTTCAGGATATTCCTTTAATTTACCTAACCAGAATTTTTCGTTTTTCCAGTAAATCATTGTCAATTGGTTTCTAATCATGTGGATACCTTTATGCTTAAAGTTTAAATAAAAGTATTACTATATCCAAAGTTTATATTTTGCGAATGCAATCAAAAATTGTGATGCTATACCTATCAAGCTAACCCAAAAAACCAGCCACATTTGCCATCGCTTAACTGAAGCGTCACCTACCTCTGCTTTAGCTTTGCGCAAACGATCAAGATGTTCTAAACCCCATTTTATAATTTCTATTTCTGAGCGTTGAGCATTCTTCCGTGAACGAAACTGGCTACGGAATACGTCATCAGAAGAAATAGCTTCAATGGTATCTTTTTGGTTGGTTTCCGGTGAAATCGCTCTTATCCAACTTGGTAAATGTCTCCCTCGCAGCATTTCTTGTTTCCAAGTTTCAATATGATCTTGATTTGCCCCAAGTCGAAATAACTCAGGTCTATTCGAAATTAAAGTTCTAACATCATAATTATCTGGTAGATTCAAGCGATATAATTCCTTTATATGTAATTAAATTATTCTCGTCATTGTTTGCCAATATCCAAATGGCTGATAAAAGATCAAGTTCATCAATTTCAGAGGAAACTTTCCTCATATTGTCCCCTCGTACAGGTCATTTAGCGGAAAGCAAAGCTCATAATCATTCCAGACCAAATCTCCGCAATCAATCGAAAATTGTTCAAATAATTGAGTATCAAGATATTTTCTAATATCTGGGTGGAAAGCATTTTGCAAAAAAGGCTTAAAATCAATAATTCGTTTTAATCCATCCGAAAAAGCAATTTGAATTCTATAATCTCCAAGAGATTTGGCTTCAACAATATCCAAGATCAAATTATCAGCTATCATTGGGGAATTCCTGTTGAATTTTCACGGAACTTATTGACTTATGATAAACAAAATAATCAACCCATTTTTTTACAATGTCACTAGCAAAATGTCTTACTAGTGCTTCAAAGTCCTTCAAGTGTCTGCCTTCCAATGGTCTTTTGCCTTTCACATTGGCAATTCGGATTTCTTTTATCTCACCTTCTACAAGGATTATCTCGGCTTTGCTTTCCTTGTCTTGATATTTGCCATGAACATGTATGGGTTCATGTTCGTTTGAGTAGAACAGAACAATCAATCCAAAATACTCGTATAGCTTCGGCACGAACTCAGCCCACGCTGCCTTCAAGACTAATCCCCAACAACGCCTGTGCTTCCACCGCAAATTCCATTGGCAATTCCTTAAATACTTCTTTGCAGAAGCCATTCACGATCATCGACACGGCATCCTCGGCGGAAAGTCCGCGTTGTTGGCAGAAGAATAATTGGTCTTCGCTGATTTTGGACGTGGTGGCTTCATGCTCAACGACGGCGCTCGGTTGTTTGACCTCGATATAGGGGAAAGTATGCGCTCCGCAGCGGTCGCCAATGAGAAGAGAATCGCACTGGGTATGGTTGCGGGCGTTTTCGGCGGACTTCAAAACTTTGACCAAACCGCGATAGCTGTTTTGTGCCTTGCCAGCCGATATGCCTTTGGAGATGATCGTGCTTCGGGTATTTTTGCCGATATGAATCATCTTCGTACCAGTGTCGGCTTGTTGGCGGTGGTTAGTGAGCGCGACTGAATAAAACTCACCAATGGAATTATCGCCTTTCAGCACACAACTTGGGTATTTCCATGTAATGGCAGAGCCGGTTTCCACTTGCGTCCAAGAAATCTTGGAATTTACGCCCCTGCATTCGCCGCGTTTAGTGACGAAATTGTAAATGCCGCCTTTACCTTCCTCGTCGCCGGGATACCAGTTCTGCACGGTGGAATATTTGATTTGCGCATTGTCCAAAGCAACCAGTTCAACGACGGCGGCATGGAGTTGGTTTTCGTCTCGCATCGGCGCGGTGCAACCTTCCAAATACGATACATGGCTGCCTTCCTCTGCAATTATCAAGGTGCGCTCAAATTGTCCGGTGTTGGCCGCATTGATGCGGAAATAAGTGGATAATTCCATCGGGCAGCGCACACCCTTGGGGATGAACACAAACGATCCGTCGGAAAACACGGCAGCATTCAATGCGGCGAAGAAGTTATCACCAGTGGGTACGACACTGCCTAGATATTGTTTGACCAACTCTGGATGTTCGCGGATGGCTTCTGACATCGAGCAAAAAATCACCCCGGCTTCTTTCAGCTTGTCCTTGAAGGTCGTCGCTACGGATACACTGTCAAACACCGCATCCACTGCCACGCCAGCCAAAAATTCCTGCTCATAAATTGGAATGCCCAGCTTGTTGTAGGTTTCCAACACTTTAGGATCGACCTCGTCCAAGCTTTTCGGCCCTTCCTTCTGTTTTGGGGCCGAATAGTAGCTGATGGACTGGTAGTCAATGCGCGCATAATCGACATAAGCCCAGCGTGGGTCGGTCATGGTCAGCCAATGGCGGTAGGCTTCCAAGCGCCATTGCAGCATCCAATCAGGCTCGTCTTTTTTGGCTGAAATGATGCGGATTACATCCTCGCTCAATCCGGGTGGAATGGTGTCCGTTTCCAAGTCGGTGACAAAGCCCTGCTTGTATTCTTGGCTAATGAGTTTTTCGATGGTTTGTGCCGTCGCTGACATGGTTTACTCCGCGCTATAGGAATTTTTTATTGGAAAAAAGCTGCTTAAGGGGATGAACACTTCTTCCCCATGTTTTGAAATGGGTTTCGCCATGTCGGCCAAACTGACCGACTCTAAGGCGGTACGCACTGCCCGGTTAATGAGTTCCCAGCTACCACGGGCATG
>CAIWDB010000256.1 GCA_903911305.1 uncultured Methylococcaceae bacterium | reverse complement strand
TCCAGCAGGCATACTGTGATTGTGTCAATCAGCGTTGAAAAGTATCCACCTAACAGCGTCGAATAATGTCCAGCAACTTAATAAGGTTATTCCGTTTTCAGCTCCTTTTTACGCTGCTTAAGTCGATAGGAATCATTGCCTGTTTCCAGAATATCGCAGTGGTGAGTGATTCGATCTAACAAAGCTGTTGTCATCTTTGCATCGCCAAATACTTGCACCCATTCTCCGAAGTTTAGGTTGGTAGTAATGATAAGTGAGGTTTTTTCATACAGCTGACTGATTAAGTGAAATAACAAGGCGCCACCCGATTCAGGGAACGGCAAATAACCCAATTCATCCACAATAACGGCATCAACCTGTATTAGCTTACGTGCCATGGCGCCTGTTTTACCCGCCTGTTTTTCCCTCTCCAGTTCATTGACTAGATCGACTGCATTGTAAAATCGAACACGTTTATTTTTGTGAATAGCAGCCACTCCCATAGCAGTTGCCAAATGAGTTTTTCCTGTGCCGGTTCCTCCCACAAAAATCAGGTTATGAGCCTCTTCCATAAAGGCTGCGCTGGCCAGTTGCTGTATTTGGGCTTGATGTAGCGGTGATTCTTGCCACTCAAAGGCAACCATATCTCGATGAATAGGAAATTTTGCAGCACTAAGTTGATAGCGCAGGCTACGGGCTTGTCTATCCGCTAGCTCAGCATCAATGAGTCTGTTTAAACAACCGTCGGGAGTTAATGCCAGTCTTGGGGTTTCTGCCCGTATCTCCGCTAATGCAGTAACCATACCGAACAGCTTCAGGGCTTTTAGTTGGGATAGATTATCAATGGACATAGCGGCCGCTCAACAAACTATCGTAACGACCGCAGTCCGCAGTGGGCTCAACGTGTAGTAACAAGCTATCAACAGTCACTAGAGATTTAACTCGGGGTGGTTCAAGTAACCGTCGTAGCTCATTAATGACGACACTTGCATTGATAACCCCTGATTCAAGCGTCAAGGCACACGCAGCTTCCATGGTCTCTAATCCTGCACCTTGCGCCATCACTAGCACGTCAACAAAGGCTTTGTCACCTTTAGGCTGTTTTAGTAGTTGATTACGAACCTTTTGTATCGATTGGGGCAAATCCCACTCTTGAAAGGGAATGCCATGCCTTAGCGCACCTGGCTTTCGCTCTAATACTGGCAGATAATGCCAAGGATTAAAGATGAATTTATCACGACCAAAGCAACGCTCATGTTCGGCAATAATGTCTCCATCAGCAACCAAGCGCAGACGATCAGCGGTCACTTTGACAGAAATAACTTTGCCGACCCAAGCAGCCGGCGCACTGTAGTTATTACGATCCAATCGAATAAGGCAGGTACTAGAAACACGTAACAAGTGTTCTTTGTAACCATCAAACTGAACAGTTATTGGGCGCAACAAGGACTGCTCATCGTTAAAACATTCCGCTATAGTGCGTGTCTTTTGGCTGGGATGTTTTCGTCCAGATAGCTCTTCACAGCGCTTTTCCAACCACACATTCAGCTCATTAAAATCAGCAAACCGAGCGCACGGAGTAAATAACCATTCACGAATATTGCCGACCTGATTTTCAACTTGGCCTTTCTCCCAGCCAGCAGCCGGTGTACAGGCAACTGGTTCAAATAAATAATGGTTGGCTAGCGTTAAAAAACGACGATTAAACTGACGTTCCTTACCCACAAAAACCGTATCAACGACTGTTTTTAGGTTGTCATAAACCATTCGCAAAGGCACGCCGCCAAAGAAGGCAAAGGCTTTGTTGTGGGCATTCAGAACCATTTCCTGAGTTTCACAAGGATAGGCTGCAACGAACATTTTTCGACTATAGGAAAGACGAAAATGAGCAACCTTGATTTTTCTACCAATCCCACCTAGCTCAACAAACTCTTCGCTCCAATCAAATTGGCAGGTTTCTCCTGGAGGAAACGCCAAAGGAATAAAAGCCTTGGTGATTGCTGGCGTCATCTTCTGCTCGAGTTTCCAATGCTTTACATAGCGCTGCACGCTGTCATAGGCACCCCGATAGCCTTCTGCCTGTAGGAATTCAAACAAACGTTTTGCAGTTCTGCGTTGTTTTTTTGGGAGACGAGAGCCTAATTCTAGCCATTGCTCCAGTCGGTCCTGAAAGTCACCCAGCTTTGGAAAAGTTTGAGTTTTTCGATGGTAAACGGGTTCTTCTGTTGTGAGTAAATGTTTACGAACGGTGGTACGAGATAATTTTAATGATCTAGCGATGGAACTGATGTCCTCACCACTTACAAAATGACGCCTTCTGATTTCGGCAATAAAATCCATAAATAACACCCAAGGTTTCTCCGGCAAAATACCGGATCATGACACATATCAGGGTGGACAGTTTTCGACGCTGTTTTCCCTGATTCCCTGGCCATTTTTCCACGCTGTTTGACATTTTTATACCTTCTTGTAAGGAAATATTGGGCATCCGGTTGATGGCGGGGACTATAGAGCCTTCTTTCATTTCAGGGAT
>CAIWDB010000255.1 GCA_903911305.1 uncultured Methylococcaceae bacterium | reverse complement strand
CCCGGGTCGCCAGCTTGCCTTCCACCGCCGCCTTGGACAGTGTGTTGGCGTCTTTGACCATGGCTTTGATGTTGGTCACCACGATTTGTAGCGCTGCCACTAGGCTAGATTCGGGCTTCCCGTGGGTGTCTATGGCAACCGCCAGGTCGCCTGCCGATATCTTGCGCGCGATGTCCGCTGCTTCCTTCGGTTCGCAACCCAGTTGCGAGAGGATGCCGCGGGCTGTAAACCATACCATGCTGAAGACAATCAGAATCAGCACGACGGAGGAGATGATGCCAATCCACATCGCGGATTGTTTGATGGACACGGCCTCTTTGGCGCTATTTTGGGCAAGGCTGACATTATAGTCGCGATGTTCTTGGAAGGCTTTGTAGAGCTTGGTGATGACCTCTTGATTGGCCACCAACAAATCCAAAGCCATGGCTTTCTTGTCTGCTTTGACCAAGGCCGACACTTTTTCCCGCAGTTCATCGTAAGCTTGCAGTGAGGTGCGGTCCGCTTTCAGCAGCCCCATGTCGCGTTCGTCGGCGACCATGGTTTTCTCGTAGACATTCAGTTGCTCATTCAGCTTATCCTTGGCTTGATCAATCTTACGCTCGATTTCGTCTGCCATGGCTTTATCGGTCAACGCGATGGATTGCCATGTCTTGACGCGAATGCCGGCCAATTCGTCCAAGGCTTGATCTAAGGTCACCACACTGGGAAGGCTGTTGATGTTGGTGAAGTTGGTGGCGGTAAATACCTTGTCCATTTGGAACTGGCTGATGCCGGTCCCCCCTAACATCCCAACCATGGCAATTAAAGCGATTAAAATTAACTGGGTTCGAACTTTCACTATTATTCTCCTGGCAAAACAAACTGGTTAACTCGACAAGTAGGCTTTTTATCGCAATGATTGAAAAAGCCATCACCGCAATCCATCCGGTAAACGTTCCAAGGTCAAACTGACTGGCGTATGCCGGTCACTCGATGATGTGGTCGAAAAGGGCCATATCCTCGGACGACATTAAGCGTTCGATGTCGGTTAGGATGATCATGCGCTGCTCCATTGCGCCTAGTCCTGTGATATAGCGTGTGTCCAAGCGGGCGCTTAGGTCCGGTGCCGGACGAACCTGCTCGGGCATTAGCGAAATCACATCGGACACCCCGTCAACGACCATGCCGATCAAGCGGTCGGCAATGTTGAGGACGATGACCACGGTAAATTGGTCATAGCCAAACTTGGCTAGGTTGAACTTGATGCGCATATCAATGATCGGCACGATGACTCCGCGCAGATTGATGACACCTTTGATGAATTCGGGGGTATTGGCAAGTTTCGTGACAGTCTCGTAGTCACGTATTTCTTTGACTTTTAGAATTTCGACTCCATACTCCTCGTCGCCAAGGGTAAAGGCCAAAAACTCCAAATTGGCATTTGAAGATTGAATAAGTTCTTTCTGCATAGATTAAATCCCTCTATTGATGAACTTTGGATAAGCCAGCGTAGGTGTGTTTGTCCAAGATAGAGTTGATAGTTTTTACTTGGAAATCACATTTATAAGTTCTATCGGAGGGTTTATGGAAAACTTTAGGGTGATGGGTCAATTTAGTTGAAATAGTATCGGCTTATAAATGTCGGTCGTATTACGACTGGAGATGCTTGCACTTGCTGACCGCAAAGTATCCCTATTAGCCAGCTTGGGTATCGGGTTTGGGCAGACGATGGCGCATTGCCATTAAATTAACGTTCGTAGTCCCGCCTTTAGGCGGGGAACGGCTGGCAAGAACCGGCTGAAGCCGGGGCTACAAACGGTTTTGAGTCTAGGTCGAGGATCTTTTTAAATGGGAGGAAACGGTGTTTTTGGAGACGCCTAGCACCCTTGCGGTGTCACGGATGCCGCTGCCGTTGAGCGCCATATCCACGATAGACGCTTTGACGCCAGGTTCGTTGGCCTTGTTGGTGTAAGTCAGTTGGAACGTCCTCCCGCAGTCCTTGCACCGGTATCGGGGATGGCCGCTTTGGCAACCGTGCCTAACCACGTTCACGCTGTCGCAATATTTACAAACTATCTTTTGAAGCACCATGGGTTTGCCAAAAGTGGAAACGTTACTTCATCGGGCACTGGAAACTAATTTAAACCACCCCTAACTTTATCGGATATTGCCAAGATATTTGGCTGTCCAATATCCTAGTTAAACAGTCAGGTCTATTTGTTGCATAGTTCCGACAGTGCCATTTTCATTAAGGGTAACGCCAGTGGACCTAACCGTGCCGAGCAATTGGTTGTCCGAGGATTTAATCTCAAACGGAGTGGCTATCGAACTTAAAGAAATTGCCCCCACGCCAACCGATGCCAAGCTGTTTAGCGTGCCGTTTCCCTCCGAATCTTTCGTCCAAACCTTGAGCTGCTGGAAAACCGCATCGTTTTCGTCTATCCAGCTATTCTGATCCTTGTCATACTGCGCCAGTTCGCTAAATCCATTGCCGGTGCCGGGTCCAAACAATTCGCCGCCATTATTGATCTTACCGTCGTTGTTCAAATCGAGCGCCAAGAATCCACTGCCGGATAGGGGGGCATTGATTTGCTCGGTTTGCCCGTCTGAATTCAGGTCGAAGGCAAAGCGCTGTTCGCTTAACTGGGCAGCATTGCCATTGAAGTTGATGACGAGCGGATCAGTCTGATTTGCCGCGTCGCCTAGGCGAATACTGGTGCTGCTGGTTTCGCTGTATTGATGTAGCATGGCTAGGCTCAGGCTGAAGTTAATTTCTTTGTTGTCCTGGGTTTTGATGATGCCAACCGCTTGGAAAGTCGTTTGCTCGGATTCGCTATAGCTGACGACCTTGCTATATTCCATGCTGAATCCCGCACTCGGCGTTTGCGAGGGGTTGGGCGTTGAGGGAGGCTTGGCAGATGGCGAAGCGCCAATGCTCCCGGCATCCAATAACTTCACTTTTTTCCCGGTCAGCTTTTCGATCATTGCAATAATGAGCTTTAACTTCGGGTCATTTTGTGCATCGCTGGACGCTTTGTCGATGGACGATGCCTCGCTGGACAGCATCGCTTGACCAGCGGATGACAGGGTGACTTGGTCGGTTAACAGTGCGGGTGGATTATTGGGTCTCGGTTGATTGAACCGGACGCGGAGATTTTCTTCGACACTGGTTTGCTGCGATTTAGCATGACTTGACTGCATCGTTAGAGAGAAATCGGCTATTTTCATCGCTGCTCCCATCCTTCTTTATGTGTGTATGGAAGTCTTATCGGAAAAAAAGCCCGCAACTTTAGGATTGTTGGCGGCGGCCTATTGGATGGGCGGTGGAACCTCGGCAGTGTGGCTGTCTTTGGAGGGTAGAATGCTCACGATCACCCGACGGTTGTGCGCCCTGCCCTCCGGCGTTTCGTTGGATTCGGCAGGGTCGTTTTGGCCGTGGCCAACGGCAGTGAGGCGACCGTCGCCTATGCCATTTTCATTGAACAGGTGGGCGACGGTGGCAGCCCGGTGAGCCGACAGTTCCCAATTGGATGGAAACAGGCCATTGTTGACCGACATGTCATCCGTATAGCCTTCCACGCGAATTCTGTTACCGCCTGCGGCCAACACACGCGCAATGGCGCTGAGGGTGCGAATCGAATTTGCGTTCAATTTTGCCTTGCCTGGGTCAAACAAGATGCTGGCATTGATCACGATGCTGACACTTTGCTCTGACTGAGTGACGGACACGTCGCCAAGCTGGATCATAGTGCCAAGCACATCCTTGATATCATTGGCAATCTTTGTCAATTCTTCGGCAACCCGTTGGATTTCTTGGTTTTCCATCTCCTTTTTAGCGCTTTCTTTGACTAACTCGATTGTTTCTGGCGAAGGCACGGCTGTGGCAGGCTCGCTCTTGCCTGCTTTCTGGGCCGGGTCAACGTTGATGTCTATCGAGGGTTTGAAGGGTGAATGCGAAGACAGGGCGGAAGCCCACCATAACTCAACCGGATCGAATGGCTCCCAGCCCCCCAAGGCTACATCGGGGTTTGGGAAGGCTCTTAAATCGTTTGGATTTGTCTTGATGACCGGGGAAGCCGTTTGCATCGAGCGGGGGAGTTTGCTGAAAGCGGTCACCATGGAGGTGCTCATGGCTGAGTATTTCTCCAAATTCAGCGAGGACATGGCATACATGACCGCAAACAGGGCAAACAGCAAGGTGATGAAATCGGCGTAAGAGACGATCCAACGGTTATAGTCGTCAGGTTCCTCTTTACGTTTTTTTCGGGCCATGTCGCAACCAGTCAGTCATGTCTAGCTCACATACGAGTCCATGCGATCTTTAATCACCGTGCGGTTTTCACCCACGGCAATGGCAAAAAAGGCATCCGCTAACATTTCCCGCCGCCCAACCTCTTGTGTGCTGATGGTTTTTAGCTTATTACTGACGGGTAGGAATAACAGGTTGGCCAATGCCACGCCATAAACCGTCGAAATAAATGCCGTGGCGATGCCACTGCCTATTTTGCTGGGGTCTGACAATGATTCCATCACATGGGTCAAGCCCAATACCGCGCCGAGAATGCCAAGAGTGGGCGAATAGCCAGCGGCGGCTTCCCAGATTTTGATGGCTTGCCGTTCCGCCTCTTCAAACGTCGAAAGTTCAATTTCCAGTATTTCCTTTAATTTGTCGTGGGGCGTCCCGTCGATGAGGAGGTTAAGCCCTCGTTTAATGAAATCGTCATCGGTTTCCTGCTCAATGTGCTCAAGCCTGAGAAGACCGTCTTTGCGGCTGATTTGCACCCATTTCATGATGTCGTCAATCATCGGAATCAGATCTTGGTCAGGCGGGATGAACACTTTCTTCAACATCCCCACGCCGCGCAGAAATACGCGAATGTCGGTTTGCAATAGCACCGCGCCGATGGTGCCGCCACATACAATTAAGAAACCGGAGGGTTGCAACAAGATGCCGAGGCTACCGCCTTCCATATAAAACCCAAACAAGACGCTGAGCACTGCGACCGTGATGCCTATCAAGCTGCCTATATCCATGATTCTTTCCTCAACATTGTCCTGATTCTCGCCGTGGCTTGAGTATGCAATTGTGAAACACGCGACTCTGACACCTCCATCACGGCGGCAATTTCCTTAAGGTTAAGATCTTGTTCGTAATAAAGGCCCATCATTAGTTTCTCGCGGTCAGGGAGGGCGTCAATCGCATCAATCAGTGCGGCGCGGAAATTCTCATCCAGCAACCCGCCCAGCGGGTCGTCGGAATGGTTGTCCGTGCTATAGCGTTCAAAAAAATCACTGCCGCCCTCGTCGGACTGCATATCCTCGTAGTAAACCAGTTGATGGCCTACGCCATGGTCCAGAAGCTTTTGATAGTCGGCCAAAGTGACTTGCATCTGCTGGGCCACCTCCGACTCGGTCGGCGAACGGCCCAATTTTTGTTGGGCAAGGCTTATGGCCGCCTCAACTTTATGCATGTCATCGCGCACATTCCGGGGCACCCAGTCACTGCTGCGTAGCTCGTCCAGCATGGCACCGCGTATTCGTTGCACGGCATAGGTGACAAATTGCGCTCCCATTTTATCGTCATAGCGGCTAATGGCATCCATCAGCCCGATGGAACCGGCTTGCACGAGATCATCCACCTCGACACAGGCGGGTAATTTGGCCTTCATCAAATAGGCCAGCTTTTTCACCAATCCGATGTGCTGTTCAAATAGCGAATTTTTATCCGGCAACCCAAGTTCAGTATACATAAGTTCAAATCGCGACAAGATTTTCGGCAATCCGCTTGAATGCAATGGCTGCATCGGCAAGGGGGAACGCATT
>CAIWDB010000254.1 GCA_903911305.1 uncultured Methylococcaceae bacterium | reverse complement strand
GACTTCGTCCAGCGCCCTTTGTACACCGGCATCAAGATCGTCGATGCCTTGGTTCCAATAGGCAAAGGCCAACGCCAACTTATCATCGGAGACGAAGGCTTGGGGCGTAGCGCATTGGCAATTGATGCCATCATCAACCAACGCAATCAACATGTCTTTTGCGTCTATGCGCTAATTGGTCAGAAACGATCCACCGTGGTCAGCACCATACAACTTTTACGCGAAAAGGGTGCGCTCGACTATACCTGTGTCGTGGTTGCCGAAGCCAGCGCACTGCCGGGCTTGAAACACCTCGCCCCTTACGCCGCGTGTGCCATCGCCGAATATTGGATGGAGCGTGGACATGACACTTTGGTGGTTTACGACGACTTGTCCACTCATGCCCGCACTTACCGCGAGTTGTCTTTGCTGCTGCGTCGCCCACCGGGACGGGAAGCCTACCCCGGCGATATATTTTCCATTCATGCAGGCCTGTTGGAACGTTCAACCTGCCTTAACACCGCCCATGGCGGCGGCAGCATGACTGCCCTGCCTATTGTTGAAACCCAGCAAGGTGATATTGCCAGCTACATCCCCACCAATCTTATTTCCATCACCGACGGGCAAATTTATCTAGATGCCGATTTGTTCGCCTCGGGCTTCAGGCCCGCCATCGACATTGCCCGCTCCGTATCACGCATAGGCGGACGCGCCCAACACTTCGCCATCAAGGCCGAGGCAGGTCGAATGAAACTGGACTATCTCCAATTTTTGGAACTGGAAGTGTTTACCCGTTTCGGCACCAAACTCGATGCGGCGATGGAAAAGCCGCTCCGCCGGGGTCGCTTGCTACGGGAAATCCTCAAACAAGACCGGCTGACACCCTGGCCCATCGAAAACCAAATGGCTTGGTTGGTCGCCTTCAATGATGGACTGCTAGATGCTTTGGAACCGGAAAATATCCATGAAACCCTAGACCGTATTTATCTTCTAGCCAGTGACACCCTGTTGACATTGGAAGACAGCCGAGATGATTGGACCAAATGGGTTGCGGAATGGCTGGGAGAATCTTCGGGCAAACCTTCCTTACCCGAGGATGATTGAAGGTGAAACGTCAGCAAAGAATGTCTGACGGACTGTCATGAGCCGCCGCCACGAGTTGGACCAGCGTTTGCGCAAGCTAGGCGAAATCGGCGAAATCATGCGATCCATGAAAAATCTTGCATTGATGGAAACCCGCAAGCTCGCCCGATTCTTAGATGCCCAAGAAGAATCGGTACGGATGATTGAGGCAACAGCAGCGGATTTTCTGCAATTCCATCCCCAACTCAGTCTTACACCGATTGCCACTAAACAAACCCTGCTGCTTGTGGGTTCGGAACGCGGATTCTGCGGAGATTTTAATGAAGAATTGCTGAATGCGCTAGAACCTTACAACTCAACTGACTCACCCGTACTTGCAGTAGGCAGCAAACTCTGTACGAAACTGGAAAAGTACCCTACCCTAGCCAATCAATTCGACGGGCCAACCGTCGCGGAAGATGTATCAAAAACCCTAAACTTTCTAATCCCCTCCATAGGAAGCCAGCAAGAAACCCAAGCTTGCCAAAGCTTGACGGTTCTGTATCACCACAGCGGCATTGAAGGCATCCTAATGAAATCACTACTGCCGCCTTTCACTGATCACATTATTTCCAACCCTACCCTGCGCTTCCCTCCCCGACTGAACCTTCCACCGGACCAATTCTTCGGCGAATTGGTTCACCATTATTTATACGCGGCCCTGCAAGAAATTTTCTATACCTCATTAATGGCTGAAAATCAGCGTCGCATCCAGCATCTTGAAGGCGCAATTCAGCGATTGGAAGAAAAAAACGATGTTTTGGCTAGACAATCGCGAAACTTGCGGCAAGAAGAGATTACCGAGGAAATTGAGGTGATTTTGTTGAGTGTGGAGGGTAAAGTCTAAATTTCAAAGCTGGCTTTGCCTACTCCGGGTTCCCGGTTACGCCAAATCATCCATGCTTGATTGTGAGCCGGCAAAAAATCCATGCGGTTACGCTCCCGAGTACTAACCAGAAAACGCCATTGGCCAAGGCGGTGGCAACCAGAAATTGTGTTGCCAAAGACTCAGGGGCAAGGCCGATGTATTGGCCTGAATGCGGTGAACCTACCCCATGTGGCACAATCAACAATGCAAATCCGGTCAACTTGAGCCACGGCTTGCCAGCAAAAACCAGCAAGGCCAATCCACAGGCTGAACAAGACACGGTGAGTAGCCACCAAGATTGCCGGGCAATCAATGAACCCGATTCCGTACCCGGCAATTCAGGCGGCAGACCCAGCGACGGCGCAATGAAAAAAACCGAAAAACCCGCCACGCCCCATATTAGACCTTGCATTGGCGAAATGCATTGGCGTAACGAGTAAGCGCCGACCAGCAGCAGGCCAAAACCGACCGCCATCGACACATTGGCGGCGACGGTGAAGGATATACGTTCCCAACCATCCTGCGGCGACCATCCCTCATCATTGCCATGTTCTTGATGGATCGTGGCCGCCACTTCGTAACGCTCGGCTTCTTGAATGATCGGTATCACTTGCAGATATTGAACGGCACTTAACGCCAAACCAGACACCAAACCGGACAATAAACCCGCCAGCAGCAAACGCTTGAACATTGTTAGTGGCAAGGTACTACGAAGGCATGGCGAGTATCATGAGTCGCGTTATGGACTGCTTGGATCGGGGCAAACGCGGTGATTAAGAGTAATGCCAAGCCCAAGATCATCACACTCAACGCAGAAGCGATATGTGCAATCTCAATTGAAACTTGACCGTCGTGGTCATTGGCAATGTGGGTATTGTTTAGCATATGTCACCTTTTCAAAATTTCTAGAATGCCCCCACACCGCAGAGGTTGGGAACCATTGAACAAATAGACGAGAAATCAAAACCCGCCCTCTTACACTCTTTCAATATTGCCCTTGTCGGTGCAAACGCTCATTGGACGTAGCATTTCTTCGGGCGGCAAATCCCCGTGATGGTGATGGTGGTCATGATCGTGATCATCATGGTCTAGTAATGCATTTTCCAGTGACAAAGGCACACCGTGTGGGGTGTTTTTTCGAGCTAGCTCCCAGAGCCGTTGTTGTCCGGCCAAGGTTTGCCGATCGGTCAAGCCTCTCTCGATGAAAATCCGCTCCAATGCGGATGCCCAATGGTTGTAATAGGTATCGCCCCGATCCGGGTCGCCTTGTTCTTGGGCTGCTTTGATTTCCTCACTGAACACATCCACCCATTCCTTTTGAGTCATAAACCCCTGCTTAATTAATAGGTTGCCCATGGCAAACAGTTCGGCTTCAAAAATATTGCGAAACGGGTTATCCTCGCCTTCGCGTAGCAATGGCTCGGCTGGCTCGCTAAACAGTTCGTCCCGGATGGACTTGCATTCACTCATCTTAACTCCACGCTCGATTAACTAATGTTAAGGGACATACTTATTGTTTTATGGCGTCAAGGCTAGCCTTGATTGACAATGCAAGCTTTGTCGCTCCTATGATTAACTATCCACCACTAATGGGCCTATTCTTCGCAAATAGGGTTCCCACATGTCCGCATACAAAATTGTCTTACTAGTATTGCCAGTGCCGCGTTCAACATATTGCGGACCCCAGACGGCGGAAGATTCAAACCGGACGCTGTAAAGAGGCACTAGGTAACTCTGCAAACCCTTGCAATTGACATCCGGGTAAGCGCCTTGATAGTAGGGTTTGAACGTGTTGGGTTCTGGTTTTGCTAGGCCATAACAAGCCACCACGGTGCCAATTTTATTCCTATACATCGGGTAATGCCTGGAATGGCTATCGCTACGAAGTAGAATGGCCCTTACCCGATCCCCTACCTTAAATTTGGGCGCTACAACCGGAAGTGCATCCACTTGGTACTCGGACGATGAATAAACCGGGTAGGTTTGTCCACCATGAGATTCTTGCCGGATGGGCAGACCAAAACCCGGCACGGCCTCTTTTTTGGCATTGTTTTCAATCTCAATAGCCCGGTTTAATGATTTTTCGTCAATAATTGCAGGGTAGTCGATGGAGTGACTCGTCCTAGGATGAATTAACTCGTCCCTAGTCGCCTTGCCGCTACGCTGCAAATAACGGGACACTGACCGCAGCCACAATTCAAAATACGGCGAATTCGAGTAGTTTCGCGGTTGCATGGTTTCGCGCCCCCATCGCGCCATATCCAAATTATTGTTGAGTGGCTTCTCAGCATGCTCAAAAGCCACGGCAGTAAACGCAAAAATACAGTGCAATGGGGCTTCCCATTCGGGTTCAGGCCAAGGCCAAGGGCCACCTGGCCCGTTTGTAGGCTCTGGCTGATCTTTGTCGGGAATGGCGTCATACCCGGACCAAGCATGTGTATTGTGTGGGCCTTCCATCGTAGTTCCCCTTATTTAGGTTTTAGATGAGTTCGGTTCCGATCATGCCGTTACGGGTGACCAGCGTGGCAAGATGCATTTCGTTATCAGGCGTTAATGGCTCATTCTTGGGCGGTTCTGGGATCACAAAGAAGCGGACTTCAGAATTGGAATCCCACACCCGCAACTCGGTGACGGTATTGAGATAAGCTTGCACCTCGGCCAATTTACCTATGGATTCGGCAAACTCCAACATGACCCCACGCGGGGCGGAGACACTGCGCGCCCTATACTGGCGGGATTTGTACCATACTGGTTGCACACCTAACAGCGCTTGCGGATAGCAAGAACACAAGGTGCAAGACACCATGTTATGCACGAATTGCCCGGTCTTGGCTTCATAGCCATTGGCGACCACGCGAACAGCATTGCCTTCCGGGCCTATGGGAGGGGTAAATTGCAGCCCCCCGGCGGGTGGCCAAATGAAGCTGAGCCTATTTGCAGCAGCAGCCTCATCCAGAAATTTCCCAATGAAAATGGAAGCCGCAAAAGGGCCGCGTTGCGAGTGACTTTTGTAAGGTTCGTAGTTGGGCTTTTCCGGGTTGAGCAAGGCATCCTTAAAGGCGGCATCGACCCATGCATGGGCCACAACCGCTTTACCGATATATGGGCCGACTTGCTCATGGTAATACTGAATGAAGTCTTCTATGACTTGTTGGCTTGTTTTACCAGGAACATTCAAAATCCCTTTGTCGATAATCAATTGCTTCAGCGCATCGGCTCGCTTTGCCAACGGCGATAACACCGATGGCTCGTTGAATGCAGCCGCTTCATCAAAGATGGGCGCACCACCTAAATCAGCACGGGCAGTATCTGCTTCTGCACAGGTCACCGCCGCCTCGGCTTCGTCACTAATCCCTAAGGCAGAAAGACCCGCCACACCGGCAACTCCCGACACACCTGTTGCGGTGGCAGTCAATCCGGCAACGCCTGCTGATTTCAAGAAATTTCGCCGCGATTCCAGTTTTGTCTCTTCAGAGTCTAGATCATCTTGTGGTTTTGTCATTATTGGATACTCAAGGCGTTGATGTTAATCAGTTAAGTAGATTTGGTAGGCACCTAATGCCCCCATCGTAATTCCATTTAAAAAAAGAATAATGCGGGTAAAACGTATCAAATTTTTAATTATACATAAATGAAGCCATTCGTCTATGAAGCTTAAATACATATTTTAGATGGCGAGAATACGCTGTAAATTATTGATAATTGCCTGTTGTTGAGACTTTAAAGACTGGATAGAATGCCTGATTAATCCCAACGTTTAAGGAGCTTATCCCCTTGAAGAATGACCCATTTACCAAATCTCTGGCTTTGTCGGCGAATCAAAAACTGGCGCTTGCGACTAGTTCCCTATCAGCCTTGTCACTATTACCCTTCAGTATTCAGGCCAATATCATCTACTACGACACATCAATTGGGCCTATCACTACATCCTCAAACACCACGTGGGATGTGGACGGCAAAGGCGGGGCCGAATTCAAGCTGAAAGGGGCGGGCAATACTATACAAGGAACAGCCCGTGTCATGCTGACCAGCGGTGGCCTGAATGGTCGTGGACTCGTGCAGAAAGGGACGACTACCAGCAACGGTGGCTACAATTTCAGTGGTTATGTGTTTCAGAACTTGCGGCAGAACTTTTTACTCGGGCCAACTTTAGCCAAAGGCTATGGCCTTGGCTCCAGCGGTCAAACCGACCGAAGGCTCGCCTCAATGCCGTCGTTTGTCCCCCAAGTGGCCGGCACCGCCGTGGGATTTCAGAATGGTGTCAACGGCTATTTTGGGTTTAAATTTAGCCATGGGGTTAATCTGTTTAATGGATGGGCGGAATTGAATATCGACGGTTCCAATCTGGCCTACACCATCAACCGCTGGGCTTACAATGAAACACCGGGCGGGCTTATTCAGGTGGGGCAAACCATACCCGAGCCGGACACACTCTCTTTAACTTTGTTGGGCTTGGGCGCGGCGGGGGTCAGGGCTTGGCGGCGG
>CAIWDB010000253.1 GCA_903911305.1 uncultured Methylococcaceae bacterium | reverse complement strand
AGTATGCGCTTGACAGCATGGCCCGATGGAACAGCGATAAGGGTTTTTGTACTGCCCGATGACAATCAATTAAATTCCGTATTTTGCAAGCAAATTCTACGTTTATTCCCACATCAACTGCGTATCTCCTGGGATAGGCTAGTTTATTCAGGTACCGGCCAAGCGCCCGTCGTATTGAATTCAACACAAGAAATGGAAAGTCGCATAGCTACCACGCCGGGTGCAATCGGCTATTTACCCAAGGAAACGAAGGATGACAATGTTGCCATCTTACTTGTGGAGTAGTCTTATTATCCGTTCAAATAAGAAAAAGCCATATCTTGTCGGATATAGTCTTAGTTACTTACCCCTACAGTTGGCTCGAAGTGGCACATTTTATTCAGAAACCCTATTTCTTAGGCTGGTTTTATTTTTTGCATTATATTTACCTATCAGTATAAGTAGCCATGCCATAGAACTTTTCGATAACGTCCAAGTTCACGGATTTGCTTCCCAAACTATGTTTTTGACTTCCGGGAACAACATGTTCGGGCCAAGCATTTCAAATCCGAGCTTTGATTTTACTGAATTAGGCATCAATGGCTCATGGTCACCGTTATCAAACTTACGTTTATCTATGCAAGTTCTCTCACGTCGGGCAGGGAAAGGGAATGACGGTTCCCCTGTCATTGATTTTGGCTTAATGGACTATAGCCTTCCCTTTGAAGCGGATTACCGAATCGGAATCAGGGCTGGCCGGGTTCGAATCCCTTATGGTATATATAACGACACTCGTGATGTTGCTTTCACTCGACCTAGCATACTATTGCCCCAATCAATTTACTTTGAAGGCACCAGGGATTTTACGATCTCATCAGATGGATTACTGGTTTACGGCGAATCGCGTAAACCTTGGGGAAACTTGACTTTGGAACTGTTTGGGGGTTACTCACGATCAAACGAAATGAACCCCGAGTTTTCTTTTTTGTCCTTGACAGGGAATCTTGAACCCAATTTAGGATTTTCTGGAAGGTTGAATTATGAGACATACGACGGGAGTTTACGATTCGCGTTATCAGGGGCTTATATTCCTATGGAATACAAATCTGGGTCTCCCTTCAGCATCGGCCCTACAGGTACGCTAATACCTAAGCCTACCAATGGAAAACTTACGTTTACTCCAATGCTTTTATCCGCTCAATATAATGCCGATAAATTGACTTTAACCAGTGAATTTTCCCCTTTTTTCATTCACACATCAGGGCTTAACACCATTGCTAATTCACTTGCCGATTTCAATAATTTTGCTCAGAGTTATTATTTTCAAGCGGCCTATCGTTTCGCCCCTCAATGGGAATTGATGGCTCGTTATGATGCCATGTATACGAATAGCCATGATCAGAGTGGAAAGCAGACAGAAGGAAAATACCAAAGCCAAATCAGTCGATTAATTAATAGCAATGCATTAGGTGAATTAAACGCACAACAAGCTTATGATCTACTTCGACAAGCACCACACGCTTATAGTCAATTTGCAAAGACTTTGACGGTAGGGCTTCGATATGATATTTCCCCAATGATGATGATTCGAGTCGAATATAACTATATTAATGGCACCGCTTGGCTACCTACACAAGGCAATCCAAATCAAAGTGAAACAAAGCAATACTGGGATATGTTCGGTGCGCAAGTATCAATCCGCTTTTAAAATGAACTTAGGAAAAAAGATAAATTATCGCTGCATACCGCCCTAACTTGCCCAAAGCTATGGCAAAGAATGAAGCCACAAAAGACATTCCTAGCCACCCCGCAGCAAAACAGAATCCATCGCCTACTACTGGCAACCAAGACAATAATAAAATTGGCACACCAACACGACGGACGGTTTGTACCGCTTTTCGTCGTTTTTCATTTTCCACATTGTCTAATGGATATCGTCTTGCAACCCAAAACCCTAGTAGCCATGTAGTCAGCGCACCCAAGGTATTACCGACAGTTGCGGTAATCAATAACAGGAGGATAGGGATTTTCGCTTGATACACTAAATAAGCCAAAACAGCCTCCGAACCTCCGGGGGCTATCGTCGATGAAATAAATGCGCTTAAAAACATCCCCAAAAGCCCAAAGGAAGAATAATCCATCTTTGAATTTTTTTTATCGTATGAAATGCTTAGAGGAGGCAACAGGTCAACAAAAAGCCCACATCCCCGACACTTTGTGCGGGTCTTTCATCACCATTGCTTTGCATGAATCGAACGGTAAAACGGTGCTTGCCACCGCTGATCTCCGCATAATAAGGAGATGATCTTTCCAAACCCACTCGCAACAACTGAAATGGGAGGCTGTGGTCTAATGATTTTTGGTAAAAGCCCGCCGCTCCCAATTCTTTTGTGGGATTGGCACTTTGACGGATAAAGTTCAACAACAGGTCAATGGCTGTTCGTATTGCCGAAAAGGGTTGCATCCAATTATCCATGTCTCGCTTGCGTAGAACTACATCTAACTGCAACCAATAATGGTAGGCAGGCAGATCAAATGCGCAGGTACCCCCCGGTATGGAGTTACGTTGGGAAATGCATTTGAATAATTCATTTTCCATTAAAGAATTGCCAATTTTACCGGGTGTTGAATAAAGGTCTTCACCAATCGTGGTAAGTTTCGACAAAACACTACGCAATTTGAAAGGGTCAATATTTTCCTTGCTCGTCATTTTTCCTAGAACAGCCAGATGACGATCAATTTCCTTTAGAATTTCTGATTTCAAATCATTACGACTGAAGATCGCGATAATTTCTAGCAAGGTTGAAATCATACCACGGCTTTCCCAAATGGAACTGCCCTTCATATAGTGGTCAATTTGCTGAAATAGCTGCTCTAGGCGCATAAACACCCGGATCCTCTCGTTTAATGGAAACTCGTACAGAACCAAATCGTTCAATGTGGGATCCGTTTGCAGTGGATTGAAAAAGTGAGATAAACACGACTTTCTTGATATGTATCCATTCTGACCATTTAAAGCTTAGTCCATAGCCGATCTTACTATTGGTTAAGCAAGATACTGGGACAGTGCCATATAATTTGAGTGTAATTTTTCGACTTGCCCTCGTAACTCTTCTATATGTCCTGCATTTTTAATAATATCTTGCGCTGAAGCCAGCCTGTCAGAGCGATTTGCCTGAGCTTGGATAATTTGGCCTATGGTATCATCATCCAATCCATCCCTTTGTTTTACCCTTTCATATTGTTGCTCAGTATTGCAATCTATGACTAATATTCTATCAATGAAATCCAAACGTCCTGTTTCTAACAATAGCGGAATCGCAAATATACAATATGGGGCAGTCAGATTAGCTGCTTGTTGATCCAAGGATTGGTATACCAGTGGATGGATTATCGCTTCAAGAACTTTCCTGTCCTTGGGGTTTGCAAACACACGCTCACGAAGCTTGATCCTGTTGATCCTCCCGTTATCTAAAATGGACTCGCCAAATTCCGCTATAATCGCGGAATACCCTAGTTGGTTAGGTTCTGCCAATTCACGTGCAGTTTTATCAGCGTCGAAAACGGGAACCCCTTTCTCGGCAAACAAATTAGCAACGGTAGTTTTCCCACAACCCACGCCGCCAGTTAAACCTATCCTCAGCATAATTATTACAGTCCTGTAAAGCGTAGATAGCTAGTCGTAATTTCATCCCCCCACAACATCGCAATCCATCCAGCCAAGCCTAAATAAGGTCCAAATGGAATGGGGATGGAACGATCTTGTTTCAAAAAAGCAATCATCAAAACACCAGCAATTGTGCCCACCAAAGAAGAAAGCAAAAGAATTAAAAGCAAATACTTCCAGCCAAACCAAGCTCCAAACATTGCCAAGAGCTTAAAATCACCATAGCCCATTCCTTCCTTGCCCGTGATTAGTTTAAAAACTTGAAAAACAACCCATAGACTCATATAACCAGAGATGGCACCGATGATACTTGACTGTGAATCGGTAAATATATCAAATACACTGACCAATAATCCCAACCAAATGAACGGCAATACAATAGCATCGGGTAGCAATCGTCGATCAATATCAATCACCGATAGGCATATAATGCACCAGCTTAACACCAAACCCCAACCACTCTGCCATGTCAGACCAAATTTCCAAGCCACTACCACTGAAACCAAAGCGGTCAGTACCTCAATTATGGGATATCGTAATGAGATAGTCTTGTTGCAATCAGAACATTTTCCTCTTAATACCAAGTAACTTATCAGCGGTATGTTCTCGTAGGCATTTATTGGATGGTTGCAATGGGGGCAATGTGAATTAGGGAATATCAAATTGAAAGTTGACTTAGCCAACTCGGATGATGAATCCAAACCTAGAAACTCTTCACAATCCCGCCGCCAAGTTTTATCCAGCATAATGGGCAATCGATAAATCACCACATTCAGAAAACTCCCAACTACCAAACCCAGTAAAGCAACAAAGGAAATGAATATTGGAGTGATTTGAAGAACCGGCAGCAAAGTATCCATTGGATAAATTATTCCTCGATGTGTGCTGAGACTTTAATTTGACTGCCAAGTGTTTCTTCAAACAACTTATGACAATATACACCAGTGGCTTTTATATATTCGATCATACCACGGAACCAAGTTTGAATATTGGTAAATACATAGCGATAATCAAACCTCCGACAATAATACCTAGAACCGACATGATTAAGGGTTCAAGTAGACTACTGAGTGAGTCAACAGCATTATCCACTTCTTCCTCGTAGAAATCAGCAACCTTAGACAACATACTGTCCAGTGAACCTGACTCCTCACCAATGGCAACCATTTGCACAACCATGTTTGGAAAAATCCCGGATTGCCTCATGGTAAGTTGAAGTTGGTGTCCTGTAGCCACTTCGTCACGCATGACGAGAACCGAATCACCGTAGACAACATTGCCCGTGGCACCGGATACTGATTGTAATGCCTCCACTAAGGGTACACCGGCAGAAGACATGGTTGATAATGTCCTTGCAAAACGTGCTATGGCAGCCTTGCGAATGATTACCCCAACAACGGGAATACCCAAAACTAAACGATCCAATCCATGATTGAATGCCTTTGATTTTTTTTTCAGATTAGCTAAAACCAAAACTACTATTATTACAATACCCAGCACCATCCACCAATATTGCTTCATGAACCGAGACATATTGATGACTATTTGGGTAAATGCCGGCAACTCAGCGCCAAAACCATGAAATAACTCTTCGAATTGAGGCACAACAAATATTAACAAAACGGCAGTGACGATGAATGCGACTACCATGACAGCAATCGGATAAGTGAGAGCCTTTTTAATTTTCGCTTTGATGGATTCAGTTTTTTCTTTGTACTCTGCAATCTTGTGCAATAGACTTTCCAATACACCCGCCTGTTCTCCCGAGTGGACTAGATTGCAAAATAGTTCATCAAAATAGTCTGGGTGTTTTGCCAGCGAGTCGGCCAACGTGTTACCCCCCTCGACATCCGCTTTGATTGCCATCAACAAGTCTTGCATGGAAGGGTTGTCGTGTCCACGTCCGACAATATCAAATGCTTGCACCAAGGGGACACCCGCACTCAACATGGTGGCAAGCTGTCGGCTAAAAATGGCTATGTCCTTAGTGGTAATAGCCTGTTTGTGGGCTGAAAATAGCGGCTTTGATTTTTTCTTAATTTTAACTATTTTGAAACCTTGCCTACGCAATTCCGCCCTAGCCAAGGTTTCCGAACGGGCCGTTATTTCATTTTTTATTCGAGAACCCGATCTGTCGATACCTTCCCAACTGAAGTTAATTAATTCTTGCTTTGCCATTTTCCATACTCCGCTCGATTATTCTCTGGTTACGCGGTCGATTTCTTCCAAACTTGTAATTCCTGATTTGACCTTTTTTAAACCAGACTCTCGCAAATCCGCTATACCTTCCCGATTGGCCTGTTCCGCGATTTGAATTTGGTTTCCACCCTCCAAAATAATGCGATTCATGCCTTCAGAAATAGGCATTACTTGGTAGAGGCCAACTCGCCCCTTATACCCTTTAGTGCATTTGTCACATCCAACCGGGCCATAAACAGTGAAAGTCCCTAATTCATGCTCTTTAAACCCCGCATCCAATAAAATCTCAGGAGGCAAGTTTTCAACTTTCTTGCAATGCTCGCACAAACGCCTAGCCAGTCGCTGTGCCATGATGAGCAAAATCGATGATGCGATATTGAAAGCGGGAATGCCCATTTGCATTAAACGATTTAAGGTCTGAGGGGCATCGTTAGTATGCAAGGTTGACAAAACCAAGTGACCTGTTTGTGCTGCCTTCACCGCTATTTCAGCGGTTTCAAGGTCACGAACCTCACCCACCATGATGATGTCAGGGTCTTGACGAAGGAAAGCACGCAGGGCCTCGGCAAATGTTAGTCCAGTTTTGACATTGACGTTGACCTGATTGATACCCGAAACGGTAATTTCCACAGGGTCTTCAGCCGTTGAAATATTCACATCCGGTTGATTAAGGATGTTGAGGGCGGTATACAGAGTCACGGTCTTGCCGCTACCGGTTGGTCCGGTCACCAATATCATGCCATACGGCTTGCTGATGGCTTTTAAAAAGCTTTCTTGTTGCTCCGGTTCAAACCCCAACTTTTCAATTCCGATTTGGGCACTGGTCGGGTCAAGAATACGCAACACAACCTTTTCGCCGTACAAAGTCGGGCAAGTATTGACACGAAAGTCTATCGACCGATTTTTTGAAATCGCCATTTTTATACGACCGTCCTGGGGAATGCGACGTTCGGCGATATCCATGCGGGACATGACCTTTATTCTGGCAGACAGTCGATTGGCCAAATTAGCGGGGGGATTGGCAATTTCATGCAGCATCCCGTCCTGACGGAAACGGATGCGGAAGAATTTTTCGTAAGGTTCAACATGGATGTCAGACGCCCCTTTTTTAATCGCGTCAAGCAAAATCTTGTTGACGAAACGCACAATCGGGGCATCATCAATTTCGCTGGTATCCATATCCGCGCGACGTTCTTCTTCGTCGCCACCTGTGACTTGGAGATTATCCAAATCCGAGTCCATCAGATCCTTCATGGATGTGTCAGCCGCTTCCAGTGCGTTGTCTATTGCCAAGGTTAGTTTGTCGTCCTCCACCACGATGCTTTCTGTGGACAAGCGAGTGTTGAATTTGATTTCATCCAGCGCTTGAAAGCAGGTTGGGTCGGAAACCGCCAGAAACAAACGGTTGCCCCGTTTCAACAAAGGCAGGACGTGATGTTGTCTAATCAACTTTTCGTTGACTAGCTTGATAGGCATTGTGCCTGAAGCAATGGAATTCAGGTCGAACAATGGCAAGCCAAATTCCTTGGAGACAGTCTTGGCGATGATCAGGCTATCCAAAATTTTGTTAGTGACCAAGTAACGCACCATAGGCATTCTTTTTTTAAGGGATTCCTCATAATGCACTTGCGCGTCTGGTTCCGAAAGCAAAGCTTCCTTCACTAAACTTCTTGCTATTCCGCTAAGCGGAATTTTTGTCGCGGGTACCGCCATGTGATATCTTCTCGAATGTTTTTCTAATTTTGAACGGATTAAATTATTTTACACCTAATCATATGAAGTTGTACTTTGATTGCCTAGTTAATGAAGAAAGATTCATCTGCATAAAAAAGCGCTGCCGAAGCAGCGCTTTTTAGTGGTTCCCAAGTATGAACTTGGGAACGAGAAAGGCGAAGTTTATCAGATAGCTTGTACCGAAAGCATTTACAACCAGTAGACAAAGATAAATAAGCCTAGCCATACTACGTCTACGAAATGCCAATACCAAGAGGCTGCTTCAAAAGCGAAGTGATGCTTTTCAGAGAAATGCCCTTTCATACTGCGGAACAACACCACCGTCAGGAAAATCGCGCCTATGGTCACATGCAATCCGTGGAAACCAGTCAGCATGAAAAAAGTCGAGCCATAAATGCCCGTGCCAAGAGTCAACCCCATCTCTGTATACGCTTCATGGTATTCAGTCGCTTGGAATAAGACGAATGAGAAGCCTAAAACTACCGTGGCGATAAGCCCTTTGATCAACTGCGCACGGTTATTTTCTTTCAAGCCCCAGTGCGCCCATGTCACGGTCGCGCCTGAAGTCAATAAGATTAAGGTGTTCAGAGCGGGCAAACCCCAAGCCCCCATGGGTTCAAATTTGCCATCTTCATTCCCACCGACGGGAAGTGGGCCGTTGGTTGGCCATACGGCTTCAAAACCTTTCCACAGGAATTCTTTGGTTACCCCACCCGAAAAAGATTCATCCCCGGCCAACCAAGGCACCGACAAAATCCGTGTATAGTAAAGTGCGCCGAAAAAGGCCGCAAAAAACATGACCTCCGAAAATATGAACCACGCCATACCCCAACGGAATGACATATCCACTTGTTCGTTGAAGATTCCGTTTTCACTTTCTGTGATGACTGTTCCAAACCAGCCAAACAGCATGGTCACGATGATACCCAAGCCTACTACCATCATGGTTGAGCCGTAACTGGCCCCATTTAAATAGTT
>CAIWDB010000252.1 GCA_903911305.1 uncultured Methylococcaceae bacterium | reverse complement strand
CGGTCGGCAAATCCCGGCTTTTGCCAATCACCCGGCGGTGAATGTCGATTGGATGGAAGCGATGGCCTATTGCCGATGGTTGAGCCAGCGCTTAGGCAAGGACGTGCGCTTGCCGACCGAATGGGAATGGCAGCAAGCCGCTTGCCACGGCAATTCCAACAACACCTATCCGTGGGGGCCGGATTGGCAGGAACGGCGTTGTAACAGCTATGAAAGCCAGTTGAATCGAACCATAGCCGTGGGCCTGTATGCCCAAGACTGGCCCGATGATAGGCCCGTGGACATGGCAGGCAATGTTTGGGAATGGTGTCTGAATGAATATGCAAAACCCATGCCATTAAATAAAATAATACTGGGGGACAGCGCGGAAAGAACGCTTCGCGGCGGTTCTGGGTACAATCGGACTGACGATGTGCGCTGTGCGCTCCGCTTCAGGTACCATCCTGACCTTCGGAGCAGCAATATAGGCTTTCGGTTGGTGTTGGGTTCTCCCTGGTGATTTCTGATTTCTGTCTTCTGATTTCTGGTTCCTGCTTTTCTGTTTTCTGCTTTTTTCTTTTGCTTTTTCATATACCGCGTAGCGGTCGCGATTTTTTTTCTTGACAAATAAATTACGTTAGTATTACGATGAGCATACATTGTTAGGTCTTGGAGGCATCATGGCGCTCAAGCCAGTCACACTAAGGTTGGATGAAGAAGAGTACGAGAAGTTAAGGGCTCACCTGAGCCAGTTTGGTGACCCGGATATCAACGTGGCTTATGTGTTGAGAGCCTATATTAGGGATGTCAACCGGGTTATGCCCTTCCTGATTAGTTCTGGATGGGATCTGAAAAACTATTTCGGCTTGGTCGGTTATTGGCTCAAACAGATCGGCTCCATCACCGATGTTGAAATGTTTGCAAAAATGACGCTCAATCCATGGGCTTATTGGAAAGCCAACGAGCCGCCAGTTGATCAGGGCGGAATTCAAGCCCACAACCCCGTGGAAGCACTAGACCCAAGCGATCAATCAAAGGATTTTACCGGCGAAAACGCAGACTGAATGCCTTGACATCCAGACCACTCACTGAAAATGAATTGAGAAACTTATGTATAAGAATGAAGACATGATTAAAAACATGATGGACCTGTTTGCAAACCCAATGTTTAAAACCGGGCTTTCCGAGTTTGTCAGCAAAGCCCAACAGGAAGGCATGGAGTCGGCCAAAAAGTTTTGGGGGTTGTCCGAATATGGCAAAACCTTCCCATTTTCCGGCGATATGTTTGAAAAACTAACCGATTGGTATTCGATGGTGGGCTTTGTGCCAAGCATCAATTACAAACAAGTCATGGATGAGAATACCCAATTAAAATCCGAAAATACCTTATTGAGGAATATGATCAAGGACTTGCAAATGAACCTTTTTACCGAAGGAGGTGAAAAAGCCCAGCAAGCTTGGCATGACATTATCGACAAACAAATCAAGGTGAATACTGAAATGACGAATAGCTTTTTTGAAGCCATTCGCCAATTCAAAACCAATACTTAACCAAATTGGCAAGGCCAACAATCAATCATTACTTAAACAACACCAGCGAGGACACGAAGATGGATAAAGGCTTAGAGTTCTTTGACGCATGGGCTAAAACCCAGAAGGAATTTCTTGAGACATCTCTCAAGACCCAGGAAGTTTTCCGGGCGCATTGGCTAGATTCGATGAAAAAATCACAAGAGTCGTTCTTTAGCACCGCTGGAAGCGTAGACAATCCTCATGCGCAGGAAATGCTGAAGCTATTTAACACATGGATAGGCACCATGATCAACACCTCAGAAATTTTCAATGATGAAGTGGTGAAGTTGCAGCAATCGTGGGGCAAGACCTTGGAAAACCAAATTGAGCAAAGCAAGGAATTGGTCAGGGTATTCACCGAATACCTACAAAAAGCCAGTAACAAGTAGTTTCTTGCTGGCATGGCAATAACAGGGCCATGGAAGACTTTTAATGATGTTGAATTAAGGGTTTATCCGTTCGCCCTGAGCAAAGTCGAAGGGTGAATGGAAAACTCAACTGTCTGAGAATTAAGCCGTTCATGGTTCGATATGCCCGCCACGAACGGCCTAATTAGACAGCATTGCAAAGGGGCTTAAGCGGTTCCTTCTGGCCCTTAATTTTTTGATATGCATTTGTACACCCATATTAATCATATACTACCCCAAGGGGGAATCAGCTATGGAAAATCCAGAAAATTATTTTCAAACGTGGCTTAAAGCCCAAGAAAAACTGTTTGAAGGTTTTATTGAAAACACCAAACGAACCCAACAATTTTTCAGCCAACAATACCCGTCCTTTACCGGTGATGCGGGCGGATTAAATAATATGTATTCGGCATGGACCTCGGCGGTTATGAAGTCATTATCCGAGGCAGGGAATGGCAATCAAGTCATCAAGGACAATCTCGGCAAAATGCTCGGTGGTTCCAATGCGTACATGAAGTTCTATGAAATCTGGGCGCCCTTGGTTAAGGCTGCGCAAGAAAGAAGTTTGAACCCAGAGGCATACAAAGATTTTGTCGATCCAGCCAAATATAAAGAGCTTATCGACAAGGTGTTTGGTTTCGATGGGAACGCCAATCAGCAGTTACTCAATCAAGCGGTGCAATTTCTTGAATTGTTATCGGGTTCTGGTCAACAATTCGCCACCCCTTGGCTTGACGCAACCAAGGCAAGCCTACAGGCTTATCCGCAGTTTATGCAAGGGCACCCCGAGTCCTTCATAAAAGTTTTCCATTCTATGTTTAATGCCTTCGAAAATACGGTAGGCAAGGTATTTCATGTACCTTCGGTTGGCAAGGATAGGGAAAAACATGAACTGATTTTAAAATGCTTCGATGATCTTTCGATCTATGCAGCTAAAAACACCGAGTATCAACATACCATTTATATCACTGGCCTGACCGCCATGGATAAGGTCGTCGAAAAGCTTGCTCAAAAAATCACATCCGGTGAAGAGATTAAGCAGTTTGATGAGTTTTTCGATATTTGGATCGACACCAGTGAACAATCTTATTTCAAGCTGTTCCAAACTGAAGAGTTTGCCAAACTTCAGGGTGAATTGCTTGATGCCTCGTTGAATGTCAAGTCACATTTCTTCAAAGTGATGGAAATGTATCTTTATGACCTTCCCATCGCTTTACGATCTGAAATGGACGATCTCTACAAGACAGTCTATGATCTGAAAAAGACGGTCAAAAAACTTGAAAAACAACTCACTGAGGTAGGCTCATGACGCATACTTTGTTGTCATTTGATACAAAGTCCTTGATTAAGGAGTATGGTGATTTTAATACCAAATTAATCAAGGGCGCGAATGCGCTGACCGAGATTGATGAAATTGACGTGGGAACCGCAGCCAAGGAGTTAATATACGAAGAGGACAAGTTAAAACTCTACCGCTATAGCCGAAATGATGCAAGCACTTGCCGAACCCCGGTATTAGTCGTTTATGCATTGGTCAATCGTCAATATATGCTTGATCTTCAACCTGACCGTAGCATGATTAGAAACTTGCTTAATTTGGGTTTGGATGTGTTTATCATTGATTGGGGGTATCCTACCAAAGCCGATATGTACCTTGGGCTGGACGATTATATCAATGGCTATATTGACAATTGCGTGGATGTGGTTAGAAAAGTATCCCAATGCGATAAAGTCAACCTGATGGGAATCTGCCAAGGCGGGACTTTCTCAGCCATCTATTCGGCATTAAACCCAAATAAAATTCAAAACCTAGTAACACTTGTTGCCCCAATTGATTTTTCGACCAACGAGGGTTTGTTATTCAATTGGGCAAAGCATTTGAACATAGACGCATTGGTTGATGCCTATAAAATCATTCCCGGTGATTTTCTGAATGGTGGTTTTCTGATGCTGATGCCATTTAATCTGAATATCCGCAAATATGTGGATATGTTGGATGTGATGGAAGACAAGGACAAACTGCTCAATTTCCTAAGAATGGAAAAGTGGATATTTGACAGTCCGGGTCAGGCGGGCGAATGTATGCGCCAATTCATCAAAGATTGCTACCAAGAGAACAAACTCGTCAAGGGTGAGCTTAAAGTAGGTGACCACTTGGTGAATTTGGGCAATATTACCATGCCTTTGTTGAATATCTACGCCTCCGCCGACCACTTGGTTCCCCCCGCTGCAACGAAACCATTAAATGATTTAGTCGGCACGGAAGACAAGACGCTGTATGAGTTTAAGGGCGGTCATATCGGCGTGTTCGTGGGCGGCAAGTCGCAGAAAGAACTGGCCCCTGCCATTTCCAAATGGTTGCACGAACGGGACCATGCGACGGTTAAGGCTGGCGTTACGACTGACGATGAAAACCCGGCGGCAGAGGGAGGCGAAGCCGCTCCGAAAAAATCGCCTAGACGTAAAACTTAAATCCGCACCCTAAGTATGGGGGCAATGCTGTTGAATTAACACCTTCCCCCCACGGGGGAAGGCTGGGATGGGGGCGATCAGAAAGCAGCGAAGCCACTGATTTTACTCGCACCCACTCTAACCCTCCCCCTCGCAGGGGGAGAGAGTATAGGGATAGTTGATGAGACAACAAACCCTTTTTAATCACCCTGATCCCCCTCTCCCTAAATCCCTCCCCCTCAAGGGGGGAGGGGCTTGTGTGCATACACTAGCCCGTTGGGGAGGGAACAATTCAACGGCATTAAGCACTAAACTTTCCCTTATCGCGTCATGGCCTTACAACGCAAATTCCTGACTGCTTGAATCACCCGGTCTGCCACAAAATCAATGTCTTGCTCGGTATTCGAACGCCCTAGGCCGAATCGGAGCGTCGCTTGGGCAAGTTGATTGGGAAGCCCGATTGCCGTCAATACATGACTGGGATGAAAAGAGTTGCCACTGCAAGTAGAACCACGAGACAAGGCTATGTCTTTTAAACTATTCAGGAGTGATTCTCCATCAACCCCTTCAAAGCTTATATTCAAATTATGCGGCAGTCGGCGTTCAAGACTGCCATTCACCGTCACTCCGTCAATACCTGTCAAAATCTGACGCTGCAAACGATCACGCAATTTACCTATGCGGACTGATTCTTCCCCCATTTCAGACCGGGCATACCATGCAGCCTTGCCTAAACCGACAATGCCGGGGACATTCAGCGTGCCTGACTTTATGCCATGCTCTTGTCCGCCACCATGAATTTGCGTGGCTAATTTCACTCCTCGCCGAATATAAAGTGCGCCGATACCTTTGGGACCGTAAAATTTATGGGCGCTTAACGACAGCAAATCAATGGAATCCCTAGACACATCGACCGATAACTTGCCCACCGCTTGCGTGGCATCGCTATGGAATAAAATGCCTCTTTCCCTCAATAGCTTGCCAATTTTATCTATCGGCTGAATCACGCCGATTTCATTATTGGCAAACATGATGCTGACAAGAATAGTCCGATCCGTCAGGGCGGAGATTAAGCGTTCCAAATCGAGCAAACCATCGGCGTTGACGGGTAACACGGTGACATCAAATCCCTTGGTTTGCAGAGATAAACAGGTTTCAAGCACTGATTTATGCTCGGTGGCAAGCGTGATGATGTGGTTTCCTTGTCCGGCAAGGGCATCTGCCACTCCCTTGATGGCAAGATTATTCGATTCGCTCGCGCCACTGGTGAAGACAATTTCCTTGGGTGATGCGCCAATCAGCTTTGCGAGTTCGCCTCTGGCATTTTCGACTGCCTCGTCCGCTTCCCATCCATAACAATGGGTTTGGCTGGCGGGATTACCGAACACTTCGGTGAAATAGGGGAGCATTGCTTCAAGGACTCTGGAATCGACGGGGGTGGTCGAGAAATGATCTAGGTAGATGGGTTTTTTCATTTTAGCTTGGCACTCTCCAATCCTAAGCCGCTGCGTGACATCAGTTATTGACTTGGCTAAGACGGAGGTAGTCGGCAGGTGTGTCGATATCCATTTCAGCCTCGGGGCAAGCTAGCCGGACGATAGAATGGGAGTGGCTTATCAGCAAATGTTTGCAGCCTTGATCAAGCGGCAAATCTTCAAGGAGTGGGAAATAGGCACGGCTGAATAATGCAGGTGCGCCGACTGTCCCGGCATACTCGGCGGCGATGATGGGCTTCCCGCTGGCTTTGTATGTTTCCACCAAGTTATCAATTATCTGTCGGGTGATTAGCGGCATATCGGCTAATGAAAGGATGGAGGCTTCCACATCATGATTCGCCATTGCGGCCATTCCGAGCCGGATGGAACTTCCCATGCCTGTTTTCCATTGCCCGTTCATGACTATGTCTATGGGTAGGCCGTCCAATGATTCACCGACGACATCGGCGGCTGCGCCAATGACCACGATGACCGGGCGACAACATGATTCAAGAGCGGTTTCAGCCGCATGACGAACCATAGGTTTGCCCCTGTATTCCATCAATTGCTTGGGAAACCCCATTCGTTGGGCGGTTCCTGCCGCCAAGATGATAAGTCCGATATTAGCCATGTTAAATGGATTGCGACAGTTCGCAAACGGCCAAAACCGTTTCGTCTCGGTAAGTGCCAAGTTTGTCTGTCAGACCGACTTCCATTACCGGGTCATGAATGCCGGCGTTTCGATGTCGTAACGATCCTGCCGGTCGCTTGGCTAGAACAGATTGAATTTCCGCTACGATGGACAGTGCGATGGTTTCCGGGTGATCGGTTCCGATGTCCAACCCTACTGGCGCATAAACATTTTCGAACTTGGAGATATCTTCATTCACGTCGGCAAACAGGTTCTCAGTGCGCAGACTGGAACCCAGAATGCCAAAGTAACGGGGTTTCTTCGCTAGAATCTGGGGCAAAAGCAGCATATCCTGCGGGTAGTTGTGGGTCATCATGACGACGGCAGTATCCCGGTCAATATCCACTTGCGAGATATCGCCGTTGGCTGGAATTACAAGGGTATTATCAGCTTCGGGAAAACGATTTGCCCCAATATAAGCGGTTCTTCCATCGGCAACGGTGACACTCCAATCCATCAGGTTAGCAATCTTGACCAAGGGTAATACATCATGACCACCGCCAAAGAGCACCAAACGTTGGGGCGGCCCTATCCATTCGACAAACACATCCGCATCCGCAAGGTGAACCAACCGACTTTCGCGCTCGGCAAAGCACTGCTCAATGTAAGCTGAGAGGTCTGCTGCAAGACGGGTGTTGCAGAGATTGCCCCCGGCCACTTCCCTTCCATCCCACCAAGCACGGTCACCCAAGCGGTGAGGGGGATTTTCATTGACGCGAATGACAGTCGCAATGACAGTTTCTTCACGGTTGACTTGTTGGGTTCGGAGAAAATCAAACAATCGGTGAATACCTGACGCATCAGCCCGTTCTAGCAATACCGAGATAACTCCATTGCAGCCTAGGCCAAAATCCCAAGCCGCACCCTCAAAACTGCTGTCGAAACTACGCAGCGCCACTGGCTCGTTGGATGTCCACCAAGCGGCTTTTTTAACCACCTCTCCTTCGAGGCAACCACCACTGATAGTGCCTATTCGTTTTCCGTCTGCAAAAATCAGCATTCGCGCACCCGGCCGCCGGTAGGCGGAACCTTTGACATGAACCACCGTTGCCAGAACGGCATCAGGATGTGGATACCCTGTACCGTGCCAAGTTTCCAGAATGGTGCGCAGTCCGTTCATACTGGGATAAGGCTTTGATGTGAAGGCAAGGCGTTTAATTTCGATGCTGTTTGATAGTTATTTATAATATGCATTTTATCTTTAAAACCCTATTTTTAGTATAAAAAAGTCTTAATATGAACATTATCTCTTATTATCAATTGCCATTTTAAAGGCATTTTATTTTATTTGGTTGACAAAATAAGTAAACAATGTAAGCCTGTTATACGATCAAAAAGCACCTGCCTTTTGATACCTTATCGTTTGCTTGAAAAGGAGAAGAATATAGAGAAACTATAACACACATATAACGAGTGGTTGCTACCTTCAAAAAAATAATAGAGGAGTTATGCCTATGACTAAAATACACCAAAAAAATCAACATTATTTGGCTTGTAAAGTAACCCCACACTCACTACATGGCAAGTTGACGAGTAGCCCTTTAGTTTTCGCTTCGACGCTAACCGCGCTGCTCGCCATGCAACCCGCCATGGCAGAACAGGATGATCGCATTTTCGAAAATCCTCCCCTGCTCCAGCAGCGGGGTGCCCCTGCAACGACGGGGTTGTCGTTAATGTCGGCACAGCAGCCAACGCCTCGATTAGGCTCGGAAAAACAGCTAGACCTCAATATCGTTTATACCGACAGTACACTGTATAACCCTGCCACCCAGAGCTATGACAAAGTGCATTTGCGGAGTTATGTCGGTACCGATACCAACCCGAAAAGGCCATTTGTAGCCCCCACCATTGACGTTTCACCGGGTGATACGGTGCGGGTCAGTTTGAATAACAAGCTTCCAAAAGATGACAGTTGCACGGATTGGAAAGGCGATGTCAACACGCCGCACTGCTTTAACGGAACCAACCTACACTCTCATGGGTTATGGGTCAGCCCTACCGGCAATAGCGACAATGTGCTGTTGTCCATCAATCCAGGTGTTGACTTCCAATACGAATACAATATCCCGCCCGATCATCCCTCCGGCACTTTTTGGTATCATTCGCATAGGCATGGTTCGACCGCATTGCAAGTTTCAAGCGGCATGGCCGGCGCTTTGATCGTCAGGGGCAACCGCCTGCCCACAGAAAAAAGCCCAGGCGATATCGACACTTTGTTGAAAAACCCCGGTGGAACCCCCATGCGGGAACGTATTCTGGTTTTGCAACAAATCCAATATTACTGCCAAAACCCCAAAAACGTTTGGGATTGTAGTGGACCGAATGATGTCGGCATCATCGAATCCTATGAACACTTTGGTCCTCCCACATGGGGGGACTCGGGTCGCTACACCAGTATCAATGGGGCAATTCTGCCTACCTTTCGATCCAAGGCCGGGGATATTGAACGGTGGCGTGTGATCCATGCGGGTGTGCGCAACACCATCAATCTGGAGTTCAGGCGATTGAAAGCCGGAGCGCCTAGCATCAACAATTTGAAAGCCGCCGATGCCGAAAGTTTTATCGCCGCCTATTGCGTAGGCGAACCCATGCCCTACCATGTTGTTGCCACCGATGGATTGACTAGGGCTTCAGCTTGGCAAACCAAGCTGACGACCTTTCAACCTGGCTACCGCAATGATGCCTTGGTAGTCTTTCCCGCAGCAGGGCCTTATTGCATGATTGATAGTGCGGCCCCGGCACCGGGCAGTGTCACCCAAACCGCAGAAAGTCGCCAATTGCTGGGTGTAGTCTTGGTCGAACCCGGCAATTTGGCCGAACCCGGCTTTGAAGTCACCAGTGCTCACGACTACCTGACGCAAAAACTGGTGGAAGCCGCCGAGCAGACCATGCCGTCATCGGTAAAAGCCAAGGTGGTGGCCGATCTGAAAGATGGCTTGAAACTAACCAGTTTCATACCCCATGCCGATGTGCAGGATAAGGAAATAAAGGGTAAACAGGAATTGACGTTCTTCATTCAAACCACGCCTGACCTAAAATTTGAGGTGAGCAATGATCTTGGACCCAATTTCACGCCTAAACCTTACGATCCCAATCGGATTGACCGCCATTTGACGCTCAGTAGCGCTGATGAATGGACCTTACAGTCGCAATTTGTCAGCCATCCTTTCCATATCCATGTGAATCCGTTCCAGATTGTCAAAATCCTTGACCCAAATGGCAAAGATGTCAGTTTGCCGGGTGCGGTTGACGATGGTGGCGGAACCGGGCCGGCGGACCCTCAATATCCGGGACTTAAAGGCGTATGGAAAGATACACTTTGGGTTAAGAGTTTAATCCCGCCCGATGCGGCTCCCAAGGGAATTTACACCCTCGTCGTTCGCACACGCTATGAGCGTTACATCGGTGAATATGTATTACATTGCCATATTCTCGACCATGAAGATCAAGGGATGATGCAGAACGTCAGCATCGACCTCCCCAATGGCAAGGGTGGAACAGTATCCAGCCACCATTAGGCGCTTAGTGGGATAGAACAGTCATATAAAGGTTTCCCGGCCTAGCTTAACTAGGTCGGGAGACGTGTTTACCCAAACAAAAAAGCACAGTGGATAATAGCTTGGCACACCATCCGAACATAGGGGAGAAGCGATATGTCATCGAAGAATAAGCAAGCCACAGGCTACTGGCGAGTGCGGGACATTTTGAATGCCGCCGCCGGTGATAGTCTGTCTGATTATGGTGGGATTGGGCGTTTTTGGGACCAAGGTGTCGATGCCCTCAAGTCCTCGAACTTATACGGCAACCGGATGATCGCCCCGGAAACCGCGTCTTCATGCTGTGGGCATAGTCCGGGGGAACGCTACCATCGAGGTGCGGCTTCTGGACTGGTGCGAGGGCTGAAAGGCGAAAAACCTTTCGATGGCGAACAATTTCCACGCTTGCCATGGGGCGGCGTGGCGGTTGCACCGACGGACATCGAATTCATTTCCGATTGGATAGATCAAGGTTGCCCGGAAGAAACCCATGATGAAGCGTTCGAAGCCTTGCCATTGCAGCGTGAAAAGAACCCGCCTATCGCCATCACACAGTGCGGCATCGCCGAGTTTGGGCTTGCCAGCGACACAACACGGCGACCTTCCCGACCCGGCGAATTGAAACAGCGGGTCAATCTGGATTGCATGGGCGAACCCGAGCTACAACGTTTGCGGCGGGTGTTCCGGCAAATCTACGACTTGAACGATTGGACTGAAGACCGGCGCAGTTTCAACAATCAAGCGCTCATTCATCAAAACCATTGCCAACACGGTTGGGAGCGCTTCCTGACATGGCATCGCGCCTATCTTTACGAGTTCGAGCAGAATCTGCAAGACTTCGACCCGGAAATCACCCTGCCTTATTGGGATTGGACCATGCCGCAATACCGCCCGGAAGAACCGGAAAAAGGCTGGATGATCCCGAAATCATATCAAGCGTTCCTGAGCTTGGAAGCCGCCAACCACATGATTGCCAAACTTGACCCACCGCCAAAGCCAGAGCAAGCAGCAGCCTTTCTCGACTTGGCGAACACAAAACGGCTATTTGTTTCACAAGGCAAGTTCTTCCGTTATGTCTATAACACCATTGGCTACACGGACCTGACTCCTAGTCCGAATTGCCCGAACCGTAGGCATATGCTCTGTGCGCTATTGGAATCCAACCCGCTGTGGTATCCGTTGCGCTATCCCGGGGAATATAAAGCCGGCAAAACCATCAACCAAGAAATCCACTACCACTACCCTTCTGCGGATGATATACGGCAGATTATGAGCCTTAACAACTTCCGCGACTTTGGCGGAGGTAGCATCTATGACGCGGCTTTTGGATTTTTGGATCAAAACCCGCATAACACTTTGCATATCTGGACCGGCGGCGAAAACCCCGACAGCGACGAGTGCAGCAGTTATGCTGATGCTTGCAGGGCGGTGCTAAAACCCTCCAACCCGGTTTCGGGTCTTGGCGAGCGTCGCAACAATATGGTGCGAGCCGGTGGGCGCCGTTTCCACTCGCGTGAAGACATGTATTCCCAGCCTGACTACGGCGATATGTTCAGCAACCTCACCGCCTCTTACGACCCGGTGTTTTGGCCCATTCATGTCAATGTTGACCGGCTATGGTCGGAATGGCAGCAACTCAACCCGAACGCAGCCCCGGTAGAACTCGACGCAATCCTGACACCTTGGAACTATACTCAGCGCGACACCTTGAACATTGCCCGGTTTGGCTATGAATATGTGCGCAGCACTTATTTCATGCCGGTTGGCCTTGAAGCACCCGTGAGCCGTTTCATCTCCAAGCCGATCCTGACACCCAAGCAAATCCAAGGATTTCGCAAAGCGGAAATCAGGCTGCATTGGGTGCCGCAACTGGCCCGTTCCTGTTTTGTGCGGGCCTTTTTGAATCAACCGGGGGCGGATGCCCATACCGATTGGCGTGGTAATCCGCATTTCGCCGGATACCTCGCTATTTTCGGACACGGAGCCTGTTATGGCGGTCCCGGCCATTGCGACATCCCGCCGCCTCGGTCACGGGACTACGATCACCGGACCCGTAGCCACAACATGCCGCGCAATCACCGAATTGATGTAACCGATTGCGCCAGAAAACTGCTCGAAACCACCCAAGAATTGCAAATCACGCTGGTTGTCATCGGCGCAGATTATGAGGAAGACATTGATCTCCTCAAGCTTGAAGGGGTTTCACTGAATTTCCTTGATTGATTGTGGGAGAAAAAATCGTGGCCACTTACAAAATTCATCCCGGCATCGGCATCGCCCGGCTCGGCAACAGCGAGACCGAGTTTTATATTGCCCCAGAAATGCCCGCCAACTTGCCCATTGAATGCGATGCCAATGGCAATCCGATGCTCACCCCAGACCTGTCTGGCCCGGTGTTGGTCAAGACCTTCAAAGACAAACAAGGCCGAATCAAACGGCAGGCTGCCCGATTTCAGGTGTTTGTTTACGACGGTGACAACCCGGATGGCCGACCGCTGAAAATTGGCGATGAGGTCGAAGGCGGCGGCAATCATGGCAAATTGATCGACATCCAATGGCGGGTTTACCTCGCCAACAAGAAAGCCTCTTGGTACGAGTTCAATGCCCGTGCCGGTGAACATGGCTATGCCGATGACCATCCTCGCCGCAATGCCGACATTGCGGATCGTGACCGCTTAATCATTGATCCCGGCCCACGCAGCGTCAATTCGACTTCCACACGCAGGGCCAGCTTTGATCGATCCGGCGGCGGCAATTACGCCACCACGTTTCCACCTATTGGCCTGAAGCCCAACGACATTAACACCTTGGGCGATATGTTGACCGACGATGAAGGCAGGCTTTTGGTGCTGGGCGGGCATGGCAATTCAGGCAGCGAAAAAACTGGGCCTGGCGACCCACATATCGCAAATTATGCCAATAACGATGGTTGGTACGACGATGTGTCTGATGGCCCGGTGATGGCGCGTCTGGCAATGTTTTCCGAACAAGTCGGGCAGATTCGTTACATTGATGTTGAATATCCGGCTTGGGTGGTTGTCGGCTATCCCCGTTTTGTGCCACAAATGCTCGATATGATCACTATGGATGAGTTGGTCTATGATATGTTTCTACGCGAATTCGCCGACAACACCTGCATATATGGGCGCTTGGGCAATTTCGACCCGCCAGAAACCGTACCGATACACGATAAAAATGCACTGAGCCAATGGAAAGCAGGCCGATTGACTTGGAATACCAATTACAAGCCATGGTTTTACCGTGACATCTGGCCGATTTTATTCCGTCCCAATGAGTTTCTTTATCTTAGCGACATTTTGGCCCAATCCAACTTTCCGCATGACCAAGAAAAACGGGGAACCTTCAATCCTTATCTGCTCGGCCAAACGCCAACAACTGAGGAACAGTTAAAACAGAAAAGCGACTATGACCTACACAATGCCAAAAGCCTCATGGCGGCACGGGAAGCCCAACAAGGCGAGGCTCGCATCGAAACTCGGCAATCGCCAAAACAGAAAAATGATGATGAATTCAATCCCGACCCGTATCGACCGATGCGCCGGTTCTTGTTTGACCTGTTACGCCGTCGGGGTGAGGAAAATGAGTTTAAACTGGAAGACAAAATCGGCAGCCGGGTACACAATCTGCCCTTGATGCCTTTGCTGTGCGGCGATAATCCCTTGAACAATACCGCACCGTCAAAATTTCTCAGGCTCACCGATTATCAATTATTCATTCTCAGGCAGTGGGCCGAGGGCTGTTTTATTAATGAGATGGAGAGAGGTTGGATTGATTGTAAAACCTATCCGGTCTACTTCCCTTATCCCATTGGGCAACCCAAAACCGGACGTGCATTAGATCGGGGGGTACTGGGTAATGTGCTGGGAGGTGCATTCTGCCCAGGGGGTGAAATTGGCTGGATCATGCGCAATCCTTCCATTTATCGGGAGCCTTACCGCATCAAAGCCGACCGACAGTGGTCGGACTTTTTGCAATCCGCCGCCCAAGCCAACAAAGAGCATGGCAGTGTAATAGATGATGTCACCTTCAGCATGGGTGATTCACTGAGCCATGACAGTGATTTCAATCGTGGACTCCAACCCGGCGACTTGACTAAATCCATGGCCATACCGTGGCAAGCGGATTTTAACGAATGTACGACCAACCCCACCAACATCACCTATGCGGACTGGAACGAAATCAACCCCGATAGCGAAAACGACGAACGGCTGATTCGCGATGAGAAAACCTGGGACACCTTGTGGTGGCCTGCACATAGGCCAATGCAATCGAAAGAACTGGTCGGATACGATGCAAAAGGCAATCCACAAACTCAATGGACCACGTGGAGCCGAGGCATTCAACAAACCAACGCTGGCGATTTGAAAATGGTTAGCGAATGGTGGACATTGGGCTTTATTATCCGCAACCCTTATTTACCCCCTGACAGTGCCAAAAACCCATCCGCCTCAACGGATTTGCCAGATGACCGCTATTACAGCGTGGAGCGTGAGGGCAGGGGGGGCTTGGTTGCCCCCGACCCATTCGCCACCGCCATCATGAACCCCAAACCCAAGAATGCAGGAGATTGCTCATGAGTGACAAGCCATTTGTCGGCAAATGGACCTATCGTAGTCTGTTGAACGACCCTGATCTCAACACCGATTTCAATGAACTCGAATTTGGTCGTGGCACGATTGAAATTAATGAAGATGCCATGCAGATATTGTCTGGTGTCATCGGCGGACCGGGCTGGTCGTTAACGTTAAAGGGATCACGCGAATACGGTTCGCCTATGCGGGTGCGTTTTCAAGGCGTTGGACAGGTGAGCGGAGAGCTTTGGATTTATGACTACGAAGGCTATCTGGTCAATCACTGGCCTAATGGTGTGCAGCAACGACCAGCCATTGTTGGCTCGGTCATCCGTACAATTCCACATACCGGCAGTACGCCGGGCAGCGTGTCCCCGGCAGGAGTGGTCGCATCATTTTACGCAGTCAAAACCGAATAGCGGAGGCTTTCGATGTCATGATTGTCGGCGGCGGGCCGGCCGGTGCGGCGACGGCCATCTCGCTACAGGCCGTCGCGCCTGGAGCAAAGGTCTGCATCGTCGATAGGGGGAGGGATGAGTCTTTTCGCATTGGCGAATCTGTCCCTCCGCTCATCAAGCGTTTTCTTGACCATTTAGATGTGTGGAGACCTTTCATGCGGGACGGGCATTGCCCATCCTATCGCACCGTCAGCGCTTGGGGAGAGAATGAACTCATTAGCAACGAGTTTTTCTTTGAGGTTCACAACCTAGGCTGGCGTTTGGACAGAACCCGCTTCGACGCCATGTTACTGGCAGAAGCCAGCACTAGAGGCGTAACTCTGCTCAATGCAACGGTAAGTGCCATTCGCCATGACGATGAAATATGGCATATTGACTGCGGTGAGTCAGGCCAATACACGGCAACCTGTGTGGTCGATGCCACTGGACGTTCTGCCTTGGTTTCACGGCATATGGGAATCAAACCAGTCAATTATGACCGGTTGGTCGCCAGTGCAGTATTCTTTAATGACTTGGCAAACCCGGATGTGCCAGGGTCCGATGCGGTGTTGATTGAATCGTTTCAACAGGGCTGGTGGTATACCGCAGCCACACCCGGACATCGAAGAGTGGTTGCGTTGATGACCGATGCCGATGTCATGCGCCGTTTACGGGCTAACCGTCTGGATGCTTGGATGGATTGCCTAGCGGAAACTACACATATTACCGCCGTCGTCGGCAAAAGTCGTACCCTTACCCCTCCCACGTTGTGGCCGGCGGGTTCGCGTATGCTCCAAGGCCAGTTTCCAATCGGTTTGATTGCCGTCGGGGACGCCTATTCGAGTTTTGACCCGCTATCATCGCAGGGCATTATCAAGGCACTGCGTTCTTCCATTTTTGCTTCTTACGCAATAGCCGATTGGCTGTTGCGTTCTGACAGCTTCGGTTTTACCCGTTACGAAGCCCTTATGAAAAGAGAATTTGCATCGTATAAAGCCACTTTGCGCGACTTCTACCGGCAAGAGCAGCGTTGGCCCAATTCGCCGTTTTGGCTTCGGCGACATTGAATGGGTCAATACGTGCGAACCTTGTCTACGTTGGGAAGATTGATTTTGGCGGGAATGTCAAAGCCAGCTTTGACGCTCCATTACTAAGCCGCTATGTTACATTCTGTCATGTTATCGCGGATTCGCCCCAAACAATTCCCTTACCCAAGCACTGCGCCGTTCCCTATCCAATACTTCAGCACGGGCGCGCATCAATACCACAGTCAGATAATACAGCTTGAAACTCACCGCCATAATCAGCAAAGGGATTAACATACTCAAATGTATGGAAGGCTTGTCCAGTTTGGTGACGGTTGGGCCTTGGTGCAAAGTATTCCACCATTCCACAGAATAATGGATGATGGGAATATTGACTACGCCAACCAAGATCAATACTCCACCTGCTCGGGCGGCGGTGCGGCGGTCTTCAATGGCGGCAACTAAGGCAATATAGCCCAAATATAAAAACAATAGGATTAACTCGGAGGTCAACCGGGCATCCCATACCCACCAAGCCCCCCACATTGGCTTGCCCCAAAGGGAACCTGTCATCAACGCGAGGAAAGTGAATGATGCGCCCAAGGTCGCGGAACTGACGGTCATCACATCCGCCAGTTTGATGTTCCAAATTAGATTGATGCCGCTCCATAGCGCCATCAGCATATAGATGAACATGGACATCCAAGCCGCCGGCACATGGATGAACATAATCCGATAACTTTCGCCTTGTTGATAATCGGGCGGGGCTTTCACTAAACCATAATATAGCCCGACCAGTAGGGTAATGACGGTCAAACCGCTTAACCAAGGTATCCACTTGCCGGAAATGTCATAAAAATATCGGGGTGACGCCAGTTTATGCAGAAACTGCCACATGGTATTTAACTCACACTAATTCTAAGGGCGGCAGCAATTGCCAGCGGGGCCAAGGTTAAGGCCAGTACCAGCAACGACGCCAAGAAATAAATTTGACCGGCGATGGGCATTCCTGCCGCCGCCGCCGTAACGGCATTGGTGGCAAAAATCAAAACCGGGATATACAGCGGCATTATTAATAAGGTCAGCAACACGCCGCCGCGTCGCAAGCCTACCGTCAGAGCCACGCCAATCGCGCCGATCAAGCTTAGCAAAGGAGTGCCTATAGCCAAGGTCAATTCCAACGCGGCAATAGCCGGTTCGGGCATAGCCAACAGCAGCCCAAGCAAGGGGGCCAATAACAACATAGGCAAGCCGCTGACCAGCCAATGCGCCAACACTTTCGCCAGTACCAGCAACGATAAAGGCTGCGGACTGAGCAACATTTGCTCCAATGCACCGTCTTCAAAATCGGAGCGGAACAAATTTTCCAGCGAAAACAAAGCCGCCAATAAAGCCGCAATCCAGATCACACCGGGGGCGATCTTTCGGAGCAAGGTGACTTCCGGGCTGACACCTAGTGGAAACAAGGTGACGATCATAAAAAAGAACAGCAAAGGATTTGCCAACTCGCCGCGATGGCGGAAGGCCAGTAGCAAATCGCGTTTGATGAGGGCATTAAAGGCTTGGAGCATATAGCGTTTTCAATATCATATACAGCGTTTTCAACATCAAATAATTACTAAATTTTATCACTTTTCAAAGTAGTTCGCTAATTCAACAAATGGCTGGACGGCTCGACGGTCTTTATAATAATTATTATAAAAGAGAAAACGCTGTACATTACACTACTTAATTGTCGTTATCAACTGATCGATAGTATTTTCAATATATCCTTCAATAAGCATGAAGCTTTTTGTCACATCAGTTTCATAGTATTTTTCTATATTGGAGAATGGTTCCTTTGGTTTTGGGTCAACAATGACTATTCCTTTATTTTCTTTAGTGTTGAGAAAACTTGTAATAAGTAAAGTAAGAAATGAATCTTCTGGCCTCAGCCCACATCCTATAATAATAAGACATTTAGCCACTGTCGATGCTTTCATCGCTTGTAGCATCAAATAATTAATTGCAAGTGCCGGAATTTTTACATAACTAGGGGCAATAATATATGGCTTATTTATATCATTACCAAAATATGTGTGTTCAGCCGATTTAGGGAAGATGTTCTTATCAAATATAAAACCAATACTGTTGGCTTTTGGCTTATCTGTTAAAGGGTATGAATTGGCTTCATAAAAGTTAGCGGAGCCATGAATTTTTAGGACAGTAACTGGGCTATTTTTTTGTCCTGAAAAAAGAGCATCATTAAAAAAATCTATACCATATCCTCGATTTGGAGTCCATTTGCCCACCAAATCCAACATCCCTTCAAAAGCGCAATCATAGTTAAGGCTAATTACCACATCACCTTCTGATATGGCGTTTCGGAAAAAATCATTTGCCCACGAGGATGACTTTAGCAAATTCTCAGATGCCACATATTTCTTGAAGTATTCGGCCAACTCTTTTTCAACCTCATGGCGAAGCAATTTCAAGTGTTCGCTACTAGAGGATGCCGCTTCAATATCCAATTTGCTG
>CAIWDB010000251.1 GCA_903911305.1 uncultured Methylococcaceae bacterium | reverse complement strand
TCACGTCCAATAATGACTGCGGAGGCGATTGCCACCCAGGGGTTGGGATCTGCCTGAACAATCAGCACCAAAGCCACCGACACCATCAACTTGTCGGCCACCGGGTCAAGGAAAGCCCCGAACAGGGTGGTTTGGCTCATTTTGCGGGCTAGATAACCGTCCAACCAGTCGGTAAAGCCTGCAATTGCAAAAACCACCCCACAAGCGGCATGTGCCAAATGCCAAGGCAGATAAAACAAAGCCACCATCACCGGTATCAGAATGATCCGCAGTAGGGTAAGCCAGGTTGGCAGGTTAAATTGCATGGTCAGGCTTCCTGTTCGTGAAACGTTTCGTAAATGCGTTGGGCAAGTTGCCGGTTAATGCCTTCTACACTGCACAGGGCATCCACATCGGCACGGCTGATTTCGCGCAATCCGCCAAATTGCTTGAGCAATTGCTGGCGGCGTTTGGGACCCAAGCCTTCGATCAATTCCAACGAGGATTGGGTTTTAGCCTTGCTCCGTCGTTGGCGGTGTCCAGTGATGGCGAAGCGATGGGCTTCATCGCGTATTTGCTGGATCAGTAGCAGTGCCGGCGTATGGCTAGGCAATAGGATAGGCTGGTTTTGCCCTGCTGGAAACAACATTTCCATACCGGGTTTGCGGTCCGGGCCTTTCGCCACCCCTAAGACATAAATTTCGTCCATGGCAATCGCTTGTAATGCCTCTTTGACCGCGCTGACTTGGCCTTTGCCACCGTCGATCAGCAATATGTCCGGGGCTTCAAATTCGCCTTGTTTGATACGTTGATAACGGCGGGTGACGGCTTGAGCCAATGCGGCGTAATCGTCGCCCGGCTCAATACCGGCAATATTGAAGCGCCTATAGGCTGACTTCACCGCACCTTGGCGGTCAAACACCACGCAAGAGGCCACCGTCTGTTCACCCATGGTGTGGCTTATGTCGAAGCATTCCAAGCGCTGGGGCGGTTCGGCGCGGCCCAATTCTTCGCCAAGGCTGATGAAGCGTCCATAGATATCTTGTTGATTGGCTAATTTGGCCTGTAACGTGTTTTCGGCATTGGTTTGCGCCAGTTGCACCCGTTTCAGCCGCTCCCCGCGTGTATTCGGGCTGATGTGGATCGCATGTTTGGCTTGGGCCGTCAACACTTCTTCCAACAAACGCCGATTGTCAGCGTCAATGTCGTGGCTCAACAAGATTTCACGCGGAACTTGCCGATTCAGATAATATTGCGCCAAGAAGGCTTCCAGCACACTGCCGTGGCTGTGTTCTTCGGCCATTTTCGGAAAAAAGGCGCTGTCACCAATTTGTTGGCCACCACGGATAAATAGCACTTGTACACAAGCCATATGGCCTTTGATGGCACAGGCAACGATGTCCAAATCACCCTGCTCCCCGGCCACCGCTTGCTTGGCGAGTATGGTGCGCAAATTGGCAATTTGGTCGCGATAACGGGCGGCTTGTTCAAATCGCAATTCAGTGGAGGCTTCTTCCATGCGGCGAACCAATTCGTCGATCAATCCTTTGCCATTGCCTTCCAGAAACATAATAGTGTCTTCCACATCTTCGGCATAGGATTCTTTGGAAATCAGGTTCACGCAAGGGCCGGAACAGCGCTCGATCTGGTATTGCAAGCAAGGGCGCGAACGGTTTTTAAACACCGAGTCTTCACACTGGCGCACCGGGAAAATTTTTTGCAGCAATTTCAGGCATTCCCGCACTGCGCCCGCGCTGGGGTATGGCCCGAAAAAACGGCCTTGTTTCTTGCGCGTCCCCCGATAAAAACCGACCTTGGGGAAAGTTTGCTGAGTGGTGACATGAATATACGGGAACGTTTTGCCGTCACGCAAGGAAATGTTATAGCGAGGCTGGATGCGCTTGACCAATTGGCTTTCCAGCAATAAAGCCTCGCCTTCGGTATGGGTGACGGTGACTTCTATGGAGGCAATCCGAGCCACCATCGCCTGCTGCTTGGGGGCAGCCTCTTTATTCATGAAGTAACTGGAGACACGTTTCTTCAGGTTTTTCGCCTTGCCGACATAAATCACATCGCCAGCCTCATCCAGCATCTTGTAGACACCTGGACGATAGGTCAACGTTTGTAAAAAGGCATGAATTTCGAAGCCTTTTGTGGTGAGTGATTCGTTGGAATTCATAGGGTGGCGAAAATTATAATTCCGACCATTATAATGCTAATTAGATGAAATCGTGTTTTTAAAGGGAGCGTCAAAGCTTGCTTTGACAAAAGAATTGGAAATGCGAAGCTGGCTTCGCCTGTCAAAGCAGGCTTTGACGCTCCAACCCTAGCTTGATGCGCGGCATCCGTTAATGATTCAAGCCCCGGACATTAAACTCAACGGTGTCATAAACCTCCCCCCCCTGCCCTACCAAAGCCAGCTTGTGCAAGCCGGGTGTGGGCCACCATTTTCGGCTATTGGCAATTGGACCCATGGTTTTGCCATCCAGTATAAATTCCGCCAGTGTGTAGTTGGGGTGAGCGGAAAAAATGACTGCTTGGTTTTCGTACGGAATGTCCGGGTCCAACGCAATGATGACGCCATTGGACGGGGAGGTGATGCGGGGCGTTTGATGGACGGATTCGGCAAGGCGGACCACCTCCGTTTCCGTACCTTGGATAAACCATTCGGTACGCGGCGGCTCGACAGCGGGCAGATAGCGAATCTCACGATGGACAAGTCCACTAGGGGGTTCAGGTGGATTCGACCTTAGGCTTTCATGCAAACCATTCATGATCTCCAACCAAGCAGGGGCCGCGCCAGTGACACCAGACACATCGTGCATGGAATCGCCCTCAAAATTACCCACCCATACCCCTACGGTATAGCGCTGGCTAAACCCAATGCACCAGTTGTCGCGCATGTCTTTGCTAGTGCCGGTTTTTACCGCCGTCCAAAACCGTGTCGCCAAGGGATTCGACAGGCCAAACGTGACGGATCGGCCAGCACGGTCGGAAAGGATGTCGGCTATAATAAAGGCGGCTGAATCGTCCAAGACTCGACTCGGATGGTCTGCCGCTTCGTCAAATTTGAAACGCAACGGCGAAAAAAGACCGTCATTTGCCAAAGCGCGATACGCATTCACCTGTTCCAGCAAACTCACCTCGGCTGAACCCAAGGCCAATGAGTAGCCGTAATAATCACCCGGCTGACTGATGCTGAGATAGCCAAAATCCCGAAGGCGGTCACGGAAACGTTCCACCCCCAATAACACCAAGGTCCGAACGGCGGGTATGTTCAGCGAACTTGCCAATGAGGTGCGGACACTCACTTGCCCTTTATAATCCCTGTCATAGTTCTGGGGAATGTATAAACCCGATGTCGTTTCCAGATGAATGGGGGCATCGTCCAGAATGGAGGCGGCGGTGAGATAGCGTTTTTCCAGCGTCAAGCCGTATAAAAACGGTTTTAACGTAGAACCGGCCTGCCTTTTTGCCTTAACGCCATCCACTTGACTGGCGCTAGAAAATGGACCCGCAGAACCCACATAGGCCAAGACTTCCCCGGTTTCATTGTCCACCACTAAAACTGCACCGTCACGCACATTCCGATCAGCCAGCCCATGCAATTGCTGGTTCAATGCATTGAAGGCCAAACGCTGGACTGATTCATCTAGGGTCGTTGTCAAACGCTCACCGGGTGTTTTCAACAATTGATGCGCCAAATGCGGAGCCAATTCCACAGCAGGATTTATTTGCAAATTTCGACCCATTAGCTGTGACACGATGGTTTGCATTTCCGAACAAGCCACGGAGAATTCGCCAGCTTTGGCAATGGCACAAGCCCGTTTACTTATTCGACTAGCCCCGCCATTCGGTGAAGGCAATATTGCGGCCAGAACCAATGCTTCGGCTTCCGACAAACCAGAGGGCTGTTTGTCGAAAAAGGCTTTTGTCGTAGCCGCCAAACCCTGCAATTCGCCTCGAAAGCCGACAAGATTAAAGTACGCCTCCAGAATCTCAGGCTTGCTCCAAGTGTCTTCCAGTTCTTGGGCAGCACGAATCTGCGCCCATTTTTGGGACGGGGTTCGCCCACCCCTGCCCGCTTCGAGCCGGGGATTAAGCATAGCTGCCAATTGCATGGTCAAGGTGCTGGCACCTCGGGCAGGTCTGCCAACAATCCGTCCCATGGTGGAGGCAATCATGGCCCGCCAATCCACGCCATGATGTTGATAAAACCGACGATCCTCCGAAGTGAGCAAAGATCGTATCAATGCAGGGGATACTTGATCCAAATTTACCCAAAGCAAACGCCGAACGGTGAAGTCCAACCTGGATTCGTTTAGAATTTTGCCATGACGGTCGAGCAAATAAGCTTCAGAAGGATGCCAATTGGATTTGACAGATTGAAAACTTGGAAAACACCAAGCCGAACAAGGTAGCAGCCATAATACAATAGCCACCCAAGTGACAAGCCGAAAATTGACCATTTTTATATTTGGGTATCCAATTGGATCATTCGATGACTGAAAACCGATAGAGGATTATCTTTATATCCCCATGAAAACCACCAAAACCCCGTTATTTTTTGCCCTTGTCGCTGCCTTGGTTTGCTGGCTGCTTCCGTTCGGACGATTGATCGTCTACCCCTTCTCACTGTTTGTAACCTTGGTGCATGAAGGAGGGCATGTCATTATGGCCTTATTGACCGGCAGCCAGGTGTTTAGCATGGCTATCGCCACCGATGCCAGTGGGTTGACATTGACCGCCCCCAACAGCACACTCTCAGGCATATTGATCGCCAATGCAGGCTACCTTTCCGCCACATCCTATGGCGCCTTGGTTTTATGGCTGGCCAACGGTCATGTCAATAGCCGCAAGATTTTACAATTTTCAGCCATCTTGGTTGTTTTTCTTGTCATTTTCTTTACCCTCTTCGTAAAAGACTGGTTTGAAGCCTTCTTGTCCACTGGCTTGAATATTAACCTTAGGATGAAACTCTTCACCATCTTAGCCGGCTGTCTAATTGCCATCAGTCTTTGGCTAGTTTCCAAAGCCAACAACCAAGCCATCGCGGATTTTGTCGCCAATTTCCTGGCCCTTGAATGCATATTCAATGGGCTGGGTGATATCAAAACCGTGTTGTCGCTTTCGGTTTACACGAGCAGCCACAGCGATGCGCGAAACCTTGCCGAACTGACGGGCATTCCCAGCGTAGTGTGGGCCTTGGGATGGGGCTTGATTTCTTTATGGATAATCCTGTTAACTTTCAGAGCCGTTTTAAAAAATCGTTCGTAAAGGCGGGTTCTGAAGCCCAATGCTGTTGAATTAAGGTTTGCCTCGTCGTTCCGGCAGGGAACGCCGGAACCTAGGCTCCAGGGATAGCTCGGATTAGGGGCGTCCATGCAATCTGGATGCATGAGGGACTATCCCTGTCCCTCACCCTTCGGGCAGCAAAGCTGTGCAAATCGGCTATCCTGCCGATTTGTCCGGCGATCCATGCCGGAATGACTGCTTATTTCAACAGCATGGGTCCGAATGCACAACCCCTTCCATTTTTTATATCGAACTTACGCCTTCGACTGCGGCCTGCCCTCGGCTGGCCAATCCAGATGGAAAAACTGGCCTCTTGGTTGGTCAATGCGCTCATAAGTATGCGCACCAAAATAGTCACGCTGCGCTTGAAGCAAATTGGCCGGTAAGCTGGCTGAACGATAACCATCGAAATAAGCCAAGGCTGAAGAAAATGCGGGGGTGGGAATGCCATTGCGCACCGCCAAAGCCACGACTTCACGCCAATGTGTTTGCGCATTATGCAAGGCATCCCGGAAGTAAGGGTCCAACATAAGGTTTTTCAGCTTAGGATCAATCGCATAGGCATCGGTGATTTTCTGTAAAAATTTGGCTCGAATAATACAACCACCGCGCCAAATTTGCGCCAACGTGCCAAAATCCAAATCCCACCCATAAACCTTTTGCGCTTCCGCCATTAACTGGAAGCCTTGGGCATAGGCACAAATTTTCGAGCAATACAGCGCGTCACGGATGGCTTCAACCAAACCGGTATTATCGCCTTCTTGCTTGGCGACTGGCCCTAGTAATACTTTGGAAGCTTCTTCACGCTCTTCCTTCAATGCGGAAAGGCAACGGGCGAAAACGGCTTCGGCAATGGCGTTTGCCGGTACGCCCAGTTCCAAGGCGCTAGTGGCGGTCCAAAGCCCGGTGCCTTTTTGTCCAGCCGTGTCCAACACTTTATCGACGAAATAACCGTCCCCGGCTGGATCAAGCTGCTGAAGAATATCGGCTGTGATTTCAATCAAATAGCTAGACAACTCGCCCTGATTCCAATCTTGGAAGACTTTGCCGATGGCATCGGATTCAAGGCCCAACAAGTTTTTCAGCAACCAATAAGCCTCGCAGATCAATTGCATATCAATGTATTCAATCCCATTATGCACCATTTTGACATAATGGCCCGCACCATTGGGACCGATGTGCGCGGTGCAGGGCACACCCCCTTGCACGGGCTTGCCGGGTGCTGCGCCGGGTAACGGCACTCCGGTCTCTGCGTCAACCTTGGCAGCCACGGCATTCCAAATAGGGGCCAGTTCGGCCCAAGCTTCCGCGCTTCCACCGGGCATCAACGAAGGCCCAAACCGTGCGCCCGTTTCGCCGCCCGACACCCCGGAACCTATGAACCTGAAACCCTTGGCATTAAGCTCCTTTTCCCTACGGATCGTGTCATTCCAATTGGCGTTGCCGCCATCTATGACGATATCGCCCGCTTCCAAAAAGGGAAGCAAGCTGTCGATGGTTTTGTCGGTAGCCTCGCCCGCTTTGACCAGCAATACGATTTTACGCGGACGCTTCAACTTGCTAGCCAACTCTTGCAGAGTTTCCGCACCTATGAGGCGCGAACTTGAAGGCTCGTTTTTCTCGCACCGAGCGATAAACTCTTTCATTTTTTCCGAATGTCGATTGAATACGGCAATGGTGTAGCCATGGTCGGCAATATTCAGAGCCAAATTTTGGCCCATAACGGCAAGGCCAATAAGTCCGATGTCAGCTTGCTGCGCAGTCATGATCTTCTCCTCTTGAATTGAAAAATATGATCACTTTATAAGAAAACGCATTAATTGTCGCGTAGAGGATTAAGTTTGCAGAAATAACTCCGATAAGGGATTGCAAGACAAAATTAGATTTGTTGTGATTATACAAATCCTGTTGCGCACTGGCACATTGAATGGTGGATAAGCACCAAAAAAATGCATTCATTTAGGGCGATTCAAAATAAATGCACAGATATGATGCAGAGTTTGATTTCGGAATATTGTTACAAGCTTATGAAAATAAAACATAACATAACTGGCATGTCCATTGCTTGGTGATATTTAAAGGCACACGCCTGTCATCAACCCAAAATGAGAAAATGTCCAATGACTATTATCACCAAACCGGACCCTTTCAAGCTGCACCCTTTGGCCTATGGTTTGTACTTGTCTCTATTGGCTGGCACAGCAATGGCAGCAGAACCCATTCCAGCCGGTGTTCCAGTACCTGAGGTCGAACCCACCGAAGTGGCAAGCGGGGCGCTTCAGGCCGCAAAGTTGAATCCCAACAACTTGGAATTCATGAAAAAGGCGGGGCTGACTTTCGGCGGCTGGTTGCAAACGGGCGTGACCTATAATGCCGGCAACCCCGGCAACGGTTTTAACGGACCCGTGACATTCGGTGACCGTTCAGCCGAATTGCAACTAAACCAATTATATTTCTTCCTGCAAAGGGCTGTGGCTACCGAGGGGGATTCTTGGGACTTTGGTGGTCGGTTTGATTTTATGTGGGGTTCTGACTCCATCTTCACCCAAGCTTACGGTGTCCCAGCCTATGACGTCAATGATGGCACGGCTTTGACCCGCAGCCATTGGGATTTGAATTTACTCAGAAGCACTGGCCGATTCTACGACATTGCTTTGCCACAACTTTATTTGGAAGCCTATGTGCCTATAGGCAATGGCCTGAATGTCAAAGCCGGTCATTTTTATACCCCGATTGGCTATGAAGTCGTCACAGCCCCGGACAACTTCTTCTATAGCCATTCCTATACTATGCAATATGGCGAACCCTTCACCCATACCGGTATTATGGCGAACTATGCGTTTGATAAGAATTGGTCAACACTCGCAGGCGTGTTGACCGGCAGCGCAACCGGCGGTTGGGATGGCGGTTGGGACCAGCAGCTTGGCAATTGGGGTGGCTTGCTCGGTGCCACTTGGAACACCGAAGATAAAGCGACTTCCTTCAACATCACAGGAACATACAGCGGTGTCTCCGAGCGTCATTCGCAGGGCTGGGGCATTTACAGCATGGTGTTCAAACATAACATCTTGGACGACTTGCACATGGTCCTACAACATGATCATGGTTTTGCCAACGGCGTATTGATTAACGGGGAAACCGTCGATGCCACCTGGTACGGCATCAACTCCTACTTGATGTATGACATCACCGACAAGCTGGGCGTGGGCATGAGGGGCGAATGGTTCCGCGATAACAACGGATTCAGGGTGTGCTCACCCGGTCGCGTTTCCGCCGCTACAAACGCGGCCGGGCCGGATAACGTCCCGGTCAGTTCGGCAGCCAGTTTCCTGGCGACTTGTAACTCAGCAAGTTGGTATGCGTTTACGCTAGGGCTGAACTACAAACCAGTCAAATGGATAACTTTGCGCCCCAATGTACGCTATGACTGGGTGGACGCTGACGTGGTCGGCGCTGGCAACATCAAAACGGGCGAAAGGTACAAACCCTTTGGCAACGGCAAAGATGCCCAGTTCTTGTTCTCGGCTGATGCGGTAATCGTTTTTTAAGTTTGTGTTGGTTGCGGGACAGGGTTGTCCCGCTTTTTTTATTCAAAAAAAATGCGCCTTTTGGCGCATTTTTTGTTTAATTATCAGTGGCGGGTTTAAGAAGCCATGGCTGAGTGAGTCTCCAACATCATCCTTTCAGATGTAGCATCTCGGATGACATCCCTCGCATCCCGAGCGCATTTTCCGCATTGGTCACATGCGCCAAGGCAAGCTCTAAGCTCACGTATATTGCTCACATCTTGTTGGTAAACCGCTTGTCGAATTTGCCGGTCAGTCACATTTTTGCAGATGCAGATGTACATAGCGTTTTGCTCTGTCTTGAGTTTAACTTGATGACAGATTACCACAGATGAGAATAATTATCAACAACCAAAAAGCCCAAATCGGATTATTGCCTATGCAGATTTTATCCAGGCCCCCAACAATCGGCCTAATTCCTCAAGCTGGCGGCTGGCATGTTCGTATCGCCGGCTGTCCATTAACTCCAAATCATAGCTCAGCCTCAAGTAAAAGCGAAGTTGCTTCAATTTGACATCGGCTTCCGCAAGCGCAGGGTTTTGCCGTGTTTTGTCGATTGCCCGGTAAAGGCATTCCATGAAATCCAATGCACTGGCCTGTAGGCGTTCCGCCACCACAAAACGCTGCTCGCGAGGAAATTTAATGGTTTGCGGGATCAGCCAGCGGATGAAGTCATAACTTTTTGCAAACAGCGGGGATTCTTTCACAAAGGCTTACGGATTGGGATTGGCCTTGAGAATAGGCTGCGCCGTAAACCCCAAGTATCTGCGTAACCCGCATGGGCTATCCAACCCCGCACCCGCTGGTTTAACGAATTCAGAGTCAACTCGCCCCTCGCATAAGCCCGATAATTGCGCTTTAACCGCCGTTGGAAATTCACCCCGTTTTTGCGCTTAAGCAAGCGATAGGCGGGATACAGGCGGAAGCCGAGGAATGGAATGCCATTGGCAACAGGATATACTGTACTTGACTTCTCATGCAGGGTTAAACGGAGAGCGTGCAAGAATTCGACTATGGCGGCTTTCCACGCCCACAATTGCGACTTGTTGTCGGCAAACAGCAGGAAGTCATCGACATAGCGCACATAAGCCTTGCAGCGCAATTGCCGTTTGACGAACTGGTCCAACTCGTTCAAATAGACATTCGCCCAGATTTGGCTGGTCAAGTTGCCAATGGGCAAGCCACGCGGGCGGTTGATGGCAAACAAATCATCACCGGGGAAATATACCATCCGGTAATCGTCATCGTGTATACCTACGCCGCTGTGAATGATTTTCTGGATAAGCCGACGGGTCGGCTCGTCGGCAATCTTGCGGAATAGGATGGATTCTAACACGGCATGGTCCACGCTAGGGAAATATTGGCGAATGTCACATTGCAACACATAAGGGTAACGGCGCATCAGGCTCTGGGCCTTGTCCAGCGCGGCATGAGTGCCTTTGCCCAAGCGGTTGGCGTAAGAATCGGCAATGAAGATATTCTCGAATATGGTTTCAGTCACATTATTCAAGGCATGATGCACTACCCGGTCGCGAAACGGCGCGGCGGACACCAGACGCTGCTTCGGGTCGCGAATAGTGAACGAGTAATACTCGCCCGGTAGCCAGGTTTCTTCAATCAATTCCTGTTGCAGCCGTATCAATTCATCGGTCAAATTATACTCGAAGCTGGCGGCGGCAGGTTTGCTACGCTTGCCTCTGGCTGCTTTGCGCCATGCAAGGTACAAATTGCCGAATTCGGTCAGTTGCGGATATAAATTATCGAATGATTTAGCCAAAAAAAATCGCGACCGCTTCGCGGTATTAAAACAGCAAAAGAAAAAATCAAAAGCAAGAGCAGAAAACAGCAAAGCAGGAACCAGAAATCAGAAGACAGAATTCAGAAATCACCAGGGAGAACCCAACACCAACCGAAAGCCTA
>CAIWDB010000250.1 GCA_903911305.1 uncultured Methylococcaceae bacterium | reverse complement strand
GGGCCGGTATTTCAGTTCGCTGAGGATTTTCGTAAGCCTCGTTTCATCCATGGCTAAACCAGCGTACAACTCCACCGGCGCGGCATATACCCTAGCCGGCAATGCCCATCGCTTGCCCTCGAATTGTTCGCGAACAGTATAGTCCAGATAGTACACGTATGGGATCATCGCGACGGTCAACAACAAGGCCATCAGAAACACCCACTTTTTCAGTTTTCCAAAAAGTGGGGGGGTTGCTGGTTGCGGACGTAATTTGGCGCGGGACTTACGCTTTTTATTCTGCATTTAACAGCGTTTTCAGCATCAAACTCTCAGTGCGCGTACAGCCCGTCATTTTGATTCCCCAAGTCAAAGGCGTGGGCTTCGATTTCCTTCATGCCGTTAAATGCCTTGCGCTTTACCCTGTTCTCACGCCACCAATGCAAACGTAACCCGAACTTAAACAGCATCACCAGAGGGAAAAGTGGCAGCGAGACATGCGCCACATGGATGAGCATCACCACACGTATTTGCTCTTGCGCACTCAGTAACAACCGCTTCTGGTTCCCCGTCAAACCTCGCACCGCCAGTCGCATTGCCTCGTGGTGACGTTCTACGGCTGTTGGGTCTTTGCGACGCATCCACAGGGCAGTAATCAGTAATTTACTCAGGGTAAGCCTATGCGCGAAGCGCAGCGCACCATTCAAAGTGGTGCGAGTTCTTTTGTAGGCGGGACTGTTGAAATCTAATTCGCCTTTAACAGCAGCTTCAAACAACTGGTCGCGGATAATGAACAGCCTAAACCTCAACAAGTCTGTGCGGTAGCCATAATACAGCCATGCATACATCCACCACAGCACAGACAGTTCGGCATAAACGATTAGAATAGTGTGTAAATTCATGTTCTTTACTCATTCATCATAGGGGTGAGTGGAACCGTCTTCTAGCAGCCCACTAGTTGTCCTGTTGGGATCAAATTGCTTTTCCCATTTTTCTTTATACGGTGAAAGATGTTGGACTGTCAATTTGCGCAACGCCCTTTGGCTAAAACCATATCCAACCCCGCCAACAGCGATCATTCCAGACAAACCGGCAACCCAAAAGGGCCAAACTGGCGTATCCTCTGGGTTGAGCGATGCTTCTGCTTTGATGTCTATCTTCGCATTGGTGGTCAGCCCACTAAGTTCGTGGATGCTGGCAGAAGCAAAATAAGCAATCAATACGCAGACACCCCCGCGGATTGCTGTTTGAATGACTTTGCTTGCCGATTCCCAAAAACAGGATGATTTGACTCTATCCAGTTCTTGCTCAAGTTGTTGCCTTGATTTTTGTTTTAACATTTATATATATATTTTGTATGGCTGCTTAGTTTGTATCCATCATTTATAGTAACATTTTGAAAATGAAAACGCTGTGCAAGCAAGTTAATTACTTAGAGGTTAAACCCGCCAAAACCCGCGCATGTGCCGCGCTGGCATTCAACGCCGGAATGTAACGGTAACTCTCCCCACCGGCTTCGATGAATATTTCTTTGTTGGCAATGGCGATTTCCTCCAAAGTTTCCAAACAATCCACGGCAAAGCCGGGACAGACCACATCGAGTGATTTAACGCCTTGACCAGGCAATTCCTTCAATACTTCTACGCAGTAAGGCTTAAGCCATTCTTGTGCGCCAAATCGGGATTGGAACACCAATTTCCAAGCATTGTCATTTAGGCCCAATTTGGCGGCGATGGCTTTGGTTGACGCAACGCATTGGTCATAATAGGGGTCTCCCTGTTTGCGGCTGACGGCTGGCAAACCGTGCAAGGAAAACAACAGCAGTTCGGATTTTCCGTTCGCTTGCCAGTACTGTTCAATACTGCTTGCAACAGCATCAATATAGCCATCGTCCAAGTGGTAATCACTGATGAATTTGAATTCTGGCACATAACGCCAACGACTGAACGTCTCGGTCACTTTGTCAAAAATGGAAGCCGTGGTCGCAGCGGCATACTGCGGATATAAAGGCAGAATAATGAATTTTCCCACACCTGACTCCCTCAACTGGGCCAATCGGTCATCGATGGATGGCTTGCCATACCGCATGGCGATATCCACTATCACATTGCCCACCCTGCCTTGTTGCAATTCATCGCGCAGTGCCGCACCCAAATCTTCCGTATGCACCTTCAACGGCGAGCCACGCTCCATCCAGATACTTTGATAGGCTTTGGCCGACTTGGCAGGGCGCACACGTAGCACGATGCCATGCAAAATCAGCCACCATATCGGCTTGGGGATTTGCACTACGCGGGGATCAGATAGGAATTCAGCCAAATACCGACGCACTGAGGCGGCAGTGGGTGCTTCGGGTGTGCCAAGGTTGACCAGCAACACGGCGGTCTTGGGGATGGATGGGTTCATTAGGCTAATAGGGGTGGTCTTAACGGTTGATGAGATTCAGGAATTCCGAGCGGGTGCTGAAATTTTCACGGAAAAGGCCAAGCATGGAGGACGTTGCCATGACCGAGTTTTGCTTCTCCACGCCGCGCATCATCATGCACAAATGCTTGGCCTCAATGACCACGGCAACACCCTTGGGATTAACGGCTGCCTGTATCGCGTCGGCGATTTGTTTGGTCAAGCGCTCTTGGATTTGCAAGCGGCGGGCGTACATATCGACAATTCGGGCGACTTTGGACAGGCCCAACACCTTGCCCCTAGGCAAATAGGCGACATGGCATTTGCCGATGAAGGGCAGCAAATGATGCTCGCATAATGAATACAGTTCGATGTCCTTGACGATGACCATGTCCTCGGTGTCGGACTCGAATATGGCATTATTGAGGACATTTTCCAGGCTTTTGTTATAGCCGTGGTTCAAGAAGCGAAATGCCGCCGCAGCGCGTTTGGGGGTATCGACCAAACCCTCGCGGGTAATATCTTCGCCAATTGCTTGAATAAGTTGAGAAAACTGCTCTTCCATCGTACCTTCCAGAAAAAATGATTGATTATTATACCTTGCCTGTAAAAGTCGGTTTAGCCATATTAGCCTTTAGACAACCCAGGCTGCCGAGTCAATTCCCAAGCCATCCGCAAAACATCCACACCGGACCCCGGTTTGTATGCATTCTCGCTTAAATGCCGACGCCATAGACGGCCTCCCGGCGCACCATGGTACAGACCCAGAATATGGCGGGACAAGCTCTGTAGGCGAACCCCCCTAGCCAATTCCTGTTCAACATAGGGCAAAAAAGCTTCCATTAAGCCGTCACGGGAAGGAATCGGGCCTAGATCACCGAACAGTAAGTGATCCGCCTCTGCCAGGAGGTAGGGGTTATGATAAGCAGTGCGCCCTAGCATCACCCCGTCGAAAAATTGCAGATGATCCTTGCATTCCTGTAAATTTAAAATGCCCCCATTGAGTACGATTTCGAGTTGGGGAAAATCCCGTTTAAGCTGCCTTGCCACATCATAGCGCAGAGGTGGGATTTCCCGATTCTCTTTCGGGGAAAGCCCCTTCAGCCAAGCCTTACGGGCGTGAATGATAAATGTCTTACAACCAGCTTGACTGACCGTGCAAACGAAATCGGACAATTCTGCATACGAATCCTGCTCATCTATCCCAATGCGCGTTTTTACCGTGACTGGAATGGTAACCGCATTCTGCATGGCCGCAACACAGTCGGCCACTAATTGCGGTTCCGCCATCAAGCAAGCGCCAAATCGACCGCTCTGAACCCGGTCGCTAGGGCAACCAATGTTTAAGTTGACT
>CAIWDB010000249.1 GCA_903911305.1 uncultured Methylococcaceae bacterium | reverse complement strand
TCTAAGCCATCTACATTATTAAAAATGAAAGAAGATGAATAAGGTTCTCCACCATTATGCGTGAGCAGAAATAATTTATATTCCTCTGGTAAGATAAAACCAAAACGTTTTTCTAATTTATTGATAGCTACAGCATCAATTCTCTTTGCTGATTTAATCATTTCAATCATCTTTTACTCCTTCTGGCAGCAGAGGCTCCTCCCGTATGTGGTGTTACTTCGTGTACATCTGTTTTAATAAGTTGCATGGTTTTACCATCCTCATGGTGATGCCATGTATAGCCATCTGGGTGTGAGCGTTTGGTTTCTCCAAATCCAGCCTCTTTATTGGCTTGCTTGAAATCAACATTATTATTGCCGGTCATATTTATTTGAACCTCATTTTTTCCCAATGTACCATCATACTTATGGGAAGAAACGTCAGGGTAACCTTTTTTGTTATAGGTTACATTTACTGTGTTGCCATCTTTCTTTCTTAATGTATAAGTTGTAGATCCATCAGCATTACGTACCTTTTTTTCGTATGTTTGCGGTTGTCTTGGTTTATTAACTTTTTTTGGTTTAGGTTCCGGTTTGGGTTGCCCCGAACCTTTTATATTCCCCCCTTGAGGTTTTGCTGCCTTTTTGGCTACCGCTTCTTCCAGTTCTTTCGCAGCCTTTTTCGCCGCCGCTTCTTCCAGTTCCTTCGCAGCTTTTTTTTCGGCTTGTTTGGCGACGGCTTGGGCAGCTTCCTTTTCGATCTGCTTGGCGACGGCTTTTTCGGCCTTCATCGCGTACTTGGCGACGGTCGCGGCCTGTCCGCCGGCGGGCCAGGCGGCGGCGATGTCCATAGCCGCGCTGATCTTGTCGCCCTCTGCCAAGTATATCGTCGCGCCGATGAGGTTGGCCGGCTCGCCCAAGACCGGTATCAAGCCCACCGAGTCTAGGAGCCCGTGGGTGGCCGCACTACCCCAACTTTTCCACCAGCCTTCTTCCTTGGGCTGTGGTTCGGGTGGCGGCGCACTATTGTTTTCACCGCTGGCATTGGGGCTGGTTTTGGGGACAATCAACCCTTGCGTGTTGCCTATCGGACCCGGGCTGCTTTTGTTGTTGGGTTTTATTCCTGCCACTGGAGAAGGTTCCCGAAAATTATAACCGAAACGTCGCCGGCGTTCTTTGTAGATTGGCTCATGGTTTTTTGTAATTCATCCACATGGAATCGCCCGTGCGCACCATCGGCTTGCCATTGATATAAACGCTGCCGCTTTTGCCGATACTGTGGCTGATATTGACATTCGTGCCGGAGACCACGCCCTTCCCCGTGCCCGCCTCGTCACCCATGACTTGGTCGACGAAGCTTTCATTGTGCAAAAATGCCGGTTTTCCTCGAAAATAGACATTGGGTGAGCAGCCTCCACTTTTGTCCATGTTGTGGGTAATCGGGTAGGGAATGGGATACCCATTGGTGATGCACACATCGGGCAGCGTGCTGATCAGGGTAAATTGTCCGTCTTGGGCGGTTGCTGCTTCGTCGGCCATGGTGTGTTCCTGAGTTGAGTTTAGGCTTGCTTGGCGGCATTGGCGGCATTGGCGGCCCGGGCTGCTTCGATGTCCCAGGTTCCAATTTCAATCATGTCAACTCCTGCCTGGGCGGCGATTTGGGCGCGTTGCACGACAATCAGTTGCAGGTTTTTCATGTCGAATAGCAGGGTATCGACAGGCATGGCCTTGAAGAGTGGCACTCCAACATCCAGATGGAGCAAAAGTTTTACGGGAAATTTCGGCAACCGGAAACGCACTTCGGGTCTTGGGTGCAAGTGAGTGAGGATGACGGCTTCACCGCCCTTCGGGTAGTCGATTTGTTGATCTTTAGGTGCGCAGTTCCAGTAATCAAATTCAAAATCCATGGGAAGGCGGGGCCAGCGCTGTCGTTTCCATTCTTGGTCATAGGTGCCTGCCTGAGTGCGCCTAGGTAGCCACCAGCGGCCTATCGCGCCTAAACCGATGACCGGATAATCTTTGGCTGGTACGCTGAAAGCCTGATCGAAAGCTTCTATTTGGGGTGCGGGCAATTCCTTGGCTTGACTTTTTTCCAGCCACTGCTCGTCAAGGTAGCCGGAGCCGATGGGATTGCGTTCTTCACGGTGGATAAATTCAGGCTCTTGGCTGTTGACAGGCCATTGGAAGCTGCCGCCGTAAGCTATTTCGTAACAAATAGGCACTTTAAGGACAGGTTCTGGTTCGGTCAATTGCCAGCCACTGGTATCACTGCGCGTTAATAACCTTGGCCCGGTCACTTGGAACCGTTTTTGCCATTCGCCGATACTGACCGCAACAGGCCAGCGCTGACTGGGCTGTTCTTTTGGGGCATGGGCATAGCAATAAGTAAACAGGACATCGCATTTCGGTTTGTAGGGGGCAAAATCACTTTCCTGAATGATGCTGCTCAAGTTGATTTGACGGTAGAACTGGTCGCTGGCAACCAGCGGGGTTTGCCCGTCGGCCAATACGACATGGCCATCAGCGTCAACTTGGCGCAAATTGAAGGTTTGCCTACAGACGATCACATGAAACACTTGATCGCTAACGTCCAACATTTGATAGTATTGGCTGGGAAACCGGGTATGGTTCTGCACCTTGGGCAAGGGGGCAGTGGCAACCGGGACATCGATAAGATTTTCAGGTCCGTTCATAGTTAATTCAAGTCGATGCGGGTTGAGTCAAGTTGAATATGTTCTGAGCCGGTGACATCAAGATTGATGCCGTTGAGGGTGATGGAACCATTTGATTTCATGACCAAGGTGGAAGCACCTACGGTGAGCGTAATGGAGTCGCCCGCAGTAATCAGTATATCCTTGCCTACAGTGACCGTTTCGTTATGATCCACGGTCTCGGTTCGGTTATGCTTGACGTGCGTGGTTTCATCGTGCCCTATCGTTTTTGTCCTGTTCGCCCCCACCGAATGCGACTCGCAGTTTTCCACCGAAGTATCCAAGTTCTTCTCGGCATGTATATAGACTTGCTCCGAACCCTTCTTGTCCTCGAAGCGGATTTCATTGAAGTGGGCGGGCTGGCCGCCTTTGGTACTGCGCGACTTGATCCCGCTTTGGGTCTTGTTGGCTGGCAGGGCGTAGGGCGGCATCTGGCTGTTGTTGTAGACGCTGCCGGTGATCAGCGGGCGGTCGGGGTCACCTTCGAGGAATTCGACCACGACTTCCTGGCCGATGCGGGGGATCGCCATCATGCCCCAGTTCTTGCCCGCCCAAGGCTGGGCGACCCTGATCCAGCAGGAGCTGTGCTCGTCCATCTTGCCGTAGCGGTCCCAGTGGAACTGGACTTTCACCCGCCCGTACTGGTCGGTGTGGATTTCCTCC
>CAIWDB010000248.1 GCA_903911305.1 uncultured Methylococcaceae bacterium | reverse complement strand
GGGTTAACGGTGACAGGCATGGGATACCCTCATTCAAACTAAAAACCACAGGAAAAAACTCGAAACATGGCTTACATGCTCATGATTGAATAGAAACTTCCATCAATGACGAGCCAAGCCGAAAAACTTGTTGACATGAAACAGGATAAATGTACCATATTTACAACCCTGTTAGAAATCACGTTTTCGAGGCTAAGCGTCAGTTACGATAATGTCTAACACAGGCAAAGGCATCATACTTGATGTCTAATACAAAGTTAGCGCTTATTAAGGAGTTACCTTGACAGCCGACAGCATAATCACAATTTTCGGTGCCATCATTACCATTGCTGGTGCCATATTCACCCTTGATCAAGCAAGAAAAGCCAAAGACTACTCTGACCAAATCAAGGTGGACGTAGAGAAAGTATCACTCATGCGCATCACAGAATCGCTATATCGATGCCAAGAGGAAGTACGTAAACTTCCGCGCGACCAAACCAATATTCCTCGCGGTTTCAAAATTAAAGATGCCTTGGAAAGGATATGGCCACATTTTGATCAAATTCTTAGCTCCCACGTATTGAGTGGAAGTAACGCAGCCATCCGGCAAAAGGTACTTGAAGCACAGGGGCATCTTAGAACCTACGAGAGCAATAATACTCAACCGGCCATTGATCCATTTGACGTTCAGTGCCTGCTTCAAGAATCTCTCTCCGAGATCAACTCAAAAGTATTCAAACTTGACGGGAAAGCATAATGGAAAATATTGAAGCAATTGTTGCTAGGCTTGAGAAGTTGGAGTTTCACGTTAAACTCCTTGCCGAGTCATTGAATCACACCGAGAACCCTATCGCCTCCTTGGTGGTTGATTTCAACTGGTCGGAACAAGACTTGGATTCAGCCCACGATATATTTGAAATGTTTGATAAGAAGCTTCACGAGTCCAAGAAAATCAACTGGAACGAACTCGAAAAAGAATTTACCCAAAAATTAAACATCTCTTACCAAGGTCTGAAGTCTGTCGTTCTGGCTTTCAATCGCAATGGGCAATGGACTGAGGTTTGCCATGCATATGCATCGAGTTTTGGTAACAGCGTCCCCCTAGAGTTGAAGTCCATATCTCTCGGCAATGTGCGCTAACCCGGCGCTCAAGGGGACGCGGGTTTATGCTTTGGCCTGTTTTCCCCTGGTTTTGTCCGCCCGCGCCCCTTAGCTCGGGCGTTAGGCAAATAATGAACGAGATTGCTGAAAAATTTTTTGCTCTTAGTGAGGAAGATAAAAAGAAAGTTCACATATCAATGGCTGATCTTGCATTGAGGTCATGGAAGGCATTCGTTGAAAATGGTGATGTTCCTCAGAGTTACCGCGAATCTGTCGTTGGTACTCATCAAGAGTTTGACGTCGTTTTGCCTGATAGGGCTTTGGAAGTATTAAAGGCCGGTTCGAATGCAGCACAGGTTTTAATTGATTATCAAGAACCTATATGTGCCATGCAAGATGAAGACCTTGTCTTGGGTGATGATGCAGAAATGGCTTACTACGCTATATACAATACCATTATGAAATATGTTGCGGGTAAGCAAGTCGATGACTGGCTAATTGTGAATCAAGCACTATCGTCACTAGGTGATGGCGCAGATATATTTACTCCACTAAGGCAGGCAATAGATCATTGTGAAAAGTTAAAATAGGAACATCTTGAGCGCCATACCATTGCTGGTTGCGCCTAACCCGCCGTTCGAGGGGACATCCCTGAGCGGGCCGCCCCTCAACTATACGTTAGCCCCCTAAGGAAAATATGCTGCAAACGTCATGGAGTAGATGTTGGGGCGGGATCTGTGCGCAAGGCGATGGATCCGCTTTGATGCAGAAACTGGTTGTGGCCTACGAAGAGCCGCAGCGCAAATACCACACGGTGCAGCACCTGACGGAGTGTCTTGTGCTCCTATCGCGGTACCTGCACGTTGCTGTTGAGCCCGCTGAGGTAGAAATCGCACTCTGGTTTCACGATGCCATTTATGACGTAACGGGCCACGAAAACGAGGCCCGAAGCGCTGATTGGGCGGTGGAGGAGCTTACCGCCGCCGGTGTTTCAGCGGAGCGCGCAGAGAGGGTAAGGCAGCACATTCTGGCAACGCGCCATGCGGCCTTGCCGCAAGGCCAGGATCAGCAGCTGCTGGTAGACATTGACCTGGCCATTCTTGGGGCCCCTCGTGATCGCTTCGAGGAGTATGAGAGCCAAGTACGGGCTGAATATGCTTGGGTCCCAGAGCCACTATTTCGGCTAAAGAGGGCGGAGGTGCTTTCGGAGTTCCTTGCCCGTCAGCCTATCTACAACACGGCACCGTTGCGCGAGGCCCTTGAGCGCCAGGCTAGAGAGAATCTGGCATATTCGCTTCAACAACTGCGCGGCGGGGGCTAACCATTCGTTCGAGCGGACGGCCCTGACGGGCCGCCGCTCAAGGCCGTAAGGCGGAACCATGGACGGGTACCGCCGAATGATAAGGCCGTAAGGCGCAATAGCGGCTCCGCCGCGTATTGCGCCGTATGGGAAAATGGAAACATTCGGCGGAATAAGCTAAACCGCTATTCCGCCCTAAATGTTTTCACGATAATTTAACAAGCAAAGAGGAAAAAACCATGAATCCCCGGCATTGTCTCTCTGCCCACCCGCCTAACCCGCCGTTCCAGCCGACCCGCGTGGACGTTTGGCGTGTTCAGTCTAGCATCTCCTGCGCGGGCGGCTGAACGGGGGCGTTGGGCTTTTCGTAATCACATCTATCACCGGATAAGCAATGACCGATACTCAAATTTATGGAATCTTTGCATCTTTGCTTGTATCTGCTGTAGTTCTGTTGATAGTCGCCAGTGTTAAAGCGGCTGAAAGCTCGCTTCTTCTCAAGCGCAGAGAAGATGAGATAAGCGAACTCAGGAAAAAAATCAATAGTCTGCAAGAGTCCGAAACAAATAAAACCAGTAATCAAAGCACACCACCAAACCCTAATCTTGAACCAGCCATAACCGAAATATGTAGCAATCAAGAAGAACAATCTAAAAAACATGATTCACCTAAACCTCCAACACAAACTATAAATGTTAAGTCTATTCCATCACCAGACTCGCCACCAAAACCACCAACCCAAACCATTAAGTTTTAAATGCCGTCCCTTGTAACGCATTAGCATCAATCTTATGAATAAAGTCGATGAAGATAGCTTGCCAGTCCCCATCTTTTGCAGAAATTGCTTTGAAAAAACGGGTTCCTTCCACACTGAGATAAGTGATTCTGAATTTATCACCTGTATCGTCTGCGGTCATTACTTCAGACCATCGGAAAAGAGGGGTTCCGAGGAGTGGGTTCATGTTAAGTTCATTGAAGATTCTGATTAAGTCTATATGGACTTTATCCTTGGCAGTAGCCAATAATGACCTTAAACGAACGCAAGCAGGTGAATGGTAGACAGGAAGCGCACCGTCCCATATATTTTGGCTTGGGAAAGCCAAGTAGGTCGGGCGCGTCTCTTTGCGTTGCGCCCGACAGAGCGAAGAGCCAAGATCAAGAGCCTCAGCTTCGTTCTGGTCAGGTCGCCCAACCCGGCGCTCAAGGGGACGCGGGGTTACGCTTTGGCCTTCTTTCCCCTAGTTTAGTCCGCCCGCGCCCCTTGGCTCGGGCGTTGGGTGTCTGACCATCAACATTTTCGTTAATCAACTAAAAAATACCACTTGATAATATCATGTTGGTTGACTAAACTTGCATCAAGCGCGACTGTATATGCTCGGTTTACAACAGGTTAAAATTATGCACACTGATAAGAAATCTCTTATATTAAGATGCTACGCGAAAAAAGAAGGTTCGCAGTGGGTTGCTGTGTGCATTGATTTGTCCCTTGCCGCCCAAGCAGACTCATGTAAAGAGGCAACTGAAAAATTAGAATCGATGATGCTGTCTTATGTGGATGAGGCTTTAGGGGTACACAGTGCCTACTCAAAGCAACTCCTTTCACGAAAAGCTCCTTTGTCTCAAATTTTTTTCTACTATTTTGCTTCCTTTTTGCATTGGTCAAAAATGTGCAGTAACAGCGAGTATGGTGTAACATTCATGGAAAAATACCCCTTACAGACCGCATAAGGTACTGTCTTTTGGCTTTTTTCCAAAAATTTGCACCGCCTACTTGCTCTGAAGTTAAAGCTGCTTTAAAAGCTATGGGGTTTTCACCTGAAAAGCAAAACGGAACTTCCCATGAACACTGGACTAAAATTGCTAACGGAAAGTTTTACAAAGTTACGGTGGACTGTCCAAAAGCCCCTTTTGGGGACACCTTAGTAAAGTCTATGGCCAATCAAGCAGGGGTCAGCAAAAAAGTCTTTCTCCAATATTGCCACGACAAGAAAAAGAAAGGCGACCCTCATGCTTTTTAGTCGATAGCCAGATTAAGTGTGGGTTTCCCCCATCGAAAAAGCAAAAGGCAAAGATCAAGAGCCGCAGCCCCGTTCAAGTCCGCCGCCCAACCCGGCGATCAAGGGGACGCGGGGTTGTGCTTTGGCCTGTTTCCGCGAATTCCGTCCGCCCGCGCCCCTTAACGCGGTAAGGCGCAATAGCGGCTTGCCAAATATTGCGCCGAATGGATAATAAGAGCAAAATCCATGAAACCACGGCATTGTCGCTCTGCCCACCCGCCTAACCCGCCGTTCCAGCCGACCCGCGCCGACGTCTGGTGTGTTCATTCTGGCTCATTCCGCGCGGGCGGCTGAACGGGGTCGTTAGGCGAATATTCAATTCAAGTTAATTTGGGTAAAATGTGGGTATCAATACTTTTTGGAGTAATCCTTCTCTTTGGTGTCTTTATAAAAATTACCTCTGTTTTAATTGCTTCTAATAATGCGAGGTTAGTTCGCAATAAAGCCCAAAGAATCATAGATCGTGGGGGGCCAAATTCGTTAAAGGAATTTCTTGTTTTATTTCCTGACGCATGCCCTTCTTGTGGTGGTTGTCGGCTTCGCAAAGTGGTAACTTGTGAATGCGGCGGAGTTTGGTACAAATATGTATGCGAACATTGCGGTTCTATCGTAAGACGACATTGCTATGCCACATCTTCTTATCCAGATGGACTCTACGTTTGTTTTGTAGAAGCTAGACGCAAAATAAAGCGCGAGGGTAAATTCATTGAGGTAAACTCTCCTTATCTCACTGAGGAAGAAGCAGCAACACTTCCTAAATTTTTAACGCGTTAAGAAGGCGAAATAGGTGTAAAATGGGCAAAGAACAATAGCCGCCCTACCAAGTCCGTCGCCTAATAGATAATTTATGCCCTCATCTGTTTATATTGAATCGTCTGTAATAAGCTACCTCACCGCCAGGCCCAACCGTGACGTGGTTATTGCAAGCCGCCAAGCCATCACCTCAGAATGGTGGATGGACCACATGGTGCATTACGAAGTCTATATTTCAGCACTGGTTATTGAGGAAATTTCGGCGGGCAACCCAGTAGCTGCCGCAGCACGATTACAGGCGGTGGCTAACATTCCGATTATCACTATTGACCCTGGCGCAGAGTCATTGGCGGAAGCTTTGCTTACTGCGGGAGCAGTGCCAGCCAACAGCGAACGTGATGCGCTCCATATTGCCATTGCCGCCCTGCAAGGCTCTGACTTTCTTTTAACTTGGAATTTCAAACACATCAACAATGCAGAAACACGAGGCATCATTACTACGGTGATTGCGGATTCTGGATGGGTTTGCCCTGTTTTGTGTTCACCCGAAGAGCTAATAGGTAACAACGATGCTGAATGATCCTATCGTCGAAGAAATGCGTAAAAACGGCCAACTGTTTGCGGCCCGCCACAACAACAATCTTGCTGCCATTTGTAAGGCACTGAAAGAAATAGAGCAGTCTTATGGGCATAAACTTGTAAATCGAGAGCCTCACCCGCTGCCGCCTAAGAAAATCGCAAACTAACTCAAATTGCCTAACCGTCCGTTCCAGCGCACCCGCGCCACGAAGCGGCATGGTGTTTTCAGGTTCCGTGGGGGTGGCGCGGGGCGCTGAACGCGGGCGTTAGGCTTAACCACGTTAAAGGGGCGAAATCATGGCGACACTACCCAAACCAGAAGAATCAAGGAGAAGGATTCTTAACATCTTTAGGGATGACAATATCCGCGCAGGAGAGATGCTTCTTATCCAAGTGATACGAACACGTTGGGGAACCGACCGGATAGAGGATTTACTTTCTGGTTTACGTTGGCTGGGCGAACAAGGATTTATTGAGCAACAAAATGATCAAACCAGCCAAGCTGTTTTTTTAACTGAAGCTGGTTATCAAGCAATTTGAAGGTCGGAGCGGGGAAAGGGTGCTATTCCTAGGCCGTTTCCTCATCAGACATACGAATATCCTTTCCCAAATGAGTCCAACAGTTTTTCGAGAAAGTGGCTTCCGTTTTTATTTCTTCTCGCGTGAAGAACTTAGAATGCACGTCCATGTTCAGGGCCAGAATGGAGAGGCAAAATTTTGGCTTGAACCCACCATTGAACTTGCACAGCACGTCGGGCTTTCCCGGCGCGAAATCAACGAAGCACTTCGCTTGGTTCAGGAACACGAAAATGAAATCCGCAGCGCTTGGCTTAAACACTTCCCCAGTTGAAGTAACCAATATCTCTCGGCATGGCTTCTGGCTATTGCTAGAAGACGAAGAATTGTTTCTCCCTTTCTCCGACTTCCCTTGGTTTCAGGATGCCGCAGTTGGGAAGATTCTTAATGTCGAACTTCCATCATCAAACCATCTGTATTGGCCTGAGCTTGATGTGGATTTAGCCGTTGAGTCTATTCGTCACCCTGAAAGATTTCCTCTTATCAGTCAAATCCATGCCTAACCCGCCGTTCCAGCCGACCCGCGCCCATCGCTTCCCGTGTCGGATTCTGGTTCCACCTTGGGCGCGGGCGGCTGAACGGGTTCGTTGCAAGGGCCGCATCACTTTTAATCACACCCCCGTTTCGCCAGAAAACGAGCAATTGTGGCATCCGTGCTAATATCGGTGATTAAGCGGCCAATCGTTTGACGAGGATTTTGGAATTCCTCTGCGGGTTGTATTGGACTTGGCGGGTGGAAGGAAGGCTGGCGATGTCAGTGTACTCAAAACCATGCTCCCTGAACCAATGAGTGGTTTGAGTGGTCAGCACGAACAATTGCTTGATTCCCAAACTGCGGGACTTAGTCTCCACATGCTCCAACAGCCTCTCGCCCCGATTGTCACCCCGATAATCCTCGCGCAATGCCAGGCAAGCCAATTCTCCGGCAAATTCTTCAGGGAAAGCGTGTAAGGCGGCGCAGCCAAGGATCATGCCGTCCCGTTCAATCACGGTGTAGGCGGCGATTTGCATTTCCAAGTGTTCGCGCGAACGTTGCACCAATATGCCTTGATTTTCCAAAGGCGTAATCAACTCTAAAATGCCGCCCACGTCTTTGATCTCAGCCTGTCGCATGGTCTCGAATGGAGTCAAACTAACCAATGTCCCCAATCCGTCACGAGTGAATAATTCTAGTAAGCTGGCTCCGTCAATGCGCCGATTGATCAAATGGGCGCGTTGAACGCCTCGCCTACAAGCATTCATAGCCGCTTTTAGATGAGGAATGGATTCATTGGGCAATGATTTGTCTTGGAGTAGGATTGCGGACTCATCGGTGGTGATCTGGCGAATCGGTCTGCCGTCAGTGATATTGATGCAATCCTGCTCAGTCAACAACAATAGCTTGTCAGCCCGGAGTGCGACGGCGACGGAGGTGGCAACTTCCTCCGCCCCAAGGTTGAACACCTCCCCAGTGGGCGAATAACCGATGGGCGAAAGCAGCACGACATCGCCTTGATTCAACTGAGCGCGAATTCCCTCTGCATCGACCCGGCGAACTTCGCCAGTATGGCCGAAATCCACCCCGTCACGGACACCCAGTGGTTTGGCTACGACAAAATTGCCGGAGGCGACTCGGATTCTAACCCCTGCCATGGGTGAGTTTGCCAAGCCCATGGACAACAAAGCCTCAATCTCGACCCTTACCGTCCCGACGGCCTCCTTGACGCATTCCAAGGCGACAGCATCGGTCACACGCAAACCGCCCACATAAAGCATTTGGCAACCACGGGCATTCATCCGCTGTTCCACCTGCGGTCTCGCCCCATGTACTAGGACTAACCGAATCCCCAGGCTATTTAACAATGCGAAATCATGCACTAGGTTGGCAAATAAGCCATCGGTCAAGGCTTCGCCACCGAAGGAGACGACAAAAGTTCGCCCACGGTGTGCGTGTATATAGGGAGTCGAGTCTCTAAACCAACGGACAAAGCAAGAATGATCTGAAGAGTTGTTCACTAATTTTGGAATGATTGACAGAGAACAATAAGGGCTTGGTCACTTTTTGACCCATGCTGATAGGTATATGATATTATCCGGTATTCTAATATCATTGACTGGATTTTGTTGATCAATTTCCAGCAAACCCGCCTCAATTTCTTCATCCGTAAAGCCTGCCAAGTCTGACATGAAGCGTTGGCGAATCATATTGAACCAGACAGGTTTATCCAGTGAAAATTGGTAGGGATGCAGCCTAAATGAGACCTCGAATCCACTGGACTCAAGTTCCCGAATTAAAGTCTCATGCTTCGGCTGTTTCTGCCGGAAGGCTTGCTTGGCGGCTTCAAACAAGGGAAGGGCAATATCATAGGGCCGCGTTACAATCAAAACTCTTCCTTGATCGGGCAATTTTGCGAACAGATAGCGCCAGAGTGCCTCTCTATTTGGAATATGATGGACGACCTCTTTCAGCAACACTTTCGTAAAGGTCAAATCCAGATTCATAAACGCTTCAGCATCTGCACAAATTGACTCGATTGAGGGAATTTTTTTAGCCTCCAAATACATGCCACGTGATGGCTCAATACAGTACGCCTTGCCTATCCTAGCCTTTTCCAACAACAAGCGGGTATAAGTTCCGGTTCCACCCCCTAAATCCGCCAACACATCGGCATTGCCCAGTTGCAATAGTTCGATGATGTTTTCCAACATAGTCGTTTGATAATTTTGGGAGAAATACCAAACTTTATTATAAATGTCTGCAATGGTGTCGAAATGATCGGTCATGGGAAGATAGGCATTGAGTGGACGATAAGGTTAAGGCACTAGCCTGAGCATTATACCCGTCAAACCTCAAACTGCGCCCCTAGTTCCAATACGCGCTCGGGAGGAATGTTGAAAAACTGGATGGGCGAGGTGGCATTACGGAACATCACCAAGAACAAACGCTCACGCCATGGGTGCAAGTCCGGCCTTGAAGACGGGATCAATGTTTCCCGACTGATGAAGAAGGAAGATTCTGCGACATCAATGTCCAGACCATGCAAGCGACATAACCCAAGTATTTGCGGTACGTGAGGGTTTTCCATAAAACCATGCTTGGCGGTAATGCGAAAAAAGCCGTGTTCCAAGCTGTCAATGGAAATCTTCTCGTCGTCAGGCACATAAGGAATGTCTTCAGTGATGATGGTCAGCAGAATGACACGCTCATGCAGCACATGGTTATGTTCAAAATTCATTTGCAAACCATGAGGCATACTGAGATGCCGGGTTGTCATGAAAACCGCCGTGCCTGGAACCGTAGCCAATGCGGGCCGCTCCTGCAAGTCGGCTAAGAAACTCATCAGCGAGATAGCCGATTTCTGCAAATAGTGGGTGAGTACTTCCCTGCCCCTTCGCCATGTTGACATCGACACATACAAAACTGCACCCAACACCAAAGGAAACCAGCCCCCTTGAGGGATTTTGATTAAATTGGCACTGAAAAACGCACCGTCAACCGCCAAAAACAGAATAGTCAAAGCACCGGCCCACTTCGGCGGCCACTTCCAAGTGTCCAAGGCGACCACGGACACCAAAAGTGTGGTAATGATCATTGTGCCGGTCACTGCAATGCCATAGGCTGCCGCCAAGTTGCCTGAGGTTTGAAAGCTAAACACCGTGCAAATCACCAACAGCAGCAATACCCGGTTCATGGCCGGGATGTAGATTTGGCCCATAGCCATTTCTGAGGTATGGACTTGTTGCATGCGGGGGACATAATCCATTTGCATGGCTTGGCTGGTAATGGAGAAAGCCCCGGAAATGACCGCTTGCGAAGCGATGACCGTGGCAACAGTCGCCAAGGCGATCATGGGGAACAGCAAGTTGGATGGGACAAGCAGGTAAAATGGATTCTGCACGGCAGATGGGTCGCGTAAAATCAAAGCCCCCTGACCGAAGTAATTCAAGGCAAGTGCGGGAAATACCAGTGCAAACCAAGCGGTTTGAATGGGGCGTTTGCCGAAATGCCCCATATCTGCATACAGAGCCTCGGCCCCGGTCAACGCCAATACAACGGCACCCAAGGCGATGAACCCATGCCAGCCATGTTCCCTAAAGAATATTAAACAATGAACTGGATTAAGCGCCTCTAGGACTTTTGGATTTTGCTTAATGCTGGCAAGTCCGAAAATTGCCAACGCTGCAAACCACGCCAACATGACTGGGCCGAACAACATGCCGACCTTTTCCGTGCCATGGCTTTGAAACAGAAACAGCCCGATCAAAACCATGACGGCGATGGGAAGGACATAGGCGTGAAGAGACGGGGCGGCAACTTGCAAGCCTTCAACGGCACTCAATACAGAAATGGCGGGGGTAATCACCCCGTCGCCATAGAACAGCGCAGTCCCAAACAAACCCAGAGCAATGATGACTCCTCGTTGCCCGGCATTGAACCTCCGCCGCAAAGCCAGTGCCATCAAAGCCATGATGCCGCCTTCTCCACGGTTGTTGGCGTTCATCACAAACAGGACATATTTGATGCTGATGACGAAAACCAATGCCCAAAAAATCAGCGATAAAATACCCAAGACATGTTCCGGGGTTGGCTGTATGGCGTGAGGCCCAATGAAAATTTCCTTCATGGTGTAAAGCGGACTGGTACCCACATCCCCATAGACCACGCCTATGGCGCCGATCATCAGGGTAGTCGTGCCTTTGAGATTGGAATTGGAGTGGTTGCTCATGCTGCCCTTGGTAGGTTAATTAACACTGCCAGAGATTACCCCTATTCTCGTAAAAACAAGGTTAAGATTCTTACTTAAGACATAAAATTTTTATAAAAAAACGCTTAAGCCAGGTTATTTGCCTTCGCGCCTTTCCTTTTCTTCTTCAGTGAATTTCCTCAAGCGCTCATCCAGCACAGAATTAAGATAGAAATTATGACCCGCGTATTTTCGGGCAAGCTTCATATGCAAAATGGCGGTGTTCGTCTGCCCATCCGCATAATAAGCCTCGCCCAAATAGCGATGGGATTCGGCTTCATTGCCCAGTCCGCTATAAGCTTGGGCGAGCATTTCATACAGATCGGGGGTGACAGTGCCATGCAATAGTTCCTCCAACAACCGCCGCGCAGGCTCTGGTTTTTTCAGGACTAACAGCGCCTTGGCATAATTCAACCGAATGGCATCGTTGCCAGGAAACCGCTCACGGGCTATTGCAAACACTTCCATGGCCTTGTTGACATCACCCCGGTCCATTTCCGACTTGGCCAAGGCATTAAGAAAATGCGACTGGTAAGGATATTCTTCCGTCAATTCTCGCAACAGTTTGATGCCTTCTTCGGCATGATTGTCAGCCACCCATGCCAAGGCCAAACCATAACGGGTGACATCCTGCTGCTGTTTCGTCCCTTGATTATATATAGCGTGAAAATAACCAACTGCCTCTTTGGGGCTGCGAGAGGTCTGAACCCTTAGCTTGGCGCGTATCAGTTGATAAACCAGGCTGTCAGGATATTGACGATAGGGGAATTTTTCTGAACGGTTGCGGGTATCGGAAATGCGCGAGACCGTCACCGGATGGGTGAGCAAAAACTCCGGCGTAGTTCTTCCGGCAAAGCGGGTGGATTGCTGCATTTTTTCAAAGAACGTGGGCATACTGCGCGGGTCGAATTCTGACCTTGACAATATTTGCATGCCGACACTGTCAGCCTCGGCTTCGTTGTCGCGGGTGAAGTTGATCATCGCCTGAGTCCCTGCCCCCATTGCGGCCATCGCCAAACCCTGACCCGTGTTCCCAGTCGGTTGGCATCCTTCATTTTTTGACGTGCAATAAGGCTGACTGCCATACCCCGATCCACTGACCTTCGACCCAATTAACATGGCAGCCAACATGGCGGCCATTGAGACTAATTGAATTTTTCCCTGCGCTTGGAAAGCCTGATAAAGATGGCGCTGAGTCACGTGGGCAATTTCATGCCCTAGCACCGAGGCAAGCTCACTTTCAGCTTCCGTCACCAAAATTAGCCCTGAATTGACTCCGATATAACCTCCAGGACCTGCAAATGCGTTAATATCGAGTTCATTGACCACAAAAAAGTGAAAGGTCTGGGCTGGATTATCCGAATTGGCCACCAACTTCTGCCCAATGGTTTGAATGTATTCGCCCACTTCGGGGTCTTCATTGACTTCTATGTTTCCATGCAGACTCCGAAAGAATGCCTCGCCCAATTCTTTTTCCTGAGTGGGGGTAAACGCAGTTCCCGAGGGGTCGCCAATTTCCGGCAATTCTTGAGTAAGGTGAGTGTCGCTTTCAAGGCCAGAATAAGGTGACGAAGGTAGTTTCAACACATTCTTGATGTCGATATTCAAGTGTTTGCGTGGAATGTACTGAGTCTGACTCAAAGCCCAAGAGGTGTGTGATGCCATTAGCAAAACGCTTAAGAATTTGCCAAATCTGAACATTAGTTTGTAGCTTGTTTGCTTGGTTGCGCCCAATGGATAATATGGCTTAGCTGGCGAATAATACATGCCTTTTGTGAAATGCCATTGGGTGATATTAATTTTGATGAGTAATTAAAGAGTAAAATTTCGTGAAATTCGCGATTCAAATCAATTCCGCTCCGTGGGAAAGCCAAGCTTGCGAAACTGCGTACCAGTTTAGCAGAGCGTCCCTTACTATGGGGCATGAAATCGTCCGCATTTTTTTTTACTACGAAGGCGCATACAATGGCCTGCGCTGGATGTCTCCCCCTGATGATGAAAACCCTTTGATCCGGCGTTGGTCTGAACTGGCAAACGAGCATGGTGTCGATCTCACTATTTGCATCTCAGCCGCGCAAAGGCGTGGACTGCTTGAACAGTCCGAAGCCAAACGGCTAGGAAAGTCAGACAATGATTTGGCCGAGGGATTCCGCATCGCCGGACTGGGACTTTGGGTTGATGCCTGCCTAAAGGCTGATCGCTTACTGGTTTTTGGGGCTTGAATGAAAAACTTCCTGTTTGTCATGCGGCAACCACCCTTCCAAGGTTCACGCATACGCGAAAGCATGGACATGATTATGACAGTCGCAGCCTTTGATCAGTGCGTAAAAATACTGTTTCTGGATGATGGGGTGTTTTTGCTTAAATCCAACCAGAACCCAGACAATCCTGATCTAAAAACCAGCACACCCCTGTTCGCTGCGCTGGAACTTTATGACGTGGAAGAGCTTTGGGTCGAGGGCGAATCACTCGCCGAACGTGGACTTGACCCATCTCATCTGATCCTTCCCGTCAGAACCCTAGGTCGGACAGAAATAGCTTTTTTTCTAGCCAAGGCCGATATCGTGGTTAACTGCTGATGGGCGTATTACATTTGGTCAATCGTTCCCCCGGAGAAACTCAGGCACTTGCCCAATGCCTGGATCGGGCAGGGGAAGGGGACGCGATTTTGCTAATGCAAAGCGGTGTTTACGCCGCCATGAAACACTCTGCACTTGCCAGTCGAATGGAACAGTCCATCCGCAAGGTAAACATCCATGTGCTTGCCCCGGATTTGGCGGCTAGGGGAATAGCCGCAGAGGAAGTAATGAAGGGTATCGAACTAATCAGTTACGAGGGATTTGTGAATTTAAGCATAAGCCATGGCCCTATCCTAAGTTGGAATTAGCTTTGTTCATTTTGGCGAAGCATTCACACTTCAGGCTTTTTGTTACAAAGACAAGAAACCCATCGGACTGACCGACAGCTTATCCGAGGCGAGTTGAGGACCCAATTCTGTCAATGCCTTGCGATACACTTCCCGCTTGAAATACACCACATCATTCAATGGATGCCAAAAATCCACCCAACACCAAGCGTCAAATTCAGGCTTTTCCGTACAATCCAGGCGAATATGGCTTTCCTGGTCCGCCATACGGAGAATGTACCAAAGTTGTTTTTGCCCAATGCAAAGTGGCTGGGAGTGCTTGCGTATGTAGCGCTCGGGCAGCTCGTATCGCAACCATTCACGAGTCCTGCCGATTAACTGCACTTGCCGAATTTGCAGGCCCACTTCCTCGTATAATTCGCGGTACATGGCATCATCGGGCGATTCATTGCACTTGATGCCGCCCTGTGGAAATTGCCACGAGCGCATACCAGCCCGCCGCGCCCAAAACACGCGACCTTCGTCATTACACAGGATGATCCCCACATTGAGGCGATATCCCTCCGAATCAATCATAACCGCGACAGCCCGATTCCCATGAATGCTATAATGGAGGCCAAAAATTAGCCGTTCGTTCAACGATATTGATTGTTTCACAAATCACGATTCCATGCTATATCTTGGAATGCTTACAACCCAATCTTTCTGACATTCTTGGTAAAAAACCGTGAGTTTAGCTATATTTGATCTCGACAACACCCTTATAGCCGGTGATAGCGATTACCTTTGGGGGGAATTCCTAGTGGAAAAAGGTATCGTTGACGGAGAGGCTTACCGCTCTGCCAATGATGTTTTCTACGAGCAATATCGGGCGGGATGCCTAGACATTGCCGAATTCCTCAGATTCGCGCTAAAACCCTTGTCGCTTCATCCCACCTCTGAGCTTTACCGCTGGCGTGAGGAATTCATTGAGGAAAGGATCAAACCTATCCTACTGCCCGCGGCTTTTTCAGCCGTCGAAAAACACCGTCACGTCGGCGATTTATTAATGGTAATCACTGCCACCAATCGTTTCGTCACCGAACCTATTGTCAAACTTTACGGTATCGACCACCTCATCGCCACCTCACCTGAATTTCAAGATGGACGGTACACCGGAAACTTTGAGGGCATCCCGTGCTTTCAGGAGGGCAAAGTCAAACGCTTGGACGAATGGATGACTATCAACGATTATGATCTTAGCAACAGTTGGTTTTACAGCGACTCGCATAATGATTTGCCACTGCTGCAAAAAGTCAGCCATCCCGTTGCGGTGGACCCTGACGAAACCCTGTCTCGTTTTGCACTTGACAAGGGTTGGCCCGTGGTAAGTTTTAGGTAAGGCTATGATGAAGACTGCCGCCATTGGCGTGAGCGCCATCGTGTTTGACGACGACGGGCGAGTCTTGCTGATCCAACGAAATCTGCCCCCGGCAGCAGGGTATTGGCATGTCCCCGGCGGCAAGCTGGAACCGGGTGAAAGCATGGTGGAAGGTGTACGCCGTGAAGTCAAAGAAGAGACAGGGTTGGACGTGACGATAGGCCCAATCATGGCGGTGGTGGAACGCAGGCAGGAAGGCTTTCATTATGTCATCGTCGATTTCCTAGCCCGTCTCGATAACCCCAATCAAACCGAAGTCAAACCCTCCGACGATGCCAGAGCGGCTGCTTGGGTGGCTGAAAATGAGTTGAACGATTACCCTATTGCCGAAGGTTTGCTGCCTATTTTGGCAAGGGCACGACTGGCGCATCGTGGGGAAAAACTTGGGTTGGCAGATTTGGAAGGATTCGGTACGGATTTTATGCCTAACCTCGTTTGACCGAAGGAGCGTCAAAGCTTGCCATCCTTGGACGATGGATTTTGGCATCCCTGCCAAAATGACGGTTCTACAACATACACTTAGCTCAAACTGAGAATTGCTGGCCTGAATTAGCGAAGCTGGCTTTGCCTGTCAAAGCTAGCTTTGACGCTCCAAGATCATTCATCAAACATATCCATCTGCCGCTTTACAGGCTTTGGCGGACTGAATAAACCGGTATCTAAAGATACGCTCTCCTGATAACCCAATCGACCGTGTGCTTTACTAAACCGCTGTTTGATCAGATCGGCAAACACCCCCTGCCCTTCCATGCGCTCGCCAAACTCAGACACGTTGTCGCGTCCGCCACGAGACTGTCGTACCAAACTCATCACATGTTTGGCCCTATCAGGATAATTCGATTCCAACCACTCCACGAACAAGTCCTTGACGGTTAACGGCAAACGCAGAAACACATAGGAGGCCATACTGGCACCGGATGCTTTGGCAAGTTGCAATATCATTTCAATATCCTTGTCGGTTAGCGCGGGGATGATAGGCGCGACGATCACTCCAACAGGTATGCCCACCTCGCTCAACTGCCGGATGATTGCCAAGCGTCGATGGGGTGCAGCCGCTTTAGGTTCCATGCGTCGGGCGATTTCTGGGTCCAAGGTTCCGATCGAGATCATCACACTGACAAGATTTTTCGCCGCCATGGATGCCAGCAAATCCATATCCCGAGTAATCAACGAACCCTTGGTGGTAATCATGACTGGATGATTGAGTTCAGCCAGCACACCTAAAATTTGCCTTGTGATTTGCTGTTGTTGTTCAAGCGGTTGGTAGGGGTCGGTGTTCGCACCCAAGGCTATAGGGGCAGGACGGTAATTGGGACGGGACATTTCATGGCGCAACAGCTCGGCGGCGTTTTCTTTAACCACGATTTTGGTCTCAAAATCCAAGCCCGCCGAAAGCCCTAAATATTCGTGGGTCGGACGGGCATAACAATAACTGCACCCGTGTTGGCAACCACGGTAAGCATTCACCGAACGGTCAAAGGGAATATCCGGCGATTGGTTGTAACTGATGATTGATTTTGCCTGTTCGTAAGTGACATTCAGCTTAGCGGCTGTTAATGGTGCTTCTTCCGATGGATGATTGCCCGAACATTCGTCAGCCGAACGAGTCTGCCTCAGAAATCTTGAATCGGGATTGGATACTGCCCCGTGGCCCGATAGCGGCGTTTTACTGGAAAGGCGCATTGGTTGACTGCCTAGTGGTCTGAAATTAACTTATTGATGTGATACATGGATGCAATAAATGCTTATTTCATTCAATGAAGGAGCGTCAAAGCTTGCTTTGACAAAAGCACAGCAACATCACACTGTCAAATCATACCGGCAAAATCGCTAAAATGTTAAACTATGGGCAATAATCCCCCTTTGCGAATTTGGACTATGTTGAAAATCCACAATACCCTCACCCGCCAAAAAGAAGAGTTCATTCCACTGGAACCCGGCAAGGCCCGCATCTATGTCTGCGGGATGACGGTTTACGATTATTGCCACCTTGGTCATGCACGGGTCATGGTCGCTTTCGACACGGTGGTGCGCTATCTCCGTCATTTGGGTTATACCGTAACCTATGTGCGTAATATTACCGACATCGACGATAAAATCATCAAACGGGCCAATGAAAATGGCGAATCCACTGCTGCTTTAACCAGCCGCTTTATTGATGCCATGCATGAGGACGAGCGCGCCTTGGGGGTATTGCCTCCAGACCACGAACCCAAGGCAACCGCTAACATCGCCGGAATCATCCGTATGATCGAAAAACTGATCGAACGTGATTACGCCTACATTGGGGGCAATGGCGACGTGTTTTATGCCGTCGGCAAATTTGCCGGCTACGGTCAGTTATCCGGCAAAAATATTGATGAACTTCGCTCCGGGGAGCGCGTAGACGTAGATGAAGCCAAGCGCGACCCGCTAGATTTTGTGCTATGGAAAATGGCAAAGCCCGGTGAACCGTATTGGGAATCGCCTTGGGGCCAAGGCCGCCCCGGCTGGCACATTGAATGCTCAGCCATGTCAATCTGCTGCCTGGGCAATCATTTCGACATTCATGGCGGCGGCATGGATTTACAATTCCCCCATCATGAAAATGAAATCGCCCAATCGGAAGGTGCGACGGGCGAGAAATTCGTCAACCTGTGGATGCATAACGGGTTTGTGCGGGTCAACGAGGAAAAAATGTCCAAGTCATTGGGCAATTTCTTCACTGTCCGAGAAATCCTCGCCCGTTACCGTCCCGAAGCCGTGCGTTTTTTTATTTTGAATAGTCACTATCGCAGCCCCTTGAATTATTGCGACGAGAATCTGGACGAGGCTCATGCGGCATTGACGAGGCTTTATACCGCATTGCGGGGTTTGGACTCCTCTAGTTTCCCCGTAGGTGCGGGTTCCGAACCCGCCGCTACCCTAGCGGGAGAGAATTTCATCTCCCGCTTTGAAGAAGCCATGCAAGACGACTTCAACACCCCTCAAGCCATCTCGGTGTTGTTTGACCTAGCCCGCGAAATAAATCGGCAGAAATCCGCCGACCAAAAGGCAGCTTTGGAATTGGCCAATTTGTTGAAATCCTTGGCTTCTGTAATCGGCTTGTTGGAAGAAGAATCCGAAGACTTCCTACGTGGCAGTCATGAAGACGGTTTAAGCGCCGAAGCCATCGAAGGCTTGATCAACCAACGCTTGGCAGCCCGACTAGCGAAAAACTGGGCCGAATCCGACCGCATTCGTGATGATTTGAAGGCCAACGGCATCATCTTGGAAGACTCCAAGAAAGGGACAACTTGGCGGAGGGATTAAGCTACTTTAGGGCTAGCCACTGATGTTATGCAGCGGCCTGAGATTGGAGCGTCAAAGCCTGTCCTGCCAGAAAATAAGCAAGGTTTGCGTCACGTGCGTAACATCAGTTTTGTAACAACTATCCATTAATATTCCAAACATACGAAATCAAGCAAAGTGGCGAAATGATGATTACAGATTGGCTTATGCCGCTGTCAGGCGGACTGTTGATTGGCTTGGCGGCCACCTTCTTCTTGTTGTTGAATGGCAGGATAGCCGGTATCAGCAATATCATCGGCGGGCTTTGGTCGCCAGCAAGCGGCGATGTTTCTTGGCGGTGGTTTTTTCTATTCGGCTTATGGACGGGAGGACTGACCCTGCTGATGCTCAGACCATCATCATTCGGACAGTCCGAATTTTCATTGGTGAAGCTGGCAGTGGCGGGTTTGTTGGTTGGTTTGGGCACTCGCATTGGCAATGGTTGCACCAGTGGTCATGGCGTTTGTGGCTTGTCCCGGCGTTCATTGCGCTCCTTCGTGGCAACCTTGGTTTTCATGGCGACGGCCATGGTCACGGTTTATTTCAGCAAGAAACTATAGAGCAGGGTGTGGTCATGAAACAGGTCGGTGCATTGATTTGTGGTTGGGTTTTTGCCATCGGGCTAGGCGTTTCTGGAATGACCAAACCAGCCAAGGTCATAGGCTTTCTTGATGTGACCGGCGATTGGGACCCGAGCCTGATGTTGGTGATGGGCGGGGCAGTGTTGCTGGGCCTGATCACATTCCCTTGGGTATTAAAACGGGGTGTGCCTATTTTCGGGGAACGATTCATACTGACGGAAAAAGCCGGAGTGGATGCTAGCTTGTTGTGGGGGGCTGCCCTATTTGGCATGGGCTGGGGCTTGTCGGGCTATTGTCCAGGCCCTGCTTTGGTGTCCGTCGTGACTGGCAATCTGGCGGTGATCGTGTTTGTGATCGCCATGATCGCAGGGCTAGGAATCGGGCAATGGTGGATAATGAAAAAATAGCCGGTTTACCGCTTGTTAGCGTTTATGGTGAAGCTTTAAATGAACCAATCAAGAATTGAGTACATTTTTTGCTTGTGTATCGGATTACTGATTTTACATTCAAGGTCAAGCTGATGAATTCAAATACCGGGCAATTTCCATCTGATCAAATTGATGAATCCTTACCACCCATTGCATTGGACATCACTAACGATTCGGTTCGTCTTGTGTTGGACAAGGAAGAGTTTAAGCGAGAATTTCTCGACAATCTTTTTTATGTGCAAGGCAAATTTCCAGCCTTGGCTACCCAGCACGATTATTACATGGCCTTGGCCTACACCATTCGCGATCATATCTTGCACCGCTGGGTAAGCACCGCGTCCATCTATACATTCAACAAATCTAGGACCGTCTGTTATCTTTCGGCTGAATTCCTACTCGGCCCGCATTTGGGCAACAATCTCATTAATTTAGGCATCATGGATTCGGTAAAGCAAGCAATCGAGGAACTTGGGATGAATTTTGATGAGCTGTTACGCGAGGAAAGCGAGCCGGGATTGGGAAACGGCGGATTGGGCAGGCTGGCAGCCTGTTACCTCGACTCCCTCGCCACCCTGCGCATCCCCACTTTGGGGTATGGCATCCGTTATGAGTTTGGCATTTTCGAGCAAGCCATCGTGGATGGCTGGCAAGTGGAACGCACGGACAAATGGCTGAGGTTTGGCAACCCTTGGGATATTCCCAGACCGGAATGGGCGGTCGAAGTGAAATTTGGCGGGCATCTTGAACATTTCAAAGACCCTCAAGGCCGGGCGCGAGTCCGTTGGATACCTGCCAGAACTGTCTTGGGCGTCCCTTATGACACCCCCATTTGCGGCTACCGAAACAACACCGCCAACACCTTGCGATTATGGCAGGCCGACGCGCCAGAATCCTTCGATGTGGGCATGTTCAACCGGGGCGATTACTATGGAGCGGTTGAAAGCAAAGTGAACTCGGAAAACCTAACCAAAGTGCTATACCCGAATGACGAGCAAATCGAAGGCAAGCGACTGAGGCTGGAGCAGCAATATTTCTTTGTATCCTGCTCATTACAGGACATGATGCGCATCATTCGGGTGCAACAAATCCCGGTGGAACAATTCCATGAGAAATTCACCATCCAACTCAACGACACTCATCCTGCGATTGCCGTCGCGGAATTAATGCGCATTTTAGTGGACGAAAACCAGATTGAATGGGATCAAGCGTGGGCTATCACCCGAAAAACATTTGCCTACACCAACCACACCTTAATGCCAGAAGCCTTGGAGCGCTGGCCGCTGGGCATGTTCGCCAGTTTGTTGCCTAGGCATATGGAAATCATCTACGAGATCAATGCCGGCTTTCTGGAAGAAGTGCGTATGCGCTTCATTGGTGACGAAGACCGAGTGTCAAGGCTTTCGCTGATTGACGAAGGGGGGGAGCGCTATATACGCATGGCTCATCTGGCATGTGCGGGCAGTTTCGCCATCAATGGGGTTGCCCGATTACACTCTGAATTGTTGAAAAGCGATGTGTTAAAGGATTTTTATGAATTGTGGCCTGAAAAGTTCCAGAACAAAACCAACGGCGTCACTCCCCGCCGCTGGGTGGCATTGAGTAACCCGCGCCTATCTGATTTCATCACCCACACGATAGGGCCAGATTGGATCACCGACCTAACCCGCTTAAAGGATTTGGAACCTTTGGCGGAAGATGTGCATTTTCGCAAACAATGGCGCGATGTGAAGCGGCTGAACAAACATCAGTTTGCCGGTTTTGTCCGCGATGCCACCGGCATAGGCATAGACCCTGATGCCCTGTTGGATGTCCAAGTCAAGCGCATACATGAATACAAACGGCAGCATTTGAACATCCTCAGCGTCATTAACCTTTACCTCAAGCTGAAGGCAAAACCCAATGGTCCGGCTGTTCCTCGCACGGTCGTATTTGGTGGCAAAGCCGCACCCGGTTATCACATGGCAAAGCTCATCATCAAGCTGATCAACTCGGTGGGCGCAGTGATTAACCGCGACAAATCGCTGAACGACCAACTCAAAGTTGTATTTTTGCCTAATTACAATGTCAGCAATGGGCAACGGGTTTATCCGGCGGCGGAGCTGTCCGAGCAAATTTCAACAGCCGGCAAGGAAGCCTCCGGCACAGGCAATATGAAATTCCAAATGAACGGCGCATTGACCATAGGCACCTTGGACGGGGCCAACATCGAAATGCGCGATGAAGTGGGACCGGAAAACTTCTTTCTTTTCGGCATGACCGACATACAAGTTGCTGACACTCTGCGAGAAGGTTATCGGCCCATCGACTTATATGAAACCAATGATGCTTTGCGGGAGGTCATCGACTTGATTCTTTGTGGATTCTTCTCCCGGGGCGACGGCGACATTTTCCGTCCGCTGGTGGATAATCTGCTTTATCACGATCCATTCCTAGTCATGGCAGATTTCCAATCCTACATTGACTGTCAGGCCCAAGTGGAAACGGCTTACTTGGACCCGGATCATTGGACACGCATGTCCATCCTGAATACCGCCCGTTCTGGCCTGTTTTCGTCAGACCGTGCGATTCAAGAGTATGCCAATGATATTTGGAAAATCAATCCCGTCGATATCAATTTGTTGCATCAACACAGACTGACCACCAAACCTGTGCAGGTGCAATAGCTGGCATTTCAAACTTATGGCGAGATTCTTGGCTTTAGCTGTAGAATCTTGTCAATCAGGATAAGTTAAGGATTTTGAACATGCCAAATCCGTTCGTAGTTCCGGCTTTAGCCGCTTTTTTGGGATTGTCTTCCGCTGAGGGAAGCATCAGGTCGGCTGACTTATGAATAACCCAATAATGCATTACTTCCCGGAGCAAGACATCATTCACTTAAGCCTAACCGATGAGGTTGAAACGGAAAGCATGGAATTAAGCCCTAATATTACAGCGGAACCTAATGCCGATGTTGGATTGGTTGGTGTAACCGCAATAACTTGGGTTGTAGGCGCGAGGCGTAAGCCGTATTGCGACGAATGGTTACACGCCTCACCGATACATGCGGCGCAATACGCGGCAAAGCCACTATTGCGCCCTACGGCTCTATTCATATCGAATTTACTCGGAGTCTAATATGATGCAAGCAATAGAAGCTGAAGTAAGCAAACAAGGTATAGTCAAGTTCAGACATCCCATACAATTGGATGGATGTTACCGGGCGATTGTGACGCTAGTTGAACCCATAGAGTCAACCGATCAACTTTTGCCTAGCGACGAAGAGTTGGAGGCGGCTTATCGAAACGCCAACAGCGAAACCGACTCCACTTGGGAATGTGCCATAGCGGATGGATTGAGCGATGAAACGTGGTGATATTTACTATGCCAATCTCGACCCTACGTTGGGTTCGGAGATTGCGAAACGCCGCCCCGTTTTGATTGTTAGCAACGACCGCAATAATCGTGCATCTGATACAGTCACCATCGTACCAATTACCTCAAATATCGAACATGTTTACCCTTTCGAGGTTTTTCTGGCAGCGGGTGACAGTGGCTTGCCTAAACCGTCCAAAGCACAAGCCCAACAAATCCGCACGATCTCAAAGCAGCGTTTGAGCAGTCAGCCTTGCGGTCGGATTGGTGCCGGTTTGATGGCGCAGATAGAGAGGGCTATTCGTTTGCACCTTGGGATGTGATCCCCGAATGCCAATAATCGACCAATATCATTCGGTGTAACCCGTCCCTATTTCCGCCCTACGCGGGCTTGATTGGGCCAATGAAGGCAGGTAAGTGGGTGAATCGCAGGCTGATTCCAAAACTTCGGTGAGAGGGAACCAGAAATGATGATTTATCCTTTTCCAAGTTATGGCTATAATCGGCATGAGGCACTCAGCTTGCCGAAAGGAAGATTATCAGACTCTCAAGGGTTTCATCATGTCATCAACAAGACTTTCCGTTTTCGTCGTTTGGGCGTTGCTTTGCCTGATTTCCCACCTTGCCTATGCAGCCATGCCGCAACCTCCCCAACCCACTGGCAAACCCGCCGAGCAAGCCCGCTTGGTTGCGGATTATGGCAAGTTGCCGTTGAGCTTTGAAGCCAATCAAGGGAAGACTGCCGAGGAAGTGAAGTTCATCGCCCGAGGGCCGGGTTATGCCTTATTCCTCAAACCCGATGAAGCTTTGTTGACAATGACTAAACCTAAAAAGCGGGAGGCATTGGGCAATGCCAATCAATTAAACCGTCATTTCGGCAGGGAATGCCGGACAAATCGGCAGGATGGCCGATTTGCACAGCTTTGCTGCCCGAAGGGTGAGGGACAAGGATTGTCCCTTATGCATCCAGATTGCAAGGATGCATCAAAACCCTGCCATCCATGGAGCCTAGGTTCTGGCGCTCCCTGCCGGAACGACGAGAATAACTTTAGTAACCTCGAATGGGCTGTGCGTAAACTTGTTAACATTACGCTGCCTTTGTTAACCTGTGAAGCGGTGATTTCCAAAATTGAGATATTACGATTCATCGCCCAACATTAGGAGTCAAATATGGCTGCTTTAAACATAACGGTTCCAGATTCTTCGTTTTCTGCTTTGCGGCGTTCGCCCACAGAATTTGTTCGTGAAATGAAGCTGGCGGCTGCGATGCATTGGTATCAGCAAGGAGCCATGTCTCAGGAGCGGGCGGCCGAATTGGCTGGACTCAACCGGCGTGATTTTATCCGTGCCTTGGCGCGTGAAAACATGGATGTGTTTGTGATGGACGATGACAGTTTGGCGCGGGAGCTAGGCTTGAGGAATGATTCCGCATGAAGGAACCCTCAATTTTAGTGGTCAACACCTCGCCGTTGATCCATTTAGCCGAGGCAGGGCTTTTGGGGTTATTGCAAGAGGCGGCTGCTTCGATTTATGTGCCAGAACCTGTAGCGAGGGAAATTCGTGCCTACGGGGAAGATGAAACGGAAAGTATGAAATTAAGCCCTAACATCACGGCGGAGTTTAATGCCGATGGCGATTTGATTGGAATTGAGATATTAAAAGCCAGCACGTTCTTGCGTGATTATATTTTAGAAAGCACTCAGGCCAAGCTGATGCAATTGAAGCAATCTGTAAAATAAAGCCACGATCTCGTTCCCACGTTCCCGCGCGGGAATGCAGACAGCGGCGCTCCTGCGCCGCATGACCGCAGAGCGGTCGAACCGGGTTCCCACGCGGGAGCGTGGGAACCAGAAAACCGGAGATTGGGAACCAGTTCAAATATTAAACTGGTCGATGCAATGCCACACCAATTGAGTATGGCGATTCGATGTTCATTAATGGGTTATTTGCTCACTCAAAATCCAGATCGGTGAGGTCTTGCATTCGGCGCAATACGCGGCGAAGCCGCTATTGCTCCCTACGATTGCGCCTTTGCGTTGGATTTAGGATAACCAGTTTTCGATGGTCTTATGCAGCCATTCTTTTTCCGGCTCGGTTAGATATTCCCCAACTTCTATTCGTTGTGCGCCAATGTCAAAGCTCAGTCGAAGCCTCTCGCCTATGTAAATCAACTGAAGATTGCTAATGTCTTGTTTTTTCGCTGTTATGTTGTTGCCGCCAGTATATATGAAAGAATTGCCTACTTGCTTAGTTTTGTTTAGCAGAAATTCGGTAGTCGGCTGCCTACCGGGATTATAAGTCAGTTCATAATTGCCAAGCACTAATTGAGTAGTGCCTGCATCTCTGAGAAAGGGATATATATAAGACAAGGCAGACAAGCCAGCGACTGTCCACCCTCCAAGCCATATAATTTCAAAGGATACCAGTGGTTTTCCTTGTTGAAATTCAGTCCAGAGTTTTTGGGCCGTGGTGGTTTCACCAATAGACCATCCGCCCAGCCAAAATAGCATGAATGCCACACTACCATACCGAGATAGCAAATTGTCAGGATTCTTCCACTGAATGCTATAGCCTTGTGTGGTGTAGCTTTTCTCTATTTGGCTTCCGTTTGGTACGGGTAGATTATGCATTTTTCAAATCATCTCTCTTGTTTTCGTCCCCAAGCTCTAACTTGGATAAGTGGTCATTTTTGATCGTTCCCACGCTCCGCGTCACTGCCATTAAGTTAAGAAATGTAGCCCGTATGAAGCGAAGCGGAATACGGTCCCGGATTACGCCGCAAAGCGGCTACATCCGGGCTACCAGCTTTTGCCTTAACTTAATGGCAGTGACGGAGACCGTGGGAACGATGTCAATCTTTCGTATGCCATGGTTTGATTATTTTGATTACTGAGAAAATTCCATATTGTAGGATGGTTAGGTCATTCATGTTCATGATCTGCGCCGCCGACATCAACCTCATAGGAGGTTAACATGGCTGCGATATACTCCCGGTTTAGCCGGGCGATGTTGGTGATTTTAATTCCTTTGGGGCATTCGGCTTCACAGGCGCCGGTATTGGAACAGGCACCGAAACCCTCCTTGTCCATTTGGGCGACCATGCTTTCCACCCGTTCCTTGCGTTCTGGCCGGCCTTGCGGCAACAGGGAAAGATGGGAGACTTTTGCGCCGACAAACAACATCGCCGAGGCATTTTTACACGCCGCCACACAAGCGCCGCAGCCTATGCACATGGCGGAATTGAAGGCTTCGTCAGCGATTTTTTTGGGGACGGGAATGGCATTGGCATCGGGCGCACCGCCAGTATTGACGGAAATATATCCTCCGGCTTGGAGAATCCGGTCGAATGCGGAACGATTGACGATCAAATCTTTAATCACCGGGAAGGCCCTAGCCCGCCATGGCTCCACCACGATAGTCTGTCCATCCTTGAATGACCGCATATATAACTGGCAGGTCGTAGTCTGCAAAGGGCCATGTGGACGACCATTGATATGCATGCTACACATGCCGCAAATGCCTTCGTGGCAATCATGATCGAATGCCACCGGGTCTTCACCCTTTTTGATCAATTGCGCATTCAAGGTCTCCATCATTTCCAAAAATGACATTTCGGCGACGACATGATCAAGCGCATAGTTTTTAAACCCTCCCTTGGCGTTTTGGTTGGGTTGTCGCCATATTTTTAATTTGACTTTCATAACCATCGCTTATCTATTTTTTAACCCGTGCAAGCGCAATTCTATGTCAAACAAATGCTCCAATGCTTCAACATGCCGCAAGGCGTGTTCAACTGACATACCCCAAGTATAGAACCCATGACCGGCAATGATGTAACCGTAAATGTCGTCGCCGTGCATTTCGATGTATTCATCCACTCTTAACGATAAATGGGGAATATTTTGGTCATTAGGGAAAATAGGCACCACAACACGTTTTTCGTGGGTATTCACACCTTCCATCGCCTTTAACAATTCGTTGTCTTCCAGTACCACCTCATGGGCGAATAATTTGGAAACAAGTGATGAATTAGGGGAATGCGGGTGCAATATAGACTTTATCCAGGCATAACGCCGATAGAGCGAGGTATGTAATAGGGTTTCAGCAGAGGGTTTCTTATCATCCAGCGGACGGCCTGCTTCGTCAACCCGCATGATGTCGTCCAATGTCAACGCCCCTTTGTTTTTCCCGGACACGGTAATGGCAATGCTGCCATCCGATAAGCGTGCGGAAAAATTGCCACTGGTGGCTGGCGCCCAACCACGGGCATGGATAAACCGTCCCGCTTCGATCAATTCGGCGGCACGGGCTTCAAACTCTTGGGTGATAGGCATAACGGTGTTCTCCGTTGATTGGTTTTCGTTGGCTTGGTTATGATTGTAGACCGTGAGGCTGTTTGGCTCAATTGTTAGGCGTCGCTGGGTGCGATAAAAGTGATGCGGGAGTGCAAGGCTTGCCTTGCGAGTGCGCGTACAGGCAGGGCAAGCCTTTTATAGGTCAGTGAAAATGATACAAAGCATGATAGAATCAGTCGATTGAATTGACACAATTCACCAAGATTTTAATATTCCAATCCTAAATGAACCCTTGTCTTTCTTCAGAGTCCATAAGAAAAAAACCAACAGGAGTGAAGAATATGCCAATTTGGCTTGACCGGAGACACTTTTTGATCTTACTCATGCGATGGCGGGCATGGGCAATACCCGCCTTGTCTTTGCTTGCTATTTTGCTGTGGGCTGATACTAGCATCGCACATGAACGCTGGATTTTAACCCCCGACCAAGTCGTTGAATGGAATGCGAAGCCAAAACCTTCCCTCTATACGTCTCTATCTTTCTTAAACCTCAGCATGATCTCGGCGTTTGCCCTGTTCGCGATAGGCTGGATACGCTTGGGCTTTACCGGTGCAAAAGACCTATTCCCCGATTTACAAGCCCGTTTGGGAAGCTATGGCGATTATGTCTCACCGATACTCAGATTCTGTTTGGCGTGGGTATTGATCTCATCAGCCCTTGGCTTTGAACCCCGCCATGGTGTGCAACAATTCGCATCCCCTACCCTTTTCGCTCCTGACTTGGAGTTAAATGCTTATGGGTCCAGCTTGCTAGGCTTGCGCTGGATAGAGTTTTTGCTCGGGCTTGGTTTTCTGCTTGGCATTTATGTCCGTATCTTGTCGGTGGCTCTTATGTTACTGGCTTTATTCGGCTTGGTTTTGTTCCAACAAGATTTATTCGCTTATGCCAGTGCGCTAGCGGGCGTTGCCATTTATCTATTGTTGCAAGGCCCGGGCAATTATTTTGTGCAATTGCCGGTGACGCCGGGTTTGCTCCCCTTGCAAACCCAACTTGCTGCCATTCCTAGGCAGCGGGCACAAGCCATCATGCGCGTGTTGGCCGGGTTAAACATATTGTATCTGGCAGTCGTCTACAAAGTTTTCCAGCCCAACCTAGCCTTGGGCATACTGACTTTGTTTAATGTGCCTATTATGTCATCGGCACCCGACACGTTCACCCTGTTAATGGCTTTGGTTGAGTTCACTTGCGGTATATTGATCACAGTTGGGGTCATGCTGCGACCTTTGTCGCTATTCTTCTTTTTTGCATTTCTATTTTTCGCGGCTTTGCTGCCTGAGAGTTGGATGGCTCATGCGTTGTATTACGGAGTCATGCTTTCCCTTTTATTCAACGGTGCGGGACATTTTCACATGCCTGAAGCTAAAGACAAATCAGCCAATATTGTCATTATTGGCGGAACCGTGGCGGCCATCCATGCTGCTATGAAGATCGAACGATTGATCGGACAATACACGCGAGTGAACTTAACTCTCGTCCATACCCATCCGAATATGTTGTTTTATCCCTTGCTGCCAGAGGTCATAGGGGGGACGATGCAACCCGGCAATGTGGTGAATCCGATACGCCGAATACTTCCCAATACACGGGTTAAATTGGGGGAAGTGTCGCGTGTGGACACCCATGCAAAAATCATCACCCTTTTACAAAACGACCGCTCCGTCGAACTTCCCTACGATGAATTAGTGCTGGCATTGTTCCCAATCCCTAATTTGACTGGGTTGCCGGGCATGATGGCTCATACTAGCCCTATCGACTCGGTGGGCGATGCCTTGCACATACGCAAGCAGATCATGGACTCCGTGGAAAACGCCGAAGCCAGCGATGACCCAGCGGAAAGAAAACGCCTGTTGAATTTCGCGGTGATTGGATCGGGTCAACGTTCCTGCGCGACTGCGGTGGAAATTTGCGAAATGTTGAAGACGGTGGAAACATCCTACCCGATACTCAAACAACACCCTTGGCAGGTGTTACTGTATGAAGACAGCAAAGCACCCTTCAGTGGCTTTGAAAGCATGATAAAGAGCCAACGCGATCTTGCATTGGAAAAATCAGGCGTGACCCTGTGCAGGAACAAAGAAATAACCGCGATCACCCGCGATGCGATTGTATTGGCTGACGGCGAACGACAAAGCGTGGGGCTGGTGGTCAATGCGTCATTCAAGTTGCCCAGTTTGCAAATCGACAACCAAACCTACCGCTGGCCGTTGGACATTGACGATGAACTCAGGTTTAAGGACCGTCCTCACATTTGGGTGACGGCGATGAAGCAACAACACGAGGACAAGAAGTTCCTCACGACGGCGGATTATGTCGATCTGGGCAAGACGGTAGGCCAAAATGCTTGGGCGGCTTCGCAGGAATTCCCCACCCATGCTTTCAAACCCAAGGATCGTTGGCTGAAAATCTACAACATGGGTCGCCGTTCAATCTGCCGCCTAGGGCCATTGTCGTTTGGTGGCACGCCGGCATGGTTCCTGTCCCGTGTGACCAATCTCGCCGCCCTGCCGGGATTGGAACGCAACTTAAGAATTTTGATTGACTGGTGCTTGGATGTGCCATTCCGTGCCGACATTGCCGTGTTGACACCCGATGCCACGGAACGATTGCAAAAGCTCCACTTTGAACCCGGCGACGAAGTCATCCGCCAAGGCGAACGCGGCGACACTGCCTATATCGTACAAACGGGTCGGTTGGAAGTGTTGAAGAATGGCAAGAAAGTGGGCGAATTGACTGAAGGCGATCATTTTGGCGAAATCGCCCTGTTGCAAGACAGCATTCGTACCGCAACAGTCCGCTGCCTGACCCCTTGCGAATTGACTGTACTGACGGGTGAAGATTTCCAAAGTCTAAGCGTGGGTTCAAGCATTATGGCAAAAGCTATTCAACAACAAGTCGAGGAAAGGAATAAAGCTTGATCAATGAAGAATACCAAATTTATATTAATAGCGATTAGTATATTGGCGCTGATACTGCTAACCTTCAAAGCGGTTTCTGCAAACCACGAAAGCCAGCTTATCGACAATCTCAACCAAGGCAAACCGCAAACTATCGTCACCTATGGAACTAGTTTGACTGAGGTTGGGCCATGGGTGGGGCAATTACGCATTGCCTTGGAAGCCAAATACCCAAATTTGGTCAATCTGATCAATAGCGGCAAAGCGGGGATGTGGTCAACTTGGGGGGTGGACAATCTTGACGAACGGGTTATCGAAAAACGACCGGATACCGTTTTCATCGAGTTTGCCATTAATGATGCGCATGTGGCCAATCATATTACTTTGGCCCAAGCCAAGGCCAATTTGGAAAATATGATTTCCCGCATCCACAAAGTCAATCGTCATGTCGAGATTATTCTAATGACGATGAACCCGCCGGTTGGCGAAAGCCTTGAGAAACGCCCCGACATGGAAGCCTATTACCAAATGTACCGGGATGTCGCAAAAAAATATAAATTAACGTTAATCGACCATGAAAAGCAATGGCAGCGAATACTTAAAACAGATACTGCCTTGTTCAAGCAATATGTCCCCGATGGCCTACACCCCGGCACCACAGGGTGCGAGCAAGTGATTACGCCGGGAATATTGAAAGCCATAGGTATGTAGAGCCTTAGTCGAATGCCTTATTTTTAACGATATAAAAACTGACCAGCACCGATGATGATAGAACTCTTAAAGGATGCGAGCAATTTCGTTTACCACTTTTTAGAAAGTTTTGGGTACAAACACCCGTTGCACCCTGTTCTTGTTCATCTGCCTATCGGCATGAATCTAGGCGCACTTTTGCTGTGCTTGGCGGCTATTATTTTTCGCAAGCCAGAGTTGAAGCGTAGCGCTTACCACGCCTTGGTACTGGCTGGGCTGTTTTCGTTGGTGGCGTTGACCATGGGCTTGCTCGATTGGCAACACTATTTTAATGGCAGCTTGCTAAAGCCAATCAAATTTAAATTATTGATTGCCTTTCCCTACACCCTGCTGATGTGGACAGGTATTTTTATCGGTTTCCGGGTTGGCCCGGAAGCTAAAGCCTTGCTGCCCATTTACTTCATTGGTGTGATCTGTGTACTTTCATTAGGCTTCTTTGGTGGCGAATTGACGTTTACAGGTCGTACCCCATCCGCAGCCAATCCGCGTGATGAAGGTCAAAGCTTGTTTGAGGCCAATTGCAGTAGCTGCCACCCTTCAGGAGGAAACCGCATTGTGCCTGACAAGCCGATACGCTCCTCACGTCAACTAGCAAGCTTGGCGACGTTCACCCAACATGTTCGCAATCCAGCGTCCACTGTCGATGGACAATCCATTATGCCCGCTTTCACAACGGATACGATTTCGGATGACGAAATGGCTAAACTATACGACTATATTCAGCATTACCTTTCCCTAGACTGTGTGAAGACCAACAATGATGAATAAAACAAGATTCTTCAGCTAAGCTCGTCATACCGGCATGGATGCCGGTATCCAGGCCATGGGCCACTGCCTTTAAGTTAACGTTCGTAGTCCCGCCTTTAGGCGGAAAACCCCGAAAAGACCGGCTAAAGCCGGAACTACAAATGGTTTTGGAATGTTTAAAACCCTTAACTTACGGCGTTTTAAGTCTTGGCTGAAACAACTTGCTCATCAGGTTTTATGTTATGGCTATCACCATGAACGAAACAAGCATACTACTCGCAGCATTGAACACGCTTGATGAAGGCGTTTGCCTTTTCAGCAAAGATTGCAAAATTCAAGCACTGAATCGGGTAGCACATGGATTGTTGGGTTATGCTGAAGCCGAGTTGCTAGGTCAACCCGCTGAACGTTTATTTTTTGCCGACGGGCATTTGGCTTTATTGGAGAGGACAGTTCACGAGGGGGTTTCATTTCATGAACTCAGTGCCTCGTTAAATTGCAAAGATCAAGCCACTCATACGTTTTCCTTTTGCATTGATCCACTGATTGAAAATGGCAAGCTTTTTGGGGCAGTGCTTCGGTTTAGGGAAACCATTTCCCCACCACTATGCGATATGGCCTTGCGTGATAGCGAGACTAAACTCAGAACCATATTGGATACTATTACCGACGGGGTCATAGCGATTGATGAGCATGGGTTGATTCAATTATTCAACCCGGCGGCTGAGAAACTGTTCGGCTATACATTTGACGAGGTGTTAGGGTTGAACGTCAAAATCCTCATGCCAAACCCACATCAAGCTGAACATGACGGGTATCTCGCAAACTATTTGCACACAGGTGTCAAAACAATCATAGGTATCGGTCGCGAAGTCACCGGAAAACGCAAAGACGAAAGCCTATTCCCTCTGCATTTATCCATTGGTGAAGCATTACTGGGCAATGAGCGTTTTTTTGTAGCGGTCATCCATGATTTAACCTCCAGAAAGAGGGCTGAGGAACAGCTTCATACCCTATCTAGGGCGGTGGAACAAAGCCCCAGTGCGGTCATGATCGCAGATATTAATGGCATTATCGAATATATCAACACCAGTTTTTCCCACCTGACCGGGTATAGCTGTAGCGAAGTCATCGGCAGAAACCCATCATTCTTGCGTTCTTCCCAAACCTCACAAGAGCAACACCAAAGAATGAGGGAAACGCTGCTTAACGAGGGTGAATGGCAGGAAGAAATTCAAGATAGGAAACAAAATGGCGAATTGTATTGGGCATCGGAAACCATCTCGCCCGTGCGCAACAGTGAAGGCAAGGTGACCCATTTTCTATCCATTCAACAGGATATAACCGAACAAAAGCGTGATAAAGAAGCTTTGCAAGCCAGCGAACAGCGCTTTCGCGAAGTCGCCGAAATGACGGGTGAATGGTTATGGGAGCAAGACCCGGATGGCTGTTATATTTACAGCAGTAGTGCGGTATACCAGATATTGGGCTATCAACCTGAAGAAATTCTTGGAAAATCCTATCTGAATCTACTGACCGAGAAAGACAAATTACATTGGACGACGGCGTTGCCAGCGACAATTGAAGTGCGGGAACCGTTTCAGCGATTGGTCAATCGCTATCGTCACAAAGACGGTCACGAAGTGTTCACAGAATCCACTGGAAAGCCTTTCTTGGCGGAAGACGGACGGCTCATCAAATGGCGGGGCGTGGACCACGACATTTCGGCCCGGAAAAAATATGAGGAAGAACGCCATGAATTGGAAATCGCCAAACAAATCCAAATTTCATTGCTGCCAAAGGCGCCTTTGAATATTGAAGGCTTGCATGTCGCTGGTTTTTGTCTTCCGGCAACCCATGTCGGCGGCGATTATTATGATTATTTCTATTCCGACGATATTTTAAATATAGTCATTGCCGACGTGTCCGGGCATAGCATGGGCGCGGCCTTGCTGATGGCAGGTGTGCGAAACACGCTGAAAGCCGAGGCGCGCAAGTCCGATCCACTGAAACCTAACCAAGGTTCTGCTGAAATTCTGCACTCCCTCAACGAGCTTTTGCATGATGATTTGAACGGGTCCGACTTGTTCATCAGCATGTTCTATATGCGTTACAACCCTACGCTCAGGCAACTTTGCTATTCCAATGCCGGACACAATTGTCCGCTATGGTTACCAGTCAACGACGAACTATGCCGTGAGTTGGATACCGAAGGCATGGTCTTAGGCGTTATGAAGGATGTCATGTATGAAGAAAAATGCCTGTCTTTTCAACCGGGCGACAAGATTCTACTTTACACCGACGGCATTACCGAAGCCCAAAATCGGGACGGGGAATTTTTTGGCATTTCCAAATTAAGCAACCTGCTTGCTACCAACCGTTCTGAATCACCCGAGGTAACCATACAAAAAATAGTTTCTAGTTTACGCGAATTTTGCGGTAGCCCGTCATTCAATGACGATGTAAGTTTGGTGGTGTTGAATATTGAGTAGCGTAGGTAACGGCACAGCCTAGTTAGGCATCTTAACCTCCAAGCAGGAAGGAAAAATTGAATTTTTTGCCGTGGCATTGTCAAATGGACTGTTTACCAGACATTACTAATATTAAAGTTACTCTAATTGTTTCGTTTTTTCCCGCTCCAGCCATAACCGGTCAGCACTGACAACTGCTTCAATCAGTGTTTGAAAGTTCAATGCTTGGGGACTTAGCAATCAACTATAAAAACCATCGCCATGCCCAATTGGAAAATGCCCAAAGTCCTGACTTCGGAAATCACCCCCAAAGACGTATACCGTCAACGACGGGAGTTCATGCGGCTTGCTGCGGGGACAGCCTTGGGGGTTGCTTTGCCCAGTCATCTTATTGCCGGGGAGAAGTTGCCCACCTTGGTCAAATCAGCCTATGAACTGCCCGACAAACTCACGCCTTTTGAGGATGTCACCCATTACAACAATTATTACGAATTTGGAACCGACAAGGAGTCCCCAGCCCAACAAGCAGGCAGTCTGAAAACCCGTCCTTGGACCGTGACCGTGGAAGGCGAAGTCCGTAACCCGAAAGTATGGGACATCGACAGCCTGATGAAATTGGCTGCTTTGGAGGAACGGGTCTATCGTTTGCGCTGTGTGGAAGCATGGTCCATGGTGATACCGTGGGTCGGTTTTCCATTAGCCGAATTGATTAAACGTGCCGAGCCGACTGGCAATGCCAAATTTGTCGAATTCACCACGCTCAACGACCCTATACAAATGCCGGGGGTCAACTCGCCCGTGTTAGATTGGCCCTACCGTGAAGGCTTGCGCATGGATGAGGCAATGCATCCTTTGACACTATTAACCTTTGGGCTTTATGGCGAAGTATTGCCCAACCAAAATGGCGCACCCGTCCGCATTGTCGTGCCTTGGAAATATGGCTTCAAAAGTGCCAAATCCATTGTCCGCATCAAATTCATGGAACAAATGCCCGTATCGAGCTGGATGAAGGCCGGGCCTAGTGAATATGGGTTTTATTCCAACGTCAACCCTAGCGTTGACCATCCCCGATGGAGTCAGGCCAAAGAGCGGCGCATTGGCGATTTCTTCAAGCGCCCCAGCTTGCCTTTCAATGGATATGCCGATCAAGTCGCGCAGCTTTACTCCGGCATGGATTTGCAGAAAAACTTCTAAACCGACAAACATGCAGCAAGAAAAATACTTGTCGGCAGCGAAAAGCCTCGTATTCCTGATTGCGCTAATTCCCTTGGCGAAACTTGCTTGGCTAGGATTTCACAATGGTCTTGGCGCGAATCCCATTGAGAAGATCACCCGCACGACGGGTTACTGGACCTTAACCTTTTTAATGATTACGCTGGCGGCTACGCCACTTCGGGCAATTTCGAAATGGAGTTGGCCGGTCAGATGGCGGCGGATGTTGGGTTTATTCGCATTCTTTTATGCCTGTCTGCATTTTCTGACTTATCTGGTGCTGGATCAATTTTTTGATTGGGGGGACATCGTCAAAGACATCGCCAAACGGCCTTATATCACCATTGGCTTTCCCGCTTTTTTGATGTTGATCCCCTTGGCTGTCACCTCCACGAATAAAATGGTCCAGCGACTAGGCGGCAAACGCTGGAAACGCCTGCATAAGTTGGTTTATGTCATCGGCATTGCCGGAGTCATCCACTTTTGGTGGTTGGTGAAGAAGGACATCACCGAACCCTTGCAATTTGCGGCGGTATTGACGGCCTTGTTAGGGTTCAGGTTTGTCCGTTGGTGGCGGTTTCGATAAGGCTAACTCGGTTATATAAACCGGATCGGTCTTAGGTGGCTCATAACTCACCTCAACCACATAATAAACCATCAAACCGCTCGGCGTTTCCACCCTCACCTCATCATCCACGGTTTTTTTCATCAAGGCCCGTGCCATCGGCGAATCCATACTAATCCAACCTAAAGCCGGGTCAAATTCATCAGGCCCGACGATGCGATAACTTACTTCCCTACCCTCTTCATCTTCCAAACAAACCCAAGAGCCGAAGTAAATTCTGGAACGGTCTGTGGCTTGATTCGCCACCACCGTCAATTCAGGCAAACGTTTTTGCAGATAACGAATGCGGCGGTCAATTTCCCGCAATTCCTTCTTGCGGTAAATATACTCGGCATTTTCCGATCTGTCCCCTTCGGCGGCGGCATCGGACAAAGCCACCGTCACCTCGGCCCGCCGTTTCCACAAGGCTTGCTGTTCGGCTTGCAAGACAGCAAAACCCTCCGGGGTGATATAAGCGGATTTGGCCGGGGCAGGAGCGCGGTAGCGGGTCATGGATAAGGCTTGGCGGATGATTTAGCGTAAAAATTTTTTTCGCACAAAATGAATATTTAGCCTATCACTCTAATTTTGTTTGGAAAATTAGGCATTAAATTTGACTTGTTCAATTCTCCACTGGTATCGAAAAATTTAATATCCCCGTCTTCATAACAAACCCAGAATTCGATAGCCCCTGCCGTAAAATATAACTGTTTTTTTTCCTCAATTTCCATTTTTGTATTGCTTGAAGAGGTGACTTCAATGCAAAGTTCCGGGGCGATGGAACATTCCGTTTCATGCTGGATCACACCAAAGCGTTGTTCCGTGCACCATGCAATATCGGCCACTTTCGTCCCTTTTGTGGTGGTAATCGCGCATTCAGGCAGAATAACTCCATGATCTGGCAATAAACGAGAGATTTTTCCTTGAAATGCGGAGTGGTACACCTTAACCGGAGACATTAAGATTTGCCCTCTTTCGTTAAGCTCGACTTTAAACGGTAAGTTTTGCAAGCTTGGATGTTCGCAGACTTCTTGCCATTGCATGGGATTGCCGCCCTCTTCATGTAGCCATCAATTTGTTTAAATGATACACGAAAATAGAATTGATAGGTCGAATAGAAGGGTGTATATG
>CAIWDB010000247.1 GCA_903911305.1 uncultured Methylococcaceae bacterium | reverse complement strand
CGGTGTGCTGCCAGAACGTGAAGCCCTGCCCTATTCCGGCCTTGCCGTCTGGCTTGATCGTGGTTCCGGCCTTGCCCGTGGCCTAGATCACCATCCAACCAGACCGCCCAAAGGCAGGGTCATACCCCCCCTTGTCTAAGCACAAAATCAAATCCAACCAGACTGCCCAAGGGCAGGGTTCCTTTCGCTAGTCCCGTGGCCTTGACGGGTTGGAAGGCTCTCGCCAGATCGTGGAGCCTTGCCCGTGGTGCGCTCGGCAATCAGCTAATCCACGTTCTTAGTTGCATTGCAGCGAAATTCCTTTCCCTATTCTCCCCGTTTGTCTTGAGCCTTCAATAAATCGGTCTACAATTAACTACATAAGTCGGCATTGTTTGCCTTTACCGTGTTACATGATGCCAAAGCAACAGGCTTGCAAGCGTAGTGGAAAGCCTTGGATGCTTGAGCCGTTGACATCAGGAAGAGAACCCACACTATGAACAACCATTACCAAACCCTCAAAGTGTCGCGGGATGCGCCCCCCGAAGTTATCAGGATGGCTTACAAGGTGCTGTGCCAAAAGTACCATCCAGATAAATATCCGGGTAACAGGGAATCAGCCGAGCGGATCACCAAAGAAATCAATGCCGCCTATGCCGTGCTTTCCAATCCCGACAAGAAAAAAGCCTACGATGAATTCTTGGATGGAATGGAAGCCAAGGGCGGGCAAGAAAAACGCCACGAATCGGAACAGCAAGACTACAAGCCCAAGGCAGAACCCAATCAGGAAACCCGACAAAATACCTACGATTACAAAGCGAAAGCCAAACCAAAGCCAAATGATTTCAATCATGGCACAGATAACACCCCCGCCCGTGGAGAAGATTCTTCGCCCGCAATGTAGATTACTTTTTTGTAGCTTTCGTCGTTGTATTCTTCATTGGTTATTTTAATCGGCTTGGCCTGTTGAGTCAGAAAATCAGTATTTTATTTATTAACCCATTCATACAATACTTTATTGCATATTTCCTTTGGGTTTTTTTGGAGACCGCCCTTCTTTCATGGTTTGGCAATACACCGGGAAAGATGCTATTTGGTCTTCGAGTCGTCAGCAGCCAACAACCTCCACGCTACCTGAATAGGGCTTTTTCGGTATGGTTTAGGGGAATAGGGCTAGGCTTGCCGCTTGTTTGGTTGATAACAGCAAGTTTGGCTCATTCCCGACTGAAAAGGACAGGCTTAACGAGTTGGGACAAGGACTATGGCTTTACCGTGGAAGCATACCCAATAGGCGTTATTCACCGGACGGTAGCGGCGGGAATTATTCTGGCATTGTTTGCTGCAAGTTTGCTTGTTGGGAAAGAACATCGAACGTCGTTAGCCAAACACGAAAACCAATATCCGTCAGTTGAAAATACTCAAGAATACTCAGCCGTTCCTAATCCTCTGGATAATGAAAACCCGAACAACAACCCCACAGAACTTGACCCGTTAAAAAAGTACGGTATAAAGCCATCTAACTCTGTTCAGCAACAAACAAACGAATCAGGGCCAACAGAATGCAGAGACACAATTCAAATGGGGTCAGGCATATATTAAGGGGGATGGAGTACCTAAGAACTACACCGAAGCCGCAAAATGGTTTCGCATGGCTGCCGAGCAGGGACATACAGATGCACAAACCAACCTAGGTAACCTCTATGACAATGGCCAAGGGCTTACACAAAACCAAACCGAAGCTGCAAAGTGGTATCGGATGGCTGCCGAACAGGGGAATGCAGATGCGCAAAATAATCTAGGTACTCTCTATTCTATGGGCTTGGGTGTACCACAAAATAAGTACGAAGCAGCGAGGTGGTATCATATGGCGGCTGCACAGGGGAATGCAGTTGCCCAACTTAACCTAGGTGAACTCTATTCCAAGGGTAAAGGTTTTCCACAGAATAAGACCGAAGCAGCTAAGTGGTATCGCATGGCAGCCGAGCAGGGGGATGCAACAGCACAAGCCACGCTAAATGCACTCTCAGATGACGGTCAACAATAAGGCGAAATCTATTACAAATCAGACTTCTATACAGATGTGACCAAAGAAAAAAGTGCTCATGATATTTGCTTTTCCGCCCGTGCGCCTGGTACGGTGTGCTAAGTCCTGCCTCTGCCTTGCCCAATACCCCCTCACTAACAAATCCTCGCCATTGTTCTAAGCATACCCCCTTTAATTTCACGGATAAATGGCAATGTCCACTCCCGTCTGACCGATACCCCCTATTAAGTTAAAGATAATCGGCTTTGTCCGCCCAAGTCCTGCAATGGGCAGGGTCAACAAGACAATACCCCCCTACCTCAAATCTCGAGTTTTTATCGCATTCCATACCTGTCCAACCGATACCCCCCTTATTTTCTCGGATAATCGGCCTTGTCCGCCCAAGTCCTGCAATGGGCAGGGTCAACAAGGCAATGTTGTTGAATTATCGCTTGAGTTTAATGCGTTCCGCTGGCTGAGCGGAGTCGAAGCCAGCTTGTTCGCTTCGACTCCCCCTCGACTTCGCTCTGGGAACAGTCTGCGAATGGCTTAATTCAACAGCATTGGGTCAACAAGGCAATACCCCCTACCCCAAATGTCGTGTTTTTATCTCATTCCATCCCCGTTCTAGCCGATAACCCGCCCTTTTGCTTGGGCTAGGTGTCTGGCGGTTTTGCGCTTGGCAGACAGGGCGGCATAGCGGCAAGCGTCCGAGCAATAAACCGCCGTGCTTTTCCCGGTCACTGGCCCGGTGCAGTGGGGGCATTGCCTAACCCCCACTCGTTTTTCTGCGGATAAATCACCCGTTCCATGGGTGTCTTTAGACGGCTTATTTACCGGGTTTACGTTAGCAGCGGTTAGCTTGCCTTGTGGGGCGTTTACATGGTTTACGTCAACCTCGGTAAACGGGGTTGCTTGCGCCTTGTTTACAACGCTAACAGTTGGCGGCGTTAGCAGGGTTGTCAGTCCTTGCCTGACGATCTCCCGCAATTGCCCAAGCTGCCTATCGGTGAAGCCCGTTCCGCCGCTTTCGGTCATGGGGTTGGCATGGGCCGGTCGCCCCCGCTTCGCGTTGCTTCGCCCGGTAGCTGCGCATGTAGTCCCGTTGGTAATCGGTTCGTTTGTTCATGTTGTCTCTTCAGATGTCTTCAAATTGCTTGTGTCGGGCTTGACCGTTGGCCTGTCTGCTCGAAAAAAAAGCCCCAAACTTCTCACTCTTGCCCGTTTTCCGTCAAGGTGCATGACCGCTTGAACTCACTGCTTGAATCTGCCCGCCCATTGCCTTGTCCACGCATACCCCCCTATTGCAAATATCGAGTTTTCAATATGGGTCTTTCTGTCCGTTCCAAGCAGCTGATTGGGTTGCTTGCTTCATGCCCCGGTCCAAAATCGAACCTCCACTTTTTCAATACCGAGTCCTACAGAAATTTAGGATATTTAGAAGCATACTGCAAAATTGATGGCATCCTGCCACGCCGCTTGCCCGACTTGCCACCATTTAAACCCAATGACATTAAGTTAGCGTTCGTAGTCCCGCCTTTAGGCGGAAGACAACCCCGAAAAGACCGGCTAAAGCCGGAACTACAAACGGTTTTGGCATGTTCAAAATCCTTAACTTAATGGCAGTGCCCCTTCAAACCAGCTAGACTGCCGGTCACTTCGTCGGCTTCAACTGTTTTCACTGCTTTCGTGTTGAAGTCGGCCTATCCTGTTGATTGTCAATCGGTAATCTCTAAATGTCCTAAATATCCTAAATTCCCGTAGATGTTCGGCTTTGAGTGGAAAGCCGTTATTTTATAGATAGATAGATAGATTGAGTAAAAAATACCTTTTATGCCTTATAGGGTTTTTAGGATGTTTTCAGCCCCTTGCCGCCCTGATGGGTTGCCAGTAGCAACGCAGCCGGGTTGACGGTGTAGCCATGGCTAGGCCGGTTGCCTTTGCCTTGCTTGCTTTTGTAAGGCCCGTGGATGAGTTCGCGGCCTTTCAGCACGTCCAGCACTTCCTCCAACACCTCGACCTTGCCAAATTTGGTGTGAAACCGCTTGTGGGCATCGGAGCGGAAGAAGCCGGTCATCTGGTTTTCGACGATCCACGCCCAAACCGCCTTGGCATCGTCGGTGGTTTTGTCCGCGCCCACCAAGCCAAACACAGCCCGTGCATGGTCGATCAGGCGCATCGCCAGCCCCACCGCGCTGGCCATGGTTTGAAAATTAACCGGCTGGATAAGCCCTTGTTTGCCGTGTTCGGCAAGGTGGAACAATCCCGCCAAGCGCAACGCCCCGCCCGGTAGCTTGGCTACCCAGTCGCGTAGGTCGCGGTACTCGCCGCCGTCCGCTTGGCCTTTCTCCATCTCTTCGGCAAAGCCTAGCCAAAGCTCCCGCGCTTGGGTGTCCAGTTCTAGGCGGTATTCCTTGCCTTCAATCAATTCGATGTCGAGCAAATCCATTACCGCCCGGTCATAAGCCGCTTGCAGTTCGTCGGCTATCAACACCCGCTTGCGCACATTTCGCCGCCCGATGTTGGACAGCGGATAGACGGGGAAGAACCGTGCAAACAAGCCGGAAGCCCTGAATTTGCGCTTTGCCGCTTGCGGGAAGTCGACCAAAATCGCCGGTTGGATGCCCTCCAATTTCTCGGCCCGTTTGCGGCCTATGGAACGAATTGAGGTATTTTCCTCGATCTCGGCCTTTTCCTTGCGGGTCGTCTCCTTCTCCCAATAGACCAAAGGACGCTTGCAACGGCTTAGGATTTGGCTTTTGCGCTCGCCGGATTCGGCAACTCCCAATGTCCAGACATTGACGGGTTCAATGTAATCATCATCCGGGTATGGCCCAATGGTGACTTTTCAAGCCAAGGCGGTAGACAGCACAGATACAATGGTCGCCACGACCAAGGCGGAAGGCACTTGTAGGTTTTGCGTGAGCGATTCGCCATACTCGCCAACAATCCCCGGAAGCAGTTTGCAGTCAATCTCTGGCGTAAGGCTTAGGGTATCGAACAGAACCGGCTCGCCCCATGGGTCATCTTGCGCTTGGGTTTGTTCCGCTTTCGGTGGCTGTTCGCTCCCTGTGGGGTGTGACTGTTGCGGCTTGGCCTTGGCGGTCTGGCGTGGCGGTTGGGCGGTCGCAATGAGGGTTTTGATTGGGTTGGCGGTCTCGGTATCATCCAGCATGACTTATCTCCTTGAAAGTATTGGCGTAATCGTTGAAATCATGGCCCACGGTTGGTGGCAGTGCCACAAAACCCCCGACTAGCGCCGCCGCTTCTTCTACCTTCTCAATCCCCGCCCGTCGGCCTTTTTGGTCGGGCTTGTCATGGTCGCCACAAATCACTATCCGGGCATCAGGCAAAGCCGCCTGTACCGCTTGCGCCACATGAGGAAGATTGCCAGCCGAAAACGCCACAAAGCAACGGTAGCCCGTCGCTTCATAGACGCTCGCCGCCGTCGCATAGCCCTCGGCAAGGCAAACCGTCTCGGTGCGCTCGCCTAGCCAGTGGAATAGGCCGGTGACTCGCGCACCCGGCAGAAAATCCCGGTCGCGCTCTTCATCGCCTAATAAGATTTTTTGCGGGTAGATTAGTTGAACATTCCACAGTGCGCCGGTTTCGTCCTTCATCGGGATGAGTAGCACGTTTTCGATGGGGATTACCTTGAACTGGCTACCGTCGCCG
>CAIWDB010000246.1 GCA_903911305.1 uncultured Methylococcaceae bacterium | reverse complement strand
GCCTTGAATGACCTAGGCCATCGGTTCGTCAAGCACCCCAAATCCACCCCGCCCGACACGTCTAGTGGCTAGCGGGAATGGCTAGAGGTTAAACACAAACAAGTCCCTCCCCCTTGCGGGGGAGGGATTTAGGGTGGGGGGGTAAATAGAACCATAAAGACAAGAAACACACGACGCCACGGATCCATGTACATGACCCATTCACTCAAAAGGATGACTGATCAACCTTTACTATGGAAAGATGCATTCTCAAGGTCCACGGATGTATCAAAAAGGGAGGCCGATAGATCATTCTGATTGATCGATCAATCGTAAGGGTCCATGGATGTCTCAGGAAGGTAGATCAATGAACCCCATATATAGAACGACCAACCTTCAATAACTGAGGATATATTGGAAAACATGATCGGTGCACCTTGGAAGTTAAACGATGGATCGGCAAGGATGAACAGAGAACCTTTTCAAACACGGATGGAGTAGGAACAGTCCATGCATGGACATTTATGACTCAGGGATGGATATTACCAGTCCTCACAAGAGCCTTGAACTATTAACGCTGAACTAAGAAGATTCAGCAATGCACTTGCGAGAATGGTCGCTGTACAGTAAAACGTCCAGAGTTTATTCTCAGAGTATTAATGCATACTCTAGTGGTTACAACTGATATCCTGAATGGATGGAACTTGACCCTAATAGGTTGCAGCGTGGCCCTTCTAGCTTGGCGGGATAGGCTGGGACGAGATTGGAGATATTTTTGATAAGCGCCATGTTTGCCCAACAAAACCAAGTATTTTCTAAATCAAGAGTAATAAATCATGAATATAAACTTTCATTATTATACAATCAAAGTTCTTGCTAATTATGCTGGCTTCAATGAGGATGAAGCTCAAAGAATTGCAGAATATTCACAATTTGTTGATGATTTTCATCCATTCAGAGAGAATTCTGTAGATATTAACAGTGTTCCAAATTATGCCAGATATTTATGTAAAAAATATGGTAATGCAAGAAGCGATAATTTAGAATCTGATATTGAAGCTCATATATATTTAAACTCTTTCCGAAAAGATGTAGAATTTGAAAAAAGAGAAAACAAAGAAAGCCAGAAAGATAATATTGGGGGTAATGGTTGGGTATTTTATCCCGTAAATACTGGATTTGCCGGTTTGGACTATCTAGAGCTTTTACATACAGAAGTGCAAACAAATGTAGTTGTTCCTTTTCATTTTATACCATCTTACTCGATTAATCAGCTAAATAAAATATATAAAGTTAACAGCGACGATAGAATGTATGTAACTAAATCATTCGATTTTGATGATAATACAAATAATTTTAAGCTACGTCAGCTATTGAATACTATTAAATCGGATATTTCAAATCCTAATAAAAAGCCAATTGCTGAAGATTATTATTTAATTAAGATAGGTATTCTATTACATATATTCGCTGATACTTATTCGCACCAACGTTTTTCAGGATTTTATGCTTCCTTGAATTGGTGTTTACCTAAGCCTGTTTCTACTTTTAACCGAGATATTATTAATACTAATTCAATAATAAATTATTGGGATGATCGTAATAAAAAAAGGGGCATAACTCAATTTGGGCCTATCGGTCATATGTTGGCATGGACTGCGCCTGATGAAACTGAAAAATTATTAGATATTTATAAAACACGGGAAAGTGATGATCAGGGTTTAATTTATGAATATAAAAGAGATAATACTTTATCTTCTAAGATTGCTGCCAAAAATATATATAAATTTTTAATCAGTCTTAAAAAGAAAGAATTCTCTATTGATGAGTGGAAAAAAATTGATGAAAAGTTACATCAAGCTTTTAAAAATAATCCAAATAGTGATGAACAACTTCAATTAAGAAATTGGAGTAATCAATTTAATACTGAAAAAATTGATTTCTCTTATGACTCGAGTAAAATTGAAGACGCAACAAAGAACAAGAACTTTTATTTGTACAATGTTGTCGCTGATGAAATAAGAAGGTCAATTATAGGAGAAGATGTAATGGTAGAAAAAAAGAGAATAATGTGGAAATGTACATTAGGTCCAGAATGGCAATGGCGTAGCGGTAGTGAAGGGACACCAGGCTTTATTGATGAACAAGATAAGATAAGAGAAGGCAGTATTTCTCTCCCATCAAACGAAAATTACTGGTATCCCTGTATAGATTTAATTTTGCAGGGTGTATGCATTGGTAATGCATATGTTAGGTACTTTAATAAGAATGGTAAGAATTGCATTCAAGCAATAGCGGTAGCGCAAAACAATTGGATTGCAAATGGTAATGTTGTAGAAGGAGATGATACAGTAAACAATATCAGTATTGCCGATAATAATGGTGGCATAAGGGTCGAGGCTAGATTTGAAGTGTGAATCGATAGAACCTTAAAGGCGATAACAAGGACTGGTTCCGCAGTAAGGGAACCTCGGACGAATCTTGCCAATCTGGCCATATGCCATCCCCTGTTCGGCGGATCACGTCCCTGTATCCGCCTTTCTATGAGCAACGCGGTTAGGCCCATTCGGGCGCAATTGCGGCTTGCCGCGTATTGCGTCAAATGCAAGACCTCGCCAACGCGGTAAGACGCATTCGGGCGCGATAGCGTTTTGCCGCACATTGCACCCAGCTATATTTATTAATATTTAGAGTTAATCATGCCTGAAATTAGTCTTCGAAGCGCAGCGGGGTTTGCAACCCCGCCGCTTACGTTTTGTGCCAAGTCACAGCATCCGATATGGCACGAAACGGCTTGGCATTTCCAAGTCTGCTAGAGTGTGCAAGAAGTTTATGATAGGTTTATAGCAGTTATTTGGAGTTTTTTTTGAAAGCATCCGTTTATATTGAAACATCAGTTTTCAGCTATCTGACTGCCCGACCAAGCAATGATTTACGCGCCATGGCAAACCAAAGCGCGACATCTGAATGGTGGGAAACACAACGGCCCAATTATAGTGTCTTTGTATCTGATCTCGTCATATCCGAAGCTGGCAAGGGTCATCCAGAAGCCGCGCAACGTCGGCTAAACGCAATCGCCGATCTACCCTTGCTTCAAATTTCCACCGAAGTCAGAGTTTTGGCACAGGCACTTATCGAAAACCATGCTCTGCCCCCAAAAGCCGAGGCAGATGCCTACCATGTTGCTATTGCCGTGATAAACGGAATTGAGTATTTGCTCACTTGGAATTGTACGCATATTGCAAACGCGCACACGCGGCCTAAAATAGAAGCCACATGCAGGGCGCATGGCTATGAACCACCTATTATTTGTACCCCACTCGAACTTACTGAGGAATAAACATGTGGCAAGACCCAATTGTTGCCGAAACACGCGCTCTTAGGGACGAATATGCGAGTCAGTTTAACTACGACTCTGACGCTATTTTTGAAGACCTCATGGAAAAACAGGCCATGCACCCGGAGCGTGTAGTTTCATTACCACCGCGCAAGCTTGATGTTGTAGATACTGACAAGCGTATTGCGCCTCATAAACTGGAGCGACAAGCGAGATAGCCAAGTAACGCGGTAAGGCGCATTCGTAGGGCGCGAGCGGCTCCGCCGCGTATTGCGCCGGATAGATAAAAAGAGCAAAATGCCATCAACAACCCATCGGAAGGTTCTATGGATTTCAACATTGAGCCAGATAGATCGGGCAACGGATTAATCGTTGCCCGTTGTTTCACATCAATAGTTGACTAGACCGACTGTCTCAATGCGGATTTACCTGGATATGTGCTGTCTACAGCGCCCCATGGACGATCAAACGCACCTTCGTATTCATATAGAATCTGAGGCCATTCTTGGCCTGTTGGCTTGGTGCGAAGCTGGAGGTGCGGAATTGCTGAATTCCGTTGCTTTGAATTACGAAGTCGATCATAACCCGCATCCAGCGAGAAAAGCCTTTGTTCAAGAAACGTTGCTGAAAAGTAAGCAAACCATACAAGCTTCGGATTCAGTAGAACAACGTGCCCGAATATATTGCAACAATGGAATTAAAGTATTCGATGCCTTGCATCTGGCTTGTGCTGTAGAAGCACAAGCAAAATAATTTTGTACATGCGATGATCGTTTTTATCGGCGGGCTAAACAGTTAGATACCGAACAAACTATGGTTGTCTCTCCATTAGAGCTTATTGAGGTAATTGAGCCATGAGTGTACCTGCAAAATCTTTAAGTGATATTACTAGCCAAGCCCTACATGTACTTGCCCGAGAAATCGGTGCTGCTGATACCATGCGCTTTTTAGGTCAGTTTTTTACCGGCAATGGAAACTACACCGAGGAACGAGCAGCACTTTTCGATCATCTCACTTTGGATGATGTTCTTGCCGAAATTCGACAAGACAAAAGCGGAGCAACACGGGGGCAATAAGGGGCTTGCCGCGCATTGCGCCGAATCGAAAATCCGAAACATTCGGCGGATACTTCCCTGTATCCGCCCTACGGGCTGAGGATACCTACGAAAGTTTTTTTAAGCAGCTTCTTGTCCAAGAAATTATCCGACGCTACGACATCAAGCTAGTCATCTATGAACCTGAATCAGAAAAGATTATTCAATGGATACCCTAGAATATTATCGCAATGCCATTAAGGAACTTCTTACTAGATTTAGCGGGTCATCGGAAGAAATAACGCGGTAAGGCGCATTCGTAACGCGGTAAGGCGCATTCGTAGGGCGCAATAGCGGCTCCGCCGCGTATTGCGCCGCATGGGAAGTTGACTAAACCGCTATTCTGCCTATGATGTTATCTTTGTGATTAAACCCCCAATCCTTTAGGCTCGCCCATGCCGAACTATCGACGTTATCGAGTGCTTGGCGGTACTTATTTTTTCACTGTCAACCTGTTGGAGAGGTATCCCAACGATTTATTGATACGCCATGTTGAAAGTCTCCGTACCGTGGTGCGTGAAACTCGCAAGCACTGGCCTTTTCATATTGATGCGTGGGTTGTTTTACCTGACCACTTGCATTGTGTTTGGACTTTGCCTGATGTTGATGACGACAATTCCAACCGCTGGCGAATAATCAAACAAGGGTTTTCCAAGGCATTGCCGATGACGGAAAGACGGTCTGCCGTGCGAATTGCGAGAGGCGAGCGGGGCACTAGCAACGCCGTTTTTGGGATCATGTCATCCGGG
>CAIWDB010000245.1 GCA_903911305.1 uncultured Methylococcaceae bacterium | reverse complement strand
GAACGATGGTCAGGCGACATTCGCAATTGGGATCGGCCAGAAACTGTATCCCTTAATCCGAACAAATCCGACCATCAGAAAACGCAGGAATCGATACAAAATTAAAACTGAAAATGCGACATCTTACTTGACAACGACCGTCCTCAAACTGCGGCTTTTCTGTTACCAACTTGTTGGGAAATGTGCCGTAAAAATCCAGTTTGGCTTCGTCGTGGAAAAGTTCATCAATCTCCTTGGCACTCTTCGGCAAACGACCTTCCAAACGCCACCCTTGCAATTTTCGCAGTGCATTGGCATTGACGGACTTCCCCTTTTCTTCTCGCTCCAAGTTTTGGAAGGCTTGCTCGTGCGACTGTTCGCCTAGCAAGTCCTGCAACCACACCATAACCTGTTGTACCGGCAAGTCGATTTTATATTTTTCCTGATCCCAATGAGGCAAGAACCAGAATTCACCGCCGGACATGCCCGCATCAAACGGTCGCCCCGCCTGATCACCCGCTAAACTCCAAAACGCGATGCGACGGGCCAATCCCGGCACATATGAGTAGGCCAGCAGATGCCACAACACTTGTTGCTGGCTGGCATTGCCTGTCCAAGTCTGTAATTCAACCGCCTTGTGGAAGCCTGTCCACTCCTCGATGTTAAGCACGATGTGTTGGCGGGCTTGTTCGTCCAAATCCAAGGCCGACAGGATTGAAGCAAGGATTTCACTACCCATCTCGCTGTGCTTTTCCAGCGGCAGACCCAAATCGGAGAATTGATAAATGTATTTTGACTGAGGCCGATCCAAGCCAAGGCTTTGGTTGATTTCGAGCAATATTTCTTCAAAAGTGGGTATGCGAGCCATAGTGTCAATCCAAGTAAGTTCAGGGAGTGCAAAAATTTTGCCCAAAGCCTTGTAAAAATTCCATGAAAAATCCCGTACCACGCGAAACAATGTGCAGCCAGCCTCTGGCTTTCATGCCCGGTACGGGATTCGTCATGGACGACCGTAGGCCGAAACGCAGACAATTTGTTTCGCCGAATGCAAACCGCATCGGCCCTTGCTCGGAGCAACCCTCAAGCCCGGACATGGTTTTAATGAGGAAAATCCAATTTGGAGAAAAACCATGAGCAATAATCCCAACTGGCCCAGCAAATCTGGCAATCCTTCTGGCCCCGGTCGCGACAACAATCCTCCAGCGCCTAAGAAGTAAACATTCTTAGGGTAAATTGAAGCAAATAAAAGAAGTCGGCAGTTTTATAACTGCCGACTTTTTTAAGTTATGGCATCCTAACTTCATTCAGTAACTAGGGATGACGATCCAGAACCTTGAGGAGTTTTATCAGTCCCAAAGGTGGTTTGGTTTTGCTGTTTTCATAGTACGAGAATGACTGTCAGTTTCAGATAAACTTCGCTGAAGGACGTGGCAGGTCGGTATACGTCTTGCAAATCCAATGGTCAGCTTGCTTGGTCATGCTCTTGTAGAAGTGACAGGGTCAGCATAATAATCAAGCCGAGGATACCCTCGGAGTCGAGTCCTAACGCGGTACCGCCTGTGGAACACAAAGTTTCATGTAGCTTTTTGGTCGTAAACGATGTGGCAAGTTTTATGAAAGCGGTTTGGCGAATGACTGCTTTCTAACCCGTTGAATGTCCCTAAAGGCCGAACAGCCGCCCGATTTCAGATTTCCATGATCGGCAACTTGATGATCAATAAGCTGTCACTGAACTTGAAAAAGTTATCCAGCAGGTATGGGTCGATGTGGGACGTTATACATTTGACTCCGACTAGTTCAGGGATTTGTAGCTATAGAATAGCTAATGCCTTCAATACAATATTCCATATCTATAGACATTATCGAAAACTCAATTATTTCACTCGCCATTGCTGTATCAGGGGTCGGTTTCCGATAAATTATAGTATCAATATAAACTAACTGACTAATTATTCGCTAAGTTGTAAGCGCCTAGTAAGTTAATAAAGTCTGG
>CAIWDB010000244.1 GCA_903911305.1 uncultured Methylococcaceae bacterium | reverse complement strand
TTCGATGGCTTCCGCAAAACGCAATAAAACTTGGCTGTGGAGTTGGTATTCCGGCCCACCATACGCCGCCACCTGCTTTTCGGTGGCTTCGGCAGTCGCCAAACCAATCGCCTTGGTCTTTTCCGCGTCAGCGAAACCAATCGAACGAATACGATCCGCCTCACCTTGCCCTTCAATGCGGGTTCGGTCGGCGTTGGCTTTGGCGGTGATCTGGATGGTTTCGGCTTCTTGTTTGGCGAGTGCCAGTTTGGCCTTGCCCTCGTTTTCCTTCACTTGAACCGACAATGCCGAAATCGTGATTTGGGTTTGCTGTTCGGCCATGGCCTGTTTTTCTTTCAAGGTGCGTTCCTGAACCGAGGCGGCTTCTTGTAGCTTGTAGGTGTCCACCTGCTCGACCGCAATTTGTCGATTGCGCAACTGAAGCAAGATTTGTTCGATGCCCTTGCCGTGTTCTTCATCAGAGCGTGGTGTGCCGATCAGCACTTCTTGCAATTCCAGGCTGTAGATGGCAAATTTAGAGCGCATTTCCTCTGAAGAGCGATCTTGGATTTCGTTGCGGTCTTGGAGCAGTTCAATCAAGGTTTTAGTTTGTCCGATGTTTTTGAAGTAGGCTGATACCATCGGGTCCAAGGTTTGCTCCACCAAACGTTTGACATCGCCGAAACGTTGCACCACAAAGGGGGCTTTCATGTAGTCGATATGGACGACCACGGACAGCGGCAAAGTCGGCTCGAAAGCATCCCGAGTGATGAGCGAGACCTCAGAAAGATTTTCATCAAACCGGTGCGGGCCAGTATCCGATTTTGCCCATTTCAGCACGAAGTTGGTGGTTGGAACAATAATGACTTTGCCGGCATAAGTATTGAAGGCGTATTTACCCGGCAGCAAAGGCCGGTTCCAGACACCTCGGAAACCCGGTTCGACTAGTTCACCATGCCGATATTGTTCACCTGAAGTATCTGTGCCTTGCTCACCGATGTAAGACACCACAACGCCTACTGTTCCTACATCAATAACGGTTTTGTTGATCAGTTCCACTGTGGCAAAGAGGCGGTTAATATAATAACTGCCGTCCACTAATACATGGTATTGGCGTCCGCGATAACCACCTCCCCTAAGAAAGCTTTCCGGGTCCTGAAAGTTGTTATGGAATGTTTTAGAGTTTTCCGGGTTGCTGCCAACTGACGGCGCGATGATTTCACCTTCAGGCAGGGCGGGTCCATCGTGGACAGTGACGACGCCGATAGAATCGTCCGAATCCTTAATCACAACCGCATTATATCCGTGGCGTTCGGAAATCAACTCTCCCATTTGTTGTATAAGTGATGCTTCGCTTTTTTCCAGATTTTTGGAATAAGCTCGGTCTTTGGTAAGCACAATAAACTGTGCAAGATTAAGGGCATAGGTTCCTTCCCGCAGGATTTTGCGTTGCGGCCCTTTTTGCCCACCATGACGCAGAAAGGCTTCCGTATCTTGAAAATTATCGGCTACTTGGTTTGAAGCCAGGGTCTGGATGGGGGCCAAAGGGATGCCGTCACGGGCAAACACATAGCCTATCTGACCTTGCGGAATAGTCACCAAAGGCGCCTTGTGTACACGATATTGAAATGGAAAGAAAAAATGAAAACCGCCGCGAAGAATGTCGGGCTGGAAGCCCGCTTCGCCATTCAAAGCGATCAAGCCTTCTTTAATAGAACCGGTCTTGCTCCATAATTTTTCTAGAATGCCGATGCGGTCGTTGGGTATGTAGCGGACTACACCAGCAAAATAAACAATGGCGAGTAAAACCGGCACAGTGACAATAGTTGAAAGGATTGGGAAGGTTTGGAACATGACTGATTTGTACCTTTGTTAATATACAGGGGGCAAATCATGACAGAATTTTTTTAGATTAAAGTAAAATTTTCTTTACATTCACGATAAGGTTTACTGAAACGCATTGCCTGATCGTGATACGTACTGCTCTTAAGCAATAAGATTTCATATCAGTTATTATGTTGGCACTTGCAATGCTCAAGAAACCACCTCATCCCTATGAGAGATTAAATATCATGCAAAAACAAAAGATTATCGCTTTCCTATTCAGTGTATTATTGGCTGCTTGTGCAAGCGGCCAACAGAAGCCCCCACCTGATTTAGTTAAGACAGAATGGTTGCTGGAAGACTTGGGCGGTAAAGGTGTTCTGGATCGGGCGCAAGCGACGCTGGCCTTTCCTGCGCCAAACAAAGTGGCTGGAAAGGGTTCCTGCAACCGCTTTTTCGGCAGCATGGAAATCAATGGAGAGTCGATCAAGTTTTCTAAGCTGGGCTCCACCCGTATGGCTTGCCTAAGTCCTGCATTGTCTAATCAAGAGATGAACTACCTGAAGGCACTTGAATGCGCGGAAAAAATTGTAGTTGATGGGCCTTATCTGTTAATTTATTCCAAATGGCTGGAAAAGCCTTTACGCTTTACACAGATTACGCAAACGGGGAAACCTTGAATGTTTAATCAAATTAACTGATTCAAAACCATCATGAACCCACCCCTTAACGAATCATTCGACATCAATCTAGTCCGCCAAGGCCCATTGTTTCACTATCAGCGACGTTTTCGGCTGATCAAGTCGGATCACGAACTCAGCATAGGCCGCCGCATTCTTATTTCCATACTAGTGACTTGGGTTCCCATCATGGTGTTTGCCTTGATTCAAGGGCAGGTTTTCCAACATGAAGACCCACTGCTGCGACATTTTGGCGTTCATAGCCGTTGTTTAATTGCCATTCCATTGATGATTGTTGCCGAAGGTCTGGCGCAAGTTTTCATACCTCTGATAGTAAATGAATTTGTCAAATCGAGTTTGGTGCGCGAGGAACATATTCCCGCCTATCGGCAGGCTATCGAAAACGCCAAAAGCTTGCTGGACTCGGGCATTGCGTTTCTAGTGATTGTGGGGTTTGCTGCCTTGGCTGCGATTTCTTCAATGACTCATATTCAAGATGTACACGAAACGGCTTGGGCCATGGGGCAAGGAAAAGATTGGTCTTCCCTTGGTTTGGCGGGATGGTGGTTCCTGCTTGTCTCCCGACCGGTATTCACTATTTTGCTCGGCACTTGGTTGTGGCGAGTGGTATGTCTGTTTGTTTTCTTCAAGTCAGTGTCCAAGCTTGATCTTAATCTAGCACCAACCCATCCCGACAAAGTGGGAGGCTTGGGATTTTTGGAAGAAGCCGTTATCGTTTTCGTGCCAGTCGTTCTGGCCGCATCGGTCGTGCTGGCTTCAAATTGGGCGCATAATGTGCTGTACCATGATTTGCATGTGGCATCGCTGAAACCAATAACGGCTGTCTATTTGATCTTGGTGTTGGGAATATTTCTTTCCCCTTGGTTTGCATTCAGTTCGGCGTTAAAGAAATTCAGACGCAAATCCAAGTTTGCATACGGTGCATTACTGACGAAACATGGACAATTGGTGGACCGCCGATGGATCAAGGGTGAAAGTGTGCAGAACGACGATTTGCTGCGCGCACCGGAGATTGGCCCGGTTGCCGACGCAGTAAACCTTTTTGAAGTGGTTGAAGGCATTCGCACCGTGCCATTGCGAAAACATGCAATTGTCCAACTTGCCGTTGCCGCACTGTTACCTTTAATTCCCGTATTTGCCATTGAAATACCAGTCAAGGATTTACTCAAAGAGTTGGCTGGCGCGTTGTTTGTTTAAAGAGAGAAACATTCCATGAGTTGGATACAAACGTCACCAGAAAACGAATACCCTTGGTATCTGAGAATCTTTTATGCATTGCAAAAGCGCAAACTAGGATGGGTTCCTGAGCCAGTATTGCTATGGGGTAGGACGCCTCGGGTTTTTATCGCCTTTATTAGGCTTTATAAGGCGTTTGACCGTAAGTCTTCGCCGCTAGAACCCTCTTTACGTTCTTTGTTAATGGTCAGGATTTCCCAAATCAACATCTGCCCGTTTTGTATTGACCTTAATGCTTCCCATGCCTTGGAGCGTGGCATTCCACAAGGGAAACTGGAAGTTTTGGACCAATACTCAGATTCCCCAATATTTAGCGACCGCGAAAAGGCAGCGCTGGATTTTGCCGAAGCCATGACTATCACCGGAAGAAAAATCGAAACAGTATTGCAGACCCGATTAAAAGCTAACTTTTCAGACGATGCAATCATTGAATTGGCAGGTTTGATCGCCTATCAAAACATGTCCAGTAAGTTCAATTCAGGCTTGGATGTGCCGGCGCAAGGGTTTTGCCAGATACCTAAATGATTACGAAGCCTTCTCGTTTTGTACGGCCTGGTCGGTGATCTGTTTGTACAGATGCACCCCTCTGGCATAGAGTTCCTGATATTCAGGATGCCTGTCCACTAGGGGTTTAATTTCCTCGGCTCGTTTAAAATACTGCTCAAGGAATTCAATATCCCAGTGATCCAATCGTTCACCTTGATCTAGCCTATGCTTGATTTCAAGGGCTTTCGGCAGGGTTTCTTCATTGAACTTTTCCAGCAAGGTCATTGCGATGCCAAGGTCTCTTGTATCATCAGTCATGTGTGCATTCCAATAAGGTAAATATATAAATCGATTATAGGTAGATTTTCGCCGCGTTCCATATATCTGGTTTTGCAGGTATGTCAGATCGCGCAATACGCCCGAGCAACACCGTTCTTTCCTCCCCAGTACAGGAAAACAGTTCGGTCAGGTTGATTGCATTCGCACTTGCCGATGATGCATCCCTAAGCTTAATACCCCGGTAATCAAGGCATAGACAGTTCTCTCGGACTGAAAGCCAATCATGAGGTCGAATTAACGTGTCGGCGACATGGGCAAGACTCTCTTCAAGGCTTAATTTATCGCTAGGAAACTGACCCAATTCAATATCAATCGAGTTGATCTTTTCCTCTAATTTGGCGTGGCTGGGCCGTGGCGATTCGCTATCGTCCAACATCTCGCCTAGTCCCCACTGGCCTGCCTTCATCGCGTCCAATTTTTGCTGCAATAAACGTCTCTGGCGGTCTAATTCCAAGCGTTTGGACCGTTCCCCGGTAATGCGTTCCAGTGCCTTCTGTAGTAGAAAATCGAAGGCTTTTATTTTAAGTTCCCGGCGGGTGTCAAGTTCATTGTCTGTGGCACCCAGAAAACGGTGGTTGGAAAAATTGACGGAAACTTGCAAAACATCACGGCGCAGATTATCACCCTCAAGCTCCATTCCGAATACCTTACGTTCAACTTTCGCCATAGTCATCAGGCCATAAATGTCATCTGGGGGCAATACGGTTGCAACTGACAGTATGTCGCGTACTGAGTTGAAACCTCCGATGGTTTTACCCAAATGCTCGGTCGATACGAAGAATGCACGAATCCGAGAATCCTCGCTGAATGCTTGCGGACTGATTGATACCGGGGAAGGCAAGGAATCGACCAAAGTGATGACATGGGCAACTGCCTTCTCCACTGGGTCGCGCAGCAGTTTTTGGTAATCCCTTAGTGCGCGGACACGCTGATCCGTTCCGGCCACCGCCCTTTCAATGGCCTTCTCAATCAAGGCATCATCCAAGCCTCCTGACTGGTCAGGCGCACTTTTAAATAACGAACTCAGAAATTGAAGCATAGTTTATCTTACAGGCAAATTTGACAGCCAACAAATGACCGAGCCTTGCTCGATTGCCGCCCATCACCATGAATAATTGACGGTATAAGTGATGACTTGCTCTTGATCGGGCTTTAATGGCACTCGGAATTCGACCGTTTGAGCATCTTTCTTTTCAAATGGTAGGGATTTCTCCTTGATTTCCCAATTCATCCAACGGAACAAGTGCTCTACAACGCGAATTTCCACTGGCTCTTTTTTGCGGTTGCGCAATTTGATCTCAAACGACTCGCTGGCTTGATGGTTGGCTTCGTTCACTTTGAAATCGGTGCGCTTGCGTTCGCCGACGAGATCGAAAGAATCCCCCGTGTAAAGCCTAACCAACTCATCCTTTGGAGTGTGGTCAATGGTGTTTTCTCCCACGAACTGTAGCGATTGATCTGCACCGTCTTGCGAATAGAACCGGACACGGCCCTTGGGCAATGGCACACCCAAGTTGTTATCCATGGAATTCTTGAATTCACGGTAAACGGCGACCTTTTTATTGGACTCAGCACCATATACTGGGTCTCCACCCAGCATCATGCCCACTCGCCAACCGCCGATTTGCGCCCCGTCATACACGTAGACACGTTCCATCTTAACCCCTGTAGCCCGGACAAATTCAACTTGTTTAGTTTCTTGGTCGCGCAGCGTGGTCTTGTTGGCAAGCGAGTAAAGATGAAATTCATCAAATGCTTTCTCGCTGACCGGCGGGGCAGGCATGGCCTCTGATGCCATGGCCCTCATGGCATAAGCAGCCGGCCGGGATGCCTGTGGTTGGATTTTGTTTACCTCGCCAGCCATCAATTTTATCTTGGCATCCTTGAAGGTTTTACCCGATTCGTTTTTGATCGTGACCCAACCGACTACGTCAACTAGGTTGCCTTTTTCGGGGGAAACTAAGTTGTAATCCGCCTCCCAACTAAATCCACCTGACACATAGGCCAGTTCTGCGTCAAATTTAGCCGTTTGAGGGGCTTCTATTTTCCAAGCCAACGTCGGGTTCAGCACGGTGTCATCGCCCAATGTCGGAAATATGGGTTGTCCCGGCAGGCTGAATTGCAACTTGCCGTTCACCTCAATAACCGGCTGTGTGTTGGATTTATAACCGCTGCGAATAATTTTACCCGATGCCGTGGAATCTGGCTTGTTGGGTTCCTTGATGAAAAACTCAATCGTCTTGCCCTCAAACAACGAGAGCAGCAATTCTTGGGTGACTGGGTCGTTGCGATAGTTTTGCTCTAGTATCTGGAACTTCGCCTTTCCAGAGGGGTCTCGCAATATAACGGAGTCGGGTTCTAGTTGCGAGACCATGTCACTATACCGTGATTCCGTAACGCCTGCCTTCAAGTCTAAAGGCACATTTTCGCGTATTACGGCGAAATTTTGGTTATAGATTGTCAATGCAGGTTCGGCGTTAAGGTGCATGGCGATAAAAAATAAAAAAAGAAGCGAGAGGTTTTTGCCATTCATTATTGGGTATCCAATGTTACAGTTGTAAACCTTTGGGCGGTTTTCTACAGCAATTTTACACCCAAGGGGAAAAATATACTGCGTCAGTTCAAATAATTTTGAGAGGAGGCTTAGTCATGATTGAAAGCTTACTGGAGAACTTAAATATCTTGCTCCTACAGCATCCCAACCTGCTAGGTGCGATGAGATTTCTGTTCTGGTTAAAATCTTGGTTGATTTTGTCTGTGTTCAGCATCTTCGTTTTGTTGGTGTATACGAATGGACGCTTGACGGGAAAAACAAGCCATTGAAACGCCAACAGGAAGATGTGTTTATCGCTTGTATGTTGAAAAACCGACTGGGCATGAGTATCAGTCGGTTAACCCGATGAACACACTGCCTCCTCATAAAATACGAAGATTTAGCCCAATCAGTCTCGGGCATGGCCCGTTTATACGGTTTAAATAAAGTATAAATTGATATTGAAAACGCTGTAAGATACCCTTGAGCAGGAAGAACTCCATCTATTCCCACCAAACCTTCATGTTGAAGGGATAAGGGATGCAATAGCCGTAAGATAAATCAAATCAATAAGGCGCAGGAACACCCAAGATACCAATACACATTTTCTGCCGTCGCAAATTTGTTTTATAAATTAATAATTTCATCATCATCAATTTATAACATAATCAAACCTCATTAATGATTAGAATTCTGCTATTATAAGTACACAATCAAAATGAGGCATATTGTGTCAACTGAAGACCACCAAACCCAAATCCCAACGCTTAACCCCATGTTCTTACAAGCCGCTCGCGATGAAGCGGCGAAGAGAAAAATGGCCGAGGAGATTCGCCAGCAACCATCAAAACAGATACATGATTTTGCAATCGAAGAGATTGAGTCCTCGGAAAATTTTTACTTATCAACGAAAGATGAAACAGTTGAACATATCCGGAAAGCCGAACCCACAATTACATCTATTCAAAAAGAAGAAGGCATATTTGACGTTCAGGAGGAAGGATTGGCAAAGAGGAAAGCCGCCATTTCCAGCAAACAGGCTGAAATCGAACGGACTCAGCAGCAAATCAATAGGCTTCTAAAAATCAAGAACGTCGTTGCGTCTAACGAGCCAGCCATCGGCAAGGCTAATTTGAATGAACTGAGGATGAAACGGCTGGCAATCCAAATGGCACTTGTTGCAGACAGCAAAGAGTATGATGACGGAGACTTGCAAGCCGTAGATAATAAAATCGCAGAATTGACCGCGAACGCTGACAATCGGCATCCTATTTTGCCATCAAACTCGGCTGAGAGTTTAAGACTAAATGCCAAAGCTGACGAATTGCAGGACACGCTTCAGTCATTAAAGGATGAATTGAACGAATTGATTTATAGTCATAACGTTCGAGTGGCATTCAGAAAGGCCAAGCAATATATCCAATCATTAAAGGAAGCTAGTATGATACGGCATGAACTGCTCGCTTTGGCGGAATTGCTGGCAAACGACGATATTTTGACTGATATGAAGCTCGGTGGGGAGTTGCCCATACCTACTGGGTTTGAGCCATTTGATGCAATTTTTTTGGATACCTTGGAAACTTCATTGGAGGGTATTGAGGAAGCCAAAGCCCGAATCAAATCGGAAATAGTCCCATGAACAAAACCACCACTTCTTTTCTTCGTGTTACCTTATCACTGGAGACGGATTGGGTTATTAAGCCAACTCCGCCTCAGTGGCAAGGGTTTAAAAAATGTATCTTCTGTCAACCGTACCTCTTGTTGGATTAGTAATGTTGGCGATTCCTCGCATAATTTTCAATTGAGGCATCTGCCAGAATTGCCGCATATTCTGAATCTTTAATTGAATGTGATTGGACGGCAGCACACCATGCATTCAACCAAGCTTCTTTAAGTACTTGCAGTTTTTCGATAGCCATATCTTCAAGTTTTGGCATGACACATACCTCTTTCTAAACGGGATTGAAATAGTTTAAACCTAAAGTTAACGGCTTGCAGAGTAGCCTCGATAATAGTAATGCAGAACTCATACCAACATTCAAGCCGGCTTTGAAAAACTAGACATGCCTAGTTCAACAAATCTCACTTCAAACATAAGTATCTGAATATGCTAAACCAATTATGAATAGGCTAGACTTGAAATGATGCCTTGCTTAACACTTCGTTGAACTTGGGTTAAATGTGGCTTGCCATGAAAATGGCGATATGAGTGCAATTATGCGGATGACTGGCTGGTTTTGGTGCAAAGTATTGTGTCCAGCCAAAACCGCCGATATTTCTCGCCCGTTTCTTTATCAATCCTCTCGTCCTCCTGAATGCCGCCCAAGGCTAATACAATGGCTAAGGAAACGGTATTGTGCGATTCAACTGTGACCAAAGCCCGCCTTACCCCTTTCGCGCGTAATTTACCCAAAGCCAGCTTAAGTGCGCCCTTTCCGTATCCTTGATTTCGAAAGGCAGGCGCAACATAGTAGCCAACATGACCGCCTTTGTTCAGCAAGGCATCGTTAAGCTGGACGCGCAAACGCACCAAACCGACGGCGAAACCTGATTTGTTGGCAATCCAATAGTTGGTTTGAGGTAAGAAATATTCTGACAACGGAGGCGCCTTGGCGATATGTACACAATAATCCAGCCACTCATCGAGTTTGTTTGGGTCGCATCCCACTGGCGTTCCGCCAAAGCCGTTCTCACCCTCTCCCAATGCGGTGAGCAATTCGAGCGCGCCAGGCGGCGGCTGGGTGGAGATGGCTGTCAATCTCATTATGCGGGTTCCAATTCATCAAGCGGCCAGCGTGGTCGGGACAAAATGACACTAGGTTCGATATGACCTTGAAGCAAGCGTTGACAGCCAGCATAAGCAATCATTGCGCCGTTATCAGTGCAAAACTCCAAGCGTGGGAAAAAGACTTGATAGCCCTCCTTCAATGCCATTTGCGCTAACATGTCACGCATCAATCGGTTGGCGCTTACGCCGCCAGCCACAACCAAACGCTTAAACCCACTGTGCTTAAGCGCCCGACGACATTTAATGATGAGCGTCTCAATGACTGCTTCTTGAAAGGCCATTGCCACGTCAGCTTTATCTTGCTCCGTACCTTCCGTCGCGGCAAGCGTGGTGAGGGTGTGGGTTTTCAGTCCGCTAAAGCTGAAGTCCAAGCCGGGGCGGTCAGTCATAGGGCGCGGGAATTTAAAGCGACCCGGCACTCCCGACTCAGCCAACTTGGCCAAAGCAGGCCCGCCGGGATAACCCAAACCCAACATTTTAGCGGTTTTGTCGAACGCCTCACCGGCGGCGTCATCCAATGATTCGCCTAAGGTTTGGTAGTGTCCGATGGATTCCACTCGCACAAGCTGAGTATGGCCGCCAGACACTAACAGGGCGACGAAGGGATATTGCGGCGGTTCTGGTTCAAGCATGGGCGCAAGCAAATGGCCTTCCATGTGATGCACAGCCACGCTGGGGACATTCCAAGCCCAAGCCAAGCTGCGAGCAACAGAAGCACCAACCAGCAAAGCGCCAATCAAGCCGGGTCCGGCGGTATAGGCAATGCCGTTAATGTCGGAGGGAGTCAGGCCTGCTTCATTCAGCACCCGCCGAATCAATGGGATAAGCTTGCGAACATGGTCGCGCGAGGCCAATTCCGGCACAACTCCGCCGTATTCGGCATGGATTTTCACTTGGCTAAATAAGGCGTGGGAGAGCAGCCCACGTTGGGAACTAAAGACGGCTACGCCCGTTTCGTCGCAAGAGGTTTCGATGCCAAGTACGTTCATGATTGAAAGGTTTTGGATTTAGGCTAATAGGCGAGTATAATCCGCGTTCTACTAACTAAGCTAGCCCTTTACCGGGCATCATTATCTCATTTTGTAACAATACACAGGAAGCTACATGCCTTCAATCAGACTTAGAGAGAACGAACCTTTCGAAATTGCCATCCGCCGCTTCAAGCGTGCGTGCGAAAAAGCCGGTGTGCTTTCCGAAGTGCGCCGCCGCGAATTCTACGAAAAGCCCACCGAAGAGCGCAAGCGCAAAGCCGCAGCAGCGGTTAAGCGCCATCTAAAGAAACTTTCGCGTGAGCGTTTCGCTTTGCAAAATCTCCGTAAAGGTCGCCCTCAAATCTGATCCTTTCGAAGGAAAGCCCAAGCCAATGAGTACGCTATCGCTAAAGCAGCGTATACAAGAAGACATGAAATCTGCCATGAAATCCGGTCAAAAGGATCGTCTTGGCGTGATTCGGCTGATCTTGTCTGCCATCAAGCAAATCGAAGTTGACCAGCGCATTGTGCTGGATGACACCCAAGTCCTCACGGTTTTGGACAAGATGCTTAAGCAGAGGCGAGACTCGATTTCCCAGTATACGGCGGCAGGGCGGATTGACTTGGCCGATGTGGAAAGCGCCGAGGTTGTCATCATTCAGGAGTACATGCCCCAAGCCATGAGCGATGAAGAAATTGACTCCTTGATTGGGCAAGCGATTGCCGAGACTGGCGCATCGGTCATGGCCGATATGGGAAAAGTGATGGCATTGCTCAAGCCTAAGATGCAGGGTCGCGCCGATATGGGCGCTGTCAGCGCCCTCATCAAAGCAAGGCTGGGCTAACCGCTGGTCTTTTTCAGAGGCGAACTCCTTTCGCATCCCTGATGCTGCTGAAACATGGCTGGCAGGATTCCCCGTGAATTCATCGACAACCTGATCGCGCGCGTCGATATAGTCGATATTATTGACGCGCGGGTTCCGCTCAAACTAGCGGGCAAGAATTACCAAGCCCGTTGCCCGTTCCATAACGAAAAATCACCTAGTTTTAGCGTCAACCGGGACAAGCAGTTCTATCATTGCTTTGGTTGCGGTGCGAGCGGCAATGTCATTAGCTTCTTGATGGACTACGATCGGCAGACTTTTGTCGAAGCAGTTGAGACTTTGGCCGAAACCTTGGGGGTTGACATCCCTAGGGAGTCCCCCGGTGGCGAAAAACACGGTCAAGAACCCAACCTACCGCCTCTTTACCAAGTGCAGGAACAGGCGGCGGAGTTTTACGCCCGTCAGTTGCGCGAACATCCAGATGCGGGACGCGCAAGGGATTACCTACAAAACCGTGGGCTGAGTGACGACATCATCAGCCATTTCCAAATTGGCTATGCCCCGCCGGGTTGGCGCAACCTTCCGACTTCCCTGCCAGCCGACCAACTGCTGGCTTCCGGTCTGACCATCAGCAAGGAGGCAGGCAGTTTCTACGACCGCTTCCGTGACCGTATTATGTTTCCCATCCGGGATCGCAGAGGCAGGGTGATTGGCTTTGGCGGACGGGTGATGGGGGATGAAACCCCCAAATATCTCAATTCACCGGAAACCCCGACGTTCAAAAAGCATAAAGAGGTTTATGGCCTTTACGAATTGCTCGCCACCCGGAAAAAACCTGAACGCATCATCGTGGTGGAAGGTTATATGGATGTGATTGCCTTGTTCCAAAACGGCATAGACTATGCCGTGGCAACGCTAGGCACGGCAACTTCGCCTGAACACGCAGACCTGTTATTTCGTTATGCGCCGGAAATAGTGTTTTGCTTCGACGGCGACAATGCGGGTCGAAATGCTGCTTGGAAAGCACTTGAAGCGAGTCTGCCAGCCTTGCGTGATAGCCGTTCCATTCGAGTTCTAATGTTGCCCAGCTCGCATGATCCAGACAGCTTGGTGCGCGAAGAAGGCAAGGAATGCTTTGAAACCCGTATGGCAGAGGCACGGCAATTATCCGACTATTTTTTCCTGCACTTGTCGGACAATCTGGACTTGGATTCAATCGAAGGGCGTTCGACCCTGTTCCAAAAAGCCAACCCAATGATTGCCAAACTGCCCAAAGGGGTCTTTCGTGACATGATGCAAGCTCGCCTGAATAAATTTACCGGGCACGGCAAGGCAACTCTGAACCAAAGGCAACCACATCGGCAAGTTCAATCGATTCAAAAAGCCAACACGGAAAGAACCAAACCCTCAATGTTGCGAATTATACTGGCTACGCTCATCCAGAAACCTGATTTCTTTTCATTGGTTGATGCCGAAGCACGTAGCGAACTGGAGCGTGACGAAAAAGCGGGCAATTTGGCAAAAAAGCTTTTCCTCATCTTAGAGCAAAACCCTAGCATTCGCTGCGGCGCTATCCCAGAACACTTTCGGGGTGAGGCAGAGTTCGGTTTAGTCATCAAATTGAGCGTTTTGGAAGATTTGCTATCGGAATCAGATGCAAGGGCGGAATTTCGCGATACACTCAAAAGTTTTGTGTCTCAACAGAAAAGGCAATTAATTGACCAACGCTTGGAGTGGTTGAACAATAAATTAAACCGGCTAGGTTTTTCAGGACTCGATCAAGCCGAACTAGAAGAATACCGCCGATTAACCATGAGAAAATGAAAATAGCGATTTGCCATATCATAAAAGCTGGCTAAAATATTAGGTTAAGATTTCTGGGAAAAGCCATAAGGTGAGTTAGTTCATGAACCAAGAACAGCAACAAGCACAAATCAAGGAACTCATCGCCATGGGCAAAATGCAAGGGTTCTTGACCTATGCCGAAATAAATGACCACTTGCCCGGTGGCATGATCGACGCTGAACAAATGGAAGAACTAATCGCCATGATTAATGACATGGGGATCGAAGTTCATGAAATCGCGCCGGAGGATATCGAATTGCTGGCCGATTCAACCATCATCGCCGAAGATGACGATGATGATGCCGCCGAAGTGGCCGCCACTTTAGCCTCGTCTGTCAGCTCGGAGATAGGCCGAACGACAGACCCTGTGCGGATGTATATGCGCGAGATGGGTACGGTGGAACTCCTCACCCGCGAGGGCGAATTGAGCATTGCCAAGCGGATTGAAGAGGGCAGCAACCAAGCCGCAAGGGAATTGGTACGTTTCGCCGCATCCATGGAACGATTCGTCAAAGGATTTGAAAGGGTGGAAACCGGGGAAGTTCGGCTAACCGAATTGATCTCTGATTTCCTTGATCCGAACCAGGTTGAAGTACTGTTGATTGATGACGCAAGCGAAACGGATATTGCAGATGAGACTGGAATGGGTCCCGATCCCGAATTAGTCAAGCAGAAGTTGGCAGACTTCAAAAAGCAACTGAAGGCGGCTGTGACTTTCCAAAATAAGTTCGGGCATCATCATGCAAAGACCCAAGCAGCATTTGAATCCTTGTCCATAAGCTTCCTTGAATTCAAGAAAACACCCCAGTTTTTTAGGGAGCTGACCGGAATATTGCATGGCACCGTCGCCAGTATCCGTGAACAGGAAAAATTGATCTTGGATTTGGCAGTCAATAAGTCCAAATTGCCAAAGACAGATTTCCTTAAGTCTTTCATTGGCAACGAAAGCAATCCGGCTTGGTTGGAAAGCCATTTGTATTCGGGCAAACCCTATGCTGCTGCCCTGTCGGCCCATGCGGCAGAAATCAAGCGGGCGCAGAACAAGCTTGCTCAGACGGAAATGAACCACAGCCTCACTATCGGCGAGATCAAAGAAATCCACCGCCGTGTGTCGATTGGTGAAACCCTGACCCGTATAGCCAAGCGTGAAATGATAGAAGCTAATCTAAGATTGGTAATTTCCATCGCAAAGAAATATACTAATAGGGGGATGCAGTTCCTCGACCTGATTCAGGAAGGCAACATCGGATTGATGAAAGCGGTGGACAAGTTTGAATACAGTCGTGGCTATAAGTTTTCAACCTACGCCACTTGGTGGATACGTCAGGCAATCACCAGGTCAATCGCCGACCAAGCACGTACCATCCGCATTCCGGTTCACATGATCGAAACGATCAACAAGCTGACCCGGTTGATGCGGCAGATGTTACAAGAAATGGGGCGGGAGCCGAAACCCGACGAATTGGCGGAACGCATGGAAATGCCCGAAGAAAAAGTGCGTAAAGTCATGAAAATTGCCCGAGAGCCAATTTCCATGGAAACGCCTATAGGAGATGACGAAGACTCCCATTTGGGTGACTTGATTGAAGACTCCATGCTGATGACGCCTGTCGAATCAGCGATGGTTGCCGACTTGCGGGAAACCACCCAACAAGTATTGGCGGGGCTTACAGCAAGAGAGGCAAAGGTGTTGCGTATGCGGTTTGGCATAGACATGAACACCGACCACACCTTGGAAGAAGTTGGCAAACAATTTGATGTAACCCGCGAACGCATTCGCCAAATTGAAGCGAAAGCGCTTCGCAAATTGCGACACCCTTCGCGCGCGGAGCAATTGCGAAGTTTCCTTGACAAGGATTGATCAATTCAAGGGCCCTTAGCTCAGCGGTTAGAGCAGGGGACTCATAATCCCTTGGTCCGGGGTTCAAATCCCTGAGGGCCCACCATAAAAACAAAGGCTTACCTCCGTTTTGGCGGTGGGCCTTTTTTATTTGCCGGAATTTTGCCGGAATTTACTGATTCACGAATCTCCGGATTAGCACAATCTCGGGTTTCTCTTCCCGGTTGCAAATCGAATCAAGCGCATCCAGCAGATTCCTAATTTCGGCCTTGCTGTAATGCGTTGTGATCCTGTTCGACTTGTGCCGAAGAAGATCTTGTCGGTCTTCAAATCCAACCCCTGCCGCTCTTAGTCGCATTCCGAAGGTGTGCCGCAGATCGTGAACTCGCACATCAAGCGCGGTTTCCTTCCGAGCCTTTTTCCATCCAGTATTCAGCATCCGGCAGATCGGTTCGCCATGATAAGTGAACACGAATTCGGGATGCTTGCCACGCTGGGACTCCACAACGTTTTGGGCAACCCGGTTAAGAAGCACCAGCCCTTCATAGCGGCTTTTGAACAGTCCAGCCGGCAGGATGAAAGCCGTGCCATCTAAACCTTGCAGCTTCACCTCCCATTCCCAGCGCAATCCGCAGATTTCAGCGTCACGAAGACCTGTGTTGACGATGAACAGAGCCATCGTAGCCAGATGATCCGGCAGTTTCTGAAAAAGGCGCGTTTGGTCGTCCCAAGACAAGGGGCGAGGTGTACGCAAATCAGGCTCCGGCAGGAGTTTGATCTTCGGGGCCGATTCCAACCAAGTCAAGTCGTGCTCGTCAATAAGCTCATCGGCGGCAAAGTTGACGACCTGTCGGACAATCTTCAGTGCCTGATTGATTGTTCGGGATTTCACCGCATCCTTTCTGCGTTGGACGATAAATGGCTGGAGCAACCCCATGTGGAGTTAGTGCAGCGGAAGATGGCCTATCCAAGGGTGAACCTGGTTCAGCCTTTCCGCCTCCTTCCGAATGCTTTTTTATAGGCTTTCGCCTTAATGTACTCAATGCCCGCCTCTCCAAACGTCCGCTCGGGCCGGATTCCATAGACCGTGGCCTTTCTGATTTCTTCCAGACGCCTTGCTAAGTACCGCTCGGCTTCGACGAGATCGCTTGTTCCAGTACTTTCGTATAATCGACGACCGTCGAGCGTTTTTTCAATGCGCCAGATGCCGCCGCGTTTGCGGAGACCTGGTGTGATTTTTTTGCCCATGATTTTTTCTCCTCAGGCTGAAATTTGCACCCAGGCCGCCCGTTGCGGTTCTTATAATCCTCTGCCCAAGCGTCAAGGGCAATACGGTCAAACGCCACGCCCTGCTTGCCAATCGGAATTTCGATTAGGGAAGGGCGGACGGTTTGGTTGAAACGGTTGCGATCCATCCCCAAGTAAGCTGGCGCATCACGCAGCCGGATCAGCCTCGGCAGCACCTCGGCTGGCCTCAAGGTCAGGCTAGAGGCCATTCAAACGAGCCTCCCTGCCAATCCGGTAAAATCCGAGGATTTTTCCAGATGATCGGATATGGCATATAAAACAGATTTTCATGTCGTTTTTGTCTCCTGTGGATGAACAGTTGCCCGAACCATCCCGACAAGCTTTTGCCGGGGATGGGCATTGATTGGAACCGTTGCAAATCCTACCCCGACCAGGCAATCAGCGGTGTCGGGAAAGATTCGCCAAATCGCAACCTTTCCCGGCACTCAAACGGGCCGAAATGTGTATCCGCGCTACCCGTTGCATAAAAAAACCCACAGGGCATATAGTCTGCGGGTTTTGTTCATATCAGTGGACAATCAATGCATCGACTACTGATTGTTTACTCTCGTAACGCATCACCGGATTTGCCAAAGATCGACAAATCTGGGTTCACTCAGTCAGCTTGGCTGTTGCGGTCAGGCGGTCAGGCGGCCTGTCGTGTTTCCACAGGTTCCGCCTCGACCACCGACAGCACATGGCCTTCCCCGTCCAGTTTCAGCGTGAAGCACTTGCCGAACACCTTGGGGCAGCCCGCAAACGACGGCAGCAGGCGTTGAATGGCCTTGGCCGGGTTTGCCGAAGTGTTGGCGACCACGAACTTCTCGAATGACCACTCGTCTTCGTCCTTGACCGACTCGTTGAAGTTGTCATACTCGTCAAAGTAGGAACTGGCCTGCCTGACCACGCAACCGGACGCATCGCCTTTGGGTACGATGAACAATCCCATGTCCTCGCAGTACATTGAATCCCCCTCAATGTCCAAGGAGTCATCACCAAAGGTCAGGCGGTATTTTTCGCAGAAAGCCGCGTCCCCGCAAACCCATTGCCCATTGAAATAGGCTCTATGGGTTTCGCCGACGATTTCAACCTGGACTTCCTGCCGGGTGAAATCGACCAGGTGTTGAAACAGCCAATGGCCTTTGTCCAGCGGGTTTTCATACACCAGCATGTCCTTGTGCCAAGCGAACATCCACGGTGCTGCGCCGGTTTCGTCAATGTCGTCCAAATCGGCGACAGTGACTTTGCCGGTTTCCACGTCCTCGCGGGTGACCAGACCGGCCGGAGTACCGAGAAATACTGCGATACCAATTCTAGGTGGGGTTGAACGTAGGATTGCTGATACTTCCCCTTTGCCGGATAAATCAAGCAGGCAGAATCTGGAGTCGGTTTCGGCTCCACTTCGATTTCATTATCAGACTTCCGGGACCAGTTGACCGACCCATGAAGTTTATAGATGTGAAAGACGCCTTCCAGCGGTGTTCCAACTTCATCGCCGGTGGTTGGTCTGCGGACGATGTCATAGAGGAAGAAACGGGGATCAAACTGTCGCGGCTGCGTGAACGAAAACCCATCAAGAACTACCAAACCTTGCCGTCCCGCCGCAGTTTCAAAACACAGGTCGTAGTTGGTCGTGAACAGTTTCAGGCGAGAGTCACGGACACGGCGGCGAGAAAGCCGGTGAAGAAGGGTGCGGTGGGCGGCAAGTTGGTATGCATCCGCTGGGTCGATGAACTCGGAGCACTTTTCCAGAATAACCTTTTTCGACTCCGTGATGAAGGTGGTCACGTCTGTGCTGGTTTTCACCTGGAGATAAGCTTCGCAACGGGACAAGAGAGCTTCGATGTTCTCTTTCTCTGCGGCGATATCGTATCCAATCTCGGCGATGACCTTCGTGGCTGCCGGCGAAACTGTCCGTGCGACTGCTCCCGTCCCAGGGTTGGCATTCACGCAATAATCCCACAGCGTCCACATCGAGGGACCTTTGGTAACCGGGCCAAGCGACGTTCCGCTACCTGCGAGAACAACGACGTGCTGCATTTGCAGAGAGGAAAGCAGGAAATTCTTCAATTCTTCCTTGGCTGCTTTGGCAGCCGCTATGATATTCTGTTTATCGGCTGGGTCGGTGCCTGCCGGAACATCCGGCTTCAGTTCCTTCCATGCCTCCGAGTCAGGCCCGAAAAACATTGGTTTACCAACCGTTGAAGTCGCAACAGGCACGGCTGACGATGACAGAGTTGGTGTGGCAGGCTTGCTCATATGTTTGTCTCAGTTTGCGTTCAATTCCTACTCAGCAGGTTCGAATCGAATAAGTAGGCTGGGGTCAGATATTGCTATCGAGTATCTTAGCTAAACAGACAGACAGGTATTTACTCAAGTGTTGTCACTGATGGCCCCAACGTAGCGGTCGGCTAATAGCCGATTGCGCCAGTTTCTCACCATATCCAAAAGCAGCCATTGGGATGGAATTCAGAATCAGGGTCGAATGGCTTGTCTGGCCGAACAGCCGCCCGATTTCAGATTTCCATGATCGGCAACTTGATGATCAATAAGCTGTCACTGAACTTGAAAAAGTTATCCAGTAGGTATGGGTCGATGTGGGACGTTATACATTTGACTCCGACTAGTTCAGGGATTTGTAGCTATAGAATAGCTAATGCCTTCAATACAATATTCCATATCAATAGACATTATCGAAAACTCAATTATTTCACTCGCCATTGCTGTATCAGGGGTCGGTTTCCGATAAATTATAGTATCAATATAAACTAACTGACTAATTATTCGCTAAGTTGTAAGCGCCTAGTAAGTTAATAAAGTCTGG
>CAIWDB010000243.1 GCA_903911305.1 uncultured Methylococcaceae bacterium | reverse complement strand
GTTTTTACCGTGACTGGAATGGTAACCGCATTCTGCATGGCCGCAACACAGTCGGCCACTAATTGCGGTTCCGCCATCAAGCAAGCGCCAAATCGACCGCTCTGAACCCGGTCGCTAGGGCAACCAATGTTTAAGTTGACTTCATCATAACCAAAACCCTCCACCACGCGAGCGCATTCAGCCAAATCAGAGGGATCACTTCCGCCGAGTTGCACAGCGACAGGATGTTCGGAAACATCATATTCCAACAGTTTTTGCCGGTCGCCGTGCAACACTGCCCCGGCTGTGATCATCTCGGTATAGAGAAAAATCCGTTTGCAAACCAAGCGTAGAAAATAACGAAAATGCCGGTCAGTCCACTCCAACATGGGAGCTAGGCACAGGCGATGGGGCGAGTGAACCGAATCGACAATATCCGATTTTTCAAGCATTCAAAACTCATTCCCTTTATCTTGTGGGGAAGCGGCTAGTTCAACTTCAAAAAAATTGTAGCGGTTCCTGCCACCTTGTTTGGCCGCGTACATCGCTTGGTCGGCATGGCGTAGAAGGATTTCGGGGTCAGAGTCGTCTCCGGGGAATAAGGTTACGCCAATACTGGTCGATATTCCCGTTTGCTCGGAGTCGGCTATGCGGTAGGGCGAGGCTATCGTCTTTAACACTCGGTCAAAAATCTGCTTACATTCCTCTTCATTGGTCACCGTGGAAAGAAGGATGACAAATTCGTCTCCGCCTAGACGAGCCACCGTGTCCCCACCCCTTACACAAGATTTGAGCCGTATTGCGACTTCTTTAAGCAGTTGGTCGCCGGCAGCATGGCCCAATTGATCGTTGATCGCCTTGAAACCGTCCAAGTCCAAGTAGGAAATGGCCAACAGCCCACCATGCCTATGGGTTTTTGCCACTGCTTGCTGCAAACGGTCAACGAGCAACCTGCGATTGGGAAGTTGGGTAAGTGGGTCATGGTGCGCTGCCAACCGTAACTGTTCTTGGGCCTGGTGTTGAGCGGTCACATCGACAATCAACACCACTAAGTAATTAACCGACCCATCGGGTTTGCGTAGGCAACTGACGGAAGCTTGAGCGTAAAGTATTCCCCCATCCTTTCGAAGGCAACGTATATTAATCGTATAGTCATCAATTGTACCGGCCAATATCAATTTTAATTGCGAACGGTTCTTCGCTTCATCTATTGGGTAGGTCATTTCTTCCCACGTCATCTGGAGCAATTCTTCACGGGTGAAGCAGAGCATACGGCAAAGTTGCTCGTTTACCTCCAACCATTTTGAATCAGGCGAAATGGTTGCCATTCCAACCAGTGGACGTTCGAAAAACGCCCGAAAAAGGCGTTCGCTGGCACTAAGTCTGGCTTGGGCGGCCTTGCGCTCGGTAATGTCTTGGGCCAGAATCAAGGCTGCATCTTTACCTTGCAGCTTGATTGGCACTGAGGTTGATTCGGTGACAGTCAACTCTCCATTCTTTTTGACGATAGTCATCTCCATCGGCGGGTTAGCCCCACCGCTCTCAAGATGCCTTACCCGATCCAAAATGGCAGCTATCGAATCGGGATGAATGGTCTCTGCCGCCAACACACCCTGCAACTCTCCCGGCGTATAACCCGCCAAAGCGGCTCCGGCAGGATTGGCGAACACGAATCGACCGTCTTGCACAGCCAGTATCCCCAAGGGTGAATGATCGACCAAGGCACGATAGCGTGTTTCGCTTTCCTTCAATTCCTGCTCGGTTTTTTTTCGCGCGGAAATATCCCGAGTCACACCGGATATTTCGACATGTCCAGTCGATTGGTTCAAGTGGCAACGGCTGATTGATTCCACCCAGACTGGGTGACCGTCTTTGTGGGGCGCTTCGTACTCCAAGGTGTAATAACTGTCTGGGTTGCCCTTGCCTGAAAGAAATCTTTGCACTCTATTGGAAATTTGTTCAAGCAAGGAGTCCCGGATCTTTGGGGGCATTGTTTCCAGTGCAGGTTTTGACATGATTTCTTCAGATGTGAAACCCCATAAGCCTAACGCAGAAGGGCTGTAATAACGGAACTGCATGGTTTCAGCATCCAGCATCCAGATGACATCCTTCATATTTTCAGTCAGAAAACGGTGGCGAGACTCACTCTGCCTGAGTTCTTCCTCCACGTTTTTGCGTTCTGTGATGTCCGTACTGGTGCCAACCAGTCGGCAAACTTCACCCTGATCGTTTAGCAATACACCTTGGGCAGCGACGATCCAACGGACTTCGCCATCAGGCCGGATAATTCGGAATTCCACCGAATCGTAGGCTTGGTTTTCAATCGTCCGCGACAGGGACATCCAAACCTTGTCAAAATCCTCAGGGTATACAGAATTTTTCCATGTTTCATAAGGCATCGGAACCATTTTGGGCAATCCGTAGATGTGGAACATTTTGTCATCCCAAGTCACCATACTGTTGCTGAAATCCAAATCCCAAACGCCCATGGATGCAGCCTGAGTGGCCAAGGTGAGTCGATCAGTCGCCTCTCGCAAAGCCAAATTGGCCTGATTGAGTTGGTCAGTGCGACTCCTCACCCTTTCCTCCAGCTCCTCCCTTTGCCTAGCCACCTGTTCTTCTGCCTGTTTACGCTCGGTGATATCACGTGCTGCCGCGTAAATGGCAGAACCGGCTGGTACTGCCTTCCATTCAAGCCAACGATAACCGCCATCCTTGCATTGGTAACGATTGATAAAATTGCTTATTTCTTTTTGCAATGCCAGTTGGGATACAAACTCAAGCGTTTTTTCCCTATCGTCAGGATGAACAAAATCATAAAACGGCCTTGCTTTTAGTTCAGCACAAGTATATCCAAGGGTATGCTCCCAAGCCGGATTGAGCCTTTGAAAATGGCCCCCAGAATCGGTGATGCATAATAAATCCATGGATACGTCAAAGAACATATCCAACTCCTGAGTCTTTTTGTGCAATTCCTCCTTCGCCTTTTGACGATTGGTCAAATCATAGAAAGTCAGAAGGTTCAGCCCATTGACCACGGACGCATGAATCCTTATCGACCAGACTGTGCCGTTCTTGGCGGTAATGCTCACTTCCATCAGTTCGATTTCAAGGTTCATTACCAGCACATTAGCCGTGCGCTTTTCCCATTCGTCAGCGACCCATGTTCGATATTCGAAATTGGGATAGGCTAGTTTCCACCACTCGCCCAAGGTCGGACATTCCTCCAACGAGTAACCGAACATCTCGATGAAGCGACGGTTTTGGTAAAGGATTGCCTGATCTGAACCCTTAGTCAGAATCGCCCCGGCTGGAAGGTGTTCAAGCATATCAAAGATGGCAATACCTTCAATATGGCTATCATTTAATTGTGCCATTTGCTTAGCTTGGATTTTTGGGCTTCCAATTGAGTATGGTTTCATATCAGTGCTAATTTGCTTTGCTTCCTTATAATTTATACTGTCAAAAATTGGACTCAATAGTGGCTTTTTTACTCGCCCCATCCAGAGCCAAATCCAGCCAACTTTTAATTTGGATGGCTACGGCTAGGTACCATCAGCAAAGGGCAAGGGGTATGATGGAGAACGTAATCACTCGCTGAACCGGCAAAAAGCCGCCAGAATAGACTCTTGCCACTGTTGCCCAGTACAATCAAATCGGGTTGCAATTCTTTTGCAATGTCAACAATGGCATGGCCTGGGCTTGTATCCGTTGGTAAAAGAAGGAGTTCCGCATCTCGCCCCAATACCGCTTTGGTGTGTTCAAGTGCTTGTCGACCCTCAGTTACTTGATGTTGGCATTCCTCCTCAGCTTGTTCGGGTGTCACCAATGGCCCTTCAAAGCCCCCTGACATCTCCAATGGGTTTTCGTAATCTTGAACAACAGTCACTAACACTATGCTGGCGACTTCTTTGAACAGTTCAAACGCCACACGTGCTGCTTCCACAGCATCGACACTTCCGTCAGTTGCAACCAATATTTTCATAAACCGCCCCCAGCTTAGGCAATAGTCATTTCCGTTTCGATTTATTTTGAAGGCGATCTAACGGCTACGCAAGAAGCCGTTGCAGAAATTAATGGTTAACTTAAAAACAAGAGAAGTGGTAAAAGCGGCACAATTGATGATCAACCAATAGATTTAGAGATAAGGTAACAATTAGACCATAAAAAGACCCTATGTTTTGACAAATAACCTATTTTGTAAATTGGATTGAAATGAAGACTATCTATACAATGGTTTAATGTCTTATTTTACTGATTTTTCATTGCATAGGCGTTTAAGCGCCAGGAGTCACCATGTCAACACTGCCAAACGAGCAAGAACTCCGCATAGACTTGGCGGCAAGCTTTCATCTGGCCGTCACCTACAATTTACATGAAGGCATCGCCAACCACTTTTCCGCTGTGCTACCCGACGGCCAGCACTTTTTAGTCAATCCATTTGGCCTTCATTTCTCCGAAATTACCGCATCCAACTTGATTGTCTGCGATTTCGAAGGAAAGGTTGTAAAGGGTAAGGGCGAACCCGCCGCATCGGCACAACACATCCACGCCCCCATTCATCGGCTTTCCCCTCGGGCCAAAGTGCTTATGCATACTCATCAACCTTATGCGACGGCACTGACCATGATTTCTGGCGGGCGTTTAGAGTGGGCGTTACACACCACCTGTCGTTTTTATGGACGGGTTGCATACGACACTGAATATGACGGTGTGGCACTGTCGGATTCAGTGGGAGAACGGATGGACTCTGTGCTTGGCGATGCGGAACTGCTGTTTCTGGGGAATCACGGAATCATCACCGCCGCACCCACGATAGCCCAAGCGTGGGACGACTTGTATTTCGTGGAACGTGCGGCCCAAACTCAACTTCTCGCCATGTCATCCGGCAAGCCGTTAACCATGCTTAATCAAGAACTCATCATGCAAGTCGCTGAACAGACCCGTCATGAACGTTTTGATCTCGGCTATATCGACCGCCACTTCACAGCACAAAAAAGGTTGTTGGATGAGGCTGGTGGCAAATATAGGTTGTAAATTGACTCATTGACTCAACGTTGATGATCCATGTTGGCTGACAGGGTTTGTATGTGACTTACTGATGTTCACGGATGCAACCGTCGCTTATTTTCTAGCGAAACGGAAGCGTCAAAGCCTAAGTCACTTACTCAAGACTAAAACCGGCTTGTCTCCATGCCTTTTCCCCGCCTTCAAGATTAGTCAAGTTATGGTAACCTAATTCATAAAGCGACCTGGCAGCGGCATTGCCCATAGGTCCAGCCTCGCAATACAAATAGATGGCTGTGTTCTTATCTTTAGGCAATTTGTTTTGATATTTATCTATTTCATTGTAAGGGATAAATAGGTCAGTGCCTTTTATATGCTGCTGCTCTGGTGTGTGTACATCAACAAGGAATATGTCCTGATTTTTCATCAGTTGGTTTAATTCTGTCGCTGTTATCACTTTCACATAGTCTGGCTTTTGAAACATACAGCCAGTCATGATGAAAATAAACGCCATGAATGGATAAAGTATTCTATTTACACTGATTTCAAAGTTCATAAAATCCTACTTAAGAAAATGAACAAGGGTATGCTTATGGTTAGACCCTGTCATGAGCGCATAGCCGTTTCCATAGTAAATTGCCATGGCTAGACGAAACTTTTGGTAAAATTGACCGAACCTTGAGCAAGTGGCTTGATCTTACTACGCATAGCATTACAATTCATAGAGAATTAATTCTGCGTTATTGACCAACTTCTCTGACCAAACTATTTCCCAATCTTTAGGTTTCAAGGAACACACTAATGACCGACTGCTTATTTTGCAAGATGGTCACCGGCGAAATTAAACCGTCGGTGGTTTATGAAAATGATCTTTTGCTCGCATTTCGAGACATTAGGCCACAAGCGCCAACCCATATTTTGATCATACCAAAACAACATATCGCCACACTTGACGACCTGGAAGACAGAGCCTTGGCCGGGGAACTGCTTCTTGCGACCCGCTTGATTGCAGTGCAGGAAGGCATAGCCGACAATGGCTACCGTACCGTAATCAACTGTCGAAGCGATGGCGGACAGGAAGTCAATCACTTGCATCTACACCTGATGGGCGGACGCCGAATGCATTGGCCACCGGGGTGAACCTTATCAAACAAAGCCGTCGCAAATCAGGCTTGACTCGACCCAATACACCATTTGAATTAAAATGGGGGTTGTTGCGAACGGGTTCTAACGATTACCCATCTTTTTAGAGAGCATCAAGGAAATACCATCATGCGATTGCTGACTAGCCTTTTCATTTCCCTTTTTTTAATGGCTTTCACTGACGTCTCAATGGCGGCGAAAGCCCACAAGGCACCCAAAAAAATGACCGAACATTCCATACAAGTAAAATTTGAAACAACTCAAGGCAATTTTGTCGTTCAACTGGATAAGGCGAAAGCGCCTGTCAGTGTGGCAAACTTTTTGACTTATGTGAAAGAGGGCTTCTACGACGGCACGATTTTCCATCGTATCATTCCCGGTTTTATGGCTCAAGGCGGAGGCTTCACAAGCGACTTTAAGCAAAAGCCCGCCCATGAAGCCATTAAAAACGAGGCTGACAATGGTCTGCTGAACAAGCGCGGAAGCATCGCCATGGCCCGCACCAGCGACCCGAATTCGGCAACGGCACAATTTTTCATTAATTTCATTGACAATGCATTCCTAAATCACACCAATCCCACGCCCAAAGGTTGGGGATATGCTGTGTTTGGGGAAGTCGTTGAAGGCATGGACGTGGTTGATGGCTTTGGCAAGATTCCAACGGGTTCAGGCGGCCCGTTTGGCTCCGATGTCCCCAAAACCCCCATTGTGATCACCAAGGCCACCGTGGTCAGCGAATAAAATCTGATTCCGAAGGCGGCGTTTGTTGCGCCGCCTTATGCATCGTCGCCCAACCCCTTGCTTACTCCCACCCACAGATGCCCGCCGAAACGCTCTTTATCTCCGATCTTCATCTGTCAGCAACCCGCCCTGAAACCACGCGCCTATTCTTGGCATTTCTCGAAACTCGGGCAAAGGCAGCGGAGCGCTTGTATATCCTCGGCGATTTATTCGATGCCTATATTGGCGATGACGACAATTCTTCCCCCAACCGAGAAGTCAAAACTTCGCTTAAACGACTGGTAGACTCAGGCACTGAAGTATTTTTCCAACATGGCAACCGTGATTTTTTAACCGGTGAAGGCTTTTCCAAGGAAACCGGCGTAAGCTTGTTAGGTGATTATTCCGTCATCAATCTTTATGGCACACCTGCTGTCATCACACACGGTGATTTGCTTTGCACCGACGATGTACTTTACCAAGCCGCGAGAACCCGTGTCCGCGCCATGGAATGGAAAAACAATGCTTTGTCCAAACCGCTTTTTATCCGTCAATGGTATGCCCGATGGTATCGGTTAAAAAGCGGTTTGGACAAAGGAAAGAAGACCCGTGAAATCATGGATGCCAATCCGCAAGCGGTTATCGAAACCCTGCGCAATCATCATGTGTCAATACTAATCCACGGTCACACTCATCGTCCGGCAGTCCATGAGTTGAGCGTCGATGACAAACCCACCCGTCGTTTTGTGTTGGCGGAATGGAAGTCAACAGGTCAATTGCTCAGTTGGAATGCAGAGGGTGATTGGGCTATCGAAATCATAGAGTGAAATTATCATGAAGCATAATCCACCTCTAACCGAAAATCTTGGTTCAAAGCTTTGCTACGAACCACAAGAACTAAAATATGGCACCAGTGGCAGGCGGGGCGAAGTCATCCACCTCACTCAATTGGAAGTCTATATCAACGCCCTCGCTGAGTTGGAATATCTACAGTCCCTCCCCTTGGATGAGGGAGGTATCGTCAAGGGCGATGAATTCTACTATGGCTTTGATTTGCGACCGAGTTCCAGCCACTATGTACCCGAGCAACTCGGCAGGGGGGAATTGGCTCAGGTTATCGAAAAAGTCATACGCGATGCAGGAATGAAGCCCGTCAACCTAGGTCAAATTCCGACTCCGGCCCTAGCTTATTACGCCTTTACTCATGGCAAAGGCAGCATTATGGTCACTGGCAGCCACATTCCCTTTGACCGCAACGGCTATAAAACCAACACATCCCGGGGAGAACTCTTAAAAGAACACGAAGGACCCATTCAAGATAAAGTCAAAGAAATCCGGCAAACATTGTATGCCCAAGCTTTTGCCGACTCGTTATTTGATGAAAATGGACGTTTAAAATCAGGCCATTGTGAACTCATGCAAGAGGACCGTTCTGGCTCTGATGCCTATGTTCGTCGCTATGTCGATTTTTTTGGGGGCGATTCATTAAACGGAATGCGATTGCTGATGTATCAACATTCTGCTGTCGGCCGCGACCTCGTCAAGGTCATACTGGAAAAACTTGGGGCTGAGGTAATGACGGTCGGTCGTAGTGAAACCTTCATACCCATCGACACCGAAAACATGGGCCAAGCCCAGCTAGAATCCATTCAACGCTTGCACGATGAAGCCATTACTCAAAATGAAAAGATTGATGCCGTCATTTCCACCGATGGGGATTCCGACCGCCCGATGATACTGGGGGTTGAAGCTGGCAAGGTGCGATTCTTTGGGGGCGATCTAGTCGGCATGATTACTTCGGAGTTTCTTGGAGCCGATGCCGTAGTTGTCCCGATCAGTTGCAACGATGCAATTGACATCAGTGCACTGCGGAGCATGGTTGCCCCAAAGACCCGAATTGGCTCTCCCTTCGTGGTCACTGGCATGGAAAAGGCACTCGCTTCTGGCAAACAAGCAGTGTGTGGTTTTGAAGCCAACGGCGGATTTCTGACTGCCTCCACGATCATCCGAAACGGGCGCTCGTTGACCGCATTACCCACCCGTGATGCCTTATTGCCCATACTCGCGGTGCTTTATGCAGCCAAAGAAAAAGGCTTGTCACTAGGCCAGTTATTCGATCAGTTACCGAGTCGCCATAGCCGTTCAGCCTTGCTAAAGGCATTCCCTCGACCACGCAGCCAGAAAATTATCAAACGTTTTTCTCTCGCAGACGAGAGGGTGATTGACGTGAGGTTTGGTACGAGTGGAACCGAATTTTTCGACGAGCATGACACCCGACTGCCAAGTGTCGATTCGGCAATCCAATCTGCCGCAGCCATATCCAACGAGCTAGTCGGTTTTTTCAGTTCGGGCATGGGGTTTGGCAACATCATCCGCATTAATTATTTAGACGGTGTGAGAATCTACTTTGATAACGGCGACGTGGCCCATATCCGACCATCGGGCAATGCCGACGAGTTGCGTATTTACGCCGTCTCCAATACGGTTGAACGCGCCGAAACCATTGTAAGAGTTGCCATTGCCGAGCCTGATGGCCTATTGAGAGGCTTGGAGCGTCTAGTCAATTAGGCATTTCATTACCTGATTGGCAAGTTGTTTCAGCCAAGACTTAAAATACCCTCATTTCGACGAGGAGTTTCAAAGCCTGTCCTGAGCGAAGTCGAAGGACTTAATTTGACGCTCCTCGCGTAACTTCAATTAATTGCTGGCGAATCTAAACATCAACCCCCTATAGGATGGCCCCAGCTACCTCTATCAATTGCCTCACTTCGCTTATAAGTTGTATAATACTTACCTGTTAAAGCGTGATCGAATCACCCTCCTAAACATTTAACCTGACTATGTAAATGTAAAATTTGTAGTCAGGTTTCGCTCTTTCCACTAAAAATTCATTTGAAATATACTATGAGCCATCAACCTCCCAACTGGGCATCCGAAGCCCGCTGGAAAAAAATTGCCATCTGGGTGACGGCAGGGTCTTTTGTCCTGCTGATCTTCCTGACCTTCGACACTTTGTCGAAAACTTCCGTAGGCGGCGAGCGCGTCCGCGCCTACAGCGTCATCAACCAAGAAATCGACTACCGCTTTGATGCACAAAAAAACCGTTACATGCCGGTCATCGGCAAGGAAGCGCCCTTATTCGGCAAAGTGGTTACCGAAGCGGAAGCCGAGCAACTGGTTACGCTAGGCAAGAAGACGGTGCAATCGAAAAACTGCATGAATTGCCATACTTTGCTGGGCAATGGCGCTTACTATGCCCCGGATTTGACTAAATCTTGGCTGGACCCGAACTGGATCAACCCGGAAAATCGGGAAAACTTAATGTTGGCCTTCCTGAAAGACCCGGTTGGCAATGCCCGCGCCAATGCGTCCGGTCGGGTCATGCCCAATCTTGGCATCACCGATGAAGAAGCCCATGGCATCGTCGCCTTCCTGAAATGGATGTCGGCCATTGACACCAATGGCTTTCCGAATAACTTCAAGACCATCAACGCCAAGGACTAGCCATGAGCGCATTTATTTCTAATTTGCCGGGCAAGGTGACTTCCCTATTTGCCTTTACTGAAAACCCGCATTTGAATGGCGGGCAGAAACTCGCCTCGAAATATTTCACTGTGGCGATGGTGCTATTCCTCGCACAACTGTTATTTGGTTTGTTGGCAGCGATTCAATTCATCTGGCCCGGCTTTTTGTTTGGCTGGTTGGATTTCAGCGTCAACCGCATGATCCACACAAACGCCATGGTAGTATGGCTGTTATATGGGTTCATCGGCTCGGTGTATTGGTTCTTGGAAGAGGAAAGCGGGACGGAAATCGCCGGCTTGAAATTTGGCGTGATCGGTTTTTATGTGCTGACTATTGCGGTCACCTTGGTGGTTTTGGTGTATTTGCTGATCCAGACCGGGCCGGGTAAAGATGCCAGCATTTGGTTCATCAACGAAGGCCGCGAATACATCGAAGCCCCGCGTTGGGCAGACATTGGCATCGTCGTGGTCATGTTAATCTTTTTCTACAATGTCGCCGCAACGTTTGCCAAAGGCCGTTGGTCTGGCGTTTCGGGCGTGTTGACCTTGGACTTGGTGGCCTTGGCAGGATTGTACACTGCCGGCATGTTCTATCTGACCAATATCACCGCTGACCAATATTGGTGGTGGTGGGTCATCCACCTGTGGGTGGAAGCGACTTGGGAAGTCTTGGTCGGCTGCATTATGGCTTGGTCGCTGATGCATTTGCTCGGCGCACGCCGCAAGATCGTACAGACTTGGCTATATATCGAAGTGGCGTTAATGTTTGGCTCCGGCATTCTGGGGCTGGGCCATCATTATTTTTGGATTGGCACCCCGGATTACTGGTTCTCCATTGGTGGATTCTTCTCTGCTCTGGAACCGATTCCGCTGGTCGCGATGGTGGTGCATTCGGTTTATGATGCAGGGGTGCATAAGTTTAAAGCCACTAACCATCCAGCCATGGCGTGGATCATCGCCCATACCTTTGGCAACTTCATCGGCGCGGGTGTGTGGGGTTTCATGCAGACGCTTCCACAGATTAACTTGTATACCCACGGCACACAGTGGTCGGCTTCTCATGGTCATATTGCCTTTTTCGGTGCCTATGCCACGATCAATATCGCATTTTTCTATCTAGCCGTGCAGAAATGGCGGGGCAATGTATGGATGAGTGGAGACTTGTCTGATAATGGCTGGAAGTGGAAATGGTCGATTGCTTTGCTCAACCTCGGCGTGTTGGGCATGACAGTCGCTTTGCTGATTGCCGGTTATGAACAAGCTTTCATTGAACGGGCCATGCAAGGTTCGACTTGGAATGCCTACTTTGCCGCCCAAAGCCACCCGTGGTTTCGTGAAGCAATGGTATGGAGGACACTGTTTGGCTTGGTCACGATTGGCGGCTTGGGCTTGTTGATTTGGGATTTACTGACCATCGGCAAGGACGAAAAGCGCCCTGCCTTGGTGTTGACTGACCGGGAGTAACCCGCAACCTAGCGGGACGCGAGAAAAAGCGCGTCTCGCTAGGGTTGTTTTTCTGGGCGATTGGGTGACAATTTCACGATTTCTGGCCTTTCTTTCGGCGGCACTTGTAAACTATAGCGACCTTCCAAACCCTGTTCGGGCTTGGGAAAAGCGCCCATCCACGTTCTTGACCGCCCATTTCCCATCGGCGGCGAATCCCTTAACACTCGCAAGGCTTCATCGGCGGTTTTAGCCTTTCGCAGAGCTATTTCAGTCTGTCTTTGCATTTTTTCAATTTGCGCCTGCTCATCTTTCTTTTTATCCTCTTCATCCCGCACACGCTTTTTTTCCAATTCCCTAGCCACTTCTTCCGGGTTGGGCTGCAACACCCTGAGTTCTACTGGGTGACATTTCTGCCCATCTTTCGGCGCGGAAGTAAAGTTGATTTTCCCTCCGGTTTCACATTTAAAAACCATTTCAGCCTTAGCTTCAAAGCAAACAGCGCTCACAAAACCAAACAGGCAAAACAGTTTAACCAAAATACCGACCAATGAATTTTTCATCCTGCCCCTCTAACATTCAATATTTTTGGAATTCAGTTGAATCATACGCTTTTCCACTTCTTCGCCCCAATCAACTCCCAACAAGGAAATCATCATACCGGATATATCATCCTTTGACGTTTTCGCCAAATCACCAGGGTGGCGCGAATCCTCCCGACGTAAATGGAACTCCACCAAGATAGCCCTTAGAAACTGTGCGGCATGCATGGTATGTGTATTCATGTCACTAACCAAATAGTCGAATTTAGCCGAAAATATCGTATCTTTTAAATAAGCATCAAAAACACCATTAGCATGTGCCACTAGTAACACGCTAAAAAATTCCCGCTGTTGGCGGTACATGTCGGGATTGTGGAAAAACTTCCAAGCATGTTCAAGATCGTGGATCATGAATGCAAAGGCATTGGGTTTAGACAGCACCGGTTTAAGCATTCTAGGCCAAGATGAAATCACTGTCACGGGCCTAGTCCCCGCCACTTGCATTTTAAGGACTTCATTTGACGTGGGAATATGTTCGCATAAAGTCAAAGGCCAATCCATCCTCAGCCAAGCGGCCAATGCCGTTGGCACATTGCCGATCACGCCAAAAAATTGATAGCGCTCAAAATAGCCAAGCAAATATTCCCGCACATCAAGCAAGCTCATTGAGAGGGTATCCTTGTACCAGGAAACTGGATCGGGTCGGGGTTCGTGCTTACAACGCCTTGAGGCAAAACGTTTGCCATGGCTCGTGGCCTGCCAATGTAGGAAATACAGTGCCGCGTAAGATGGATCGTCAACCTCCCCAGTACGCCACCGGGCGATGGTATGGGATAGATTGTTTAATTCCACAGATGTATCTAAGAAGTAATGAAGGATTGGAATTATAACAAAGTGAAGAGAGGAATAGGGGCGGGCTCAGAACCCAATGCAGTTGAATTCCGATGGCCCTGCCGAAACGATGGCATTTCTGATTTGGCTGAAATATCATTCTAATCAGGAAGGATTTTGTCTTGTCGTTAATGGCAGGTTTTCCGTCTCCACATCTTCAAACACCTCCGCAAGCGGCATTGAGAACCCAATACTGGCAAACTCGCATTCTGCCTCGCCTTCAAAATCGTACAGCACCCAGTGATTCTCGGGATTGCGGCGGAAGCATTCCACCCGCCGGGAGTCAATATCCACAACCACATATTCTTGCAGACTGGGCAATTTGCGGTAATCGGCGAATTTGTCGCCCCGGTCATAGGCGGCGGTGCTTTCGGAGAGTACCTCAACCACGAGCTTTGGACGACATAGATACAGGTCGGCGGTGTGGTCGCGGGCATCGCAAGTGACCATGACATCGGGATAAAACCCACAATCGGCGGCTTCTACTCGAACTTTCAAGTCAGCCATGTAAGCCCGGCAAGGCGTTCCGCGCAGATGCGCTTTGAAGGCGCTGGCAAGATTTAAGCTGACGGTGACATGGGCGCGTCTTGCCCCGGCCATAGCAAAGATTTCCCCTCGCACATACTCATGCTTTTCGGGTTGTTCGATTTCATAGTCCAGATACTGTTCAAAACTGAATGGGATGGAAGCTTGGGGGATTGCCATGGTTCTCTCCTAGGGTCTGGTTTTTGGCATTGTAATTTGGGGCATCACGTTTGCCATGCCATTTTCCTTACGAAACCGGAGCGGCAAAGCTTGCTTTGACTTAACATTTAGAAATGCGAAGCTCGCTTCGCCCGTCAAAGCAAGCTTTGACGCTCCAATCCAAGGTCGTTGTGTAACATCGGTGATAAAAACCAATTTTGCTATAAAATATCCGCCAAACACATCCAATTGACAATCATTTTTTTAAACATTAAAGGTACGCCATGAACAAATTGATAAATCTCGTCGAATTGGACGAGGTTTCGCGTTCTCGCGAAGTCGAGCAAGTGATCGTTGGGCATCCCACATCCGACGGCGCAGGGGTAAAGTTGACCCGTGTATTAGGGCAATCTTTGCACCGGCGGCTTGACCCGTTTCTGATGTTTGATGCCTTTGGCAGCGACTCGCCTGACGATTATATCGCCGGGTTTCCCGATCACCCGCATCGCGGGTTCGAGACGGTGACTTATTTGATCGCGGGACGCATGCGTCACCGCGATAGCGCGGGGCATGAAGGCTTGCTACAAAATGGCGGTGTGCAATGGATGACAGCCGGGCGGGGCGTGATTCATTCCGAAATGCCCGAGCAGGAAGATGGCGTGATGGAAGGCTTCCAACTTTGGCTTAACTTGCCTGCGCGTGACAAAATGACACCCCCTTGGTATCGCGACATTCAAAGCCAAGAGATTCCTGAGTTTGTCACGGATCAGGGTGTAAAAGCCAGAGTCATTGCCGGGGTAAGCCATGAGGTGCAGGGCGCGGTGCAAAAACCAGTCACCGAGCCATTGTATTTGGATTTGCATTTGCCGGCAGGCAGCCGCTTTGGACAGCCAATCAATTTAGCCCACAACGCTTTTATTTTCGTTTATCGAGGTGCGGTTTTTATCAATGGGCAAACCGTCAACGCGCAACAAATGGCGATTTTGGCCAATGAGCCAAACGCCGATGGTGTTGTGATAGAAGCAGCAATCGAAAGCCGGGCATTGCTGATTGCCGGACTGCCATTGCAAGAGCCAATTGTGCAACAAGGCCCATTTGTGATGAACACCCAACAGGAAATTGCCCAAGCGATCAATGATTACAGGTCTGGGCGGCTGGTGTCATGATAATTGTCGTTAGGGGCAATACCATTTGCCCCTAGCATTAAAACTCCGCCAGCATAATCGACTTTTTCCCTCGGGTGGCGGCGACGTAGTAAACATTGATCTCCTCCCTGATTTTAACCAGACTCACATCTTCCTTCTCGGAATTAAGCAGTTTGCGTATATCGCTGCGGGTGGCGAAGTCGTCCTGCACCATTTCCACGTAATCATATTCTTGCCCTTTGGCTTTGTGAGTCGTGGTGAAAATCAGATCCGCTTGATTTTTCTCGACCAGGCGACTTTTTATTTTCTGGTCGAAGTCAAATAACTTGGTTCCATAACGGGATACCAAATCAATCATGGTCGAAAGCCCATGGTTTTGGGTATCGCTGGCAAAGCGCTTGACATCTTCGAAGGCTTTGAATTTTTTGACTAGGGGATCATTGATTTTATCGCGTTTGCCTTCTTTGAGATAAAGCAGGCTTGCCACCCTTCCATTCATGAACGCATAGCTGGGATAGCCGCCTTCAAAATGCATGGTTCTAATTCCTTTGCCGAACAGATAACCTAGCGCGGCTTCAAACAAAGACAAATTGCTACGCGCAATCACGGCCAAAGGGTATTTCCCTTTTACGGCACGCTTCCCATAGCGGGTGTCCATATCCATGCCCTTCATCTTGAATTCAGGTGCTGCCCCAAGCAATTCGTAGCCTTGATTGACCCGTTGGCTGATTTGCTGGGCTAATGCGTCACCAAAACGGAAGGTTTGGCTCAGCCACAGGCTATCCCCCTCCACACGTTCAAGGGAATTGACGGCATGGCGGAACGCATAGATTTGCTGGTAGGAATCGCCAACGAAAATCCGCCTAGCATGTTCCTGCCGGTTGATGATGGACAACATGACGCCAGAGGTGTCTTGGGCTTCATCCACTAAGATAATGTCGTAGGGAAGTCGAACTTTGGCAAATTGGAACATTTTTAGATAGAAGTCGTGCAAAGCCGGGGCTTTGCGGTTCTTCATATCGGATAGGATATTTTTGACCAAGCCGAGCATTTCTTCCCCACGTGATGCGAGCAGGGCTTTCAATTCTTCCCCCGGTAGGGTGGCCGATGCATACGCAGACAACAGTTCGGCATCCAATTGGGTCAGTTCGGCATTCAGGTAAAAATTGACGATATCCTTCAATAGCCAAGCATAGACCAATCCCAGTTCAGCGCCTTTGAACGAGGTGGGGACATACTGGTCCAACAAACGCCATTCACTGAGTTCACTTTCCAATTCATAAGAATGTCCTCGGGCATGTCGGTAAGCCAAGGCATGAATGGTATAGACCGTTAAATTGTCCAGTTTCCTCAGCCTAGCCTTTTCCCTCATTTCAACCGTCACCGACTTGTTATAGGCCAAATAAAGGATTCTACAGTCAGGATGATGGGCCGCGAATTCAACCAAGGTCGTCGTCTTGCCACTGCCCGCCACTGCATTGACCTTCAGTAGCGGGGCTTCCGATTCAACTACGGCGACTTGCTCGTCGGTGAGTGACATAATTCAGGCAACGTTTGACATGGAGCGTCAACGCTAGCTTTGACTAGGCAAGACTTGCTCCAAGAATAACCCTATGTGTCAAAGCAAGCCCTTCGACTTCGCTCAGGACAAGCTTTGACGCTCCAAATCTAAATATAGCAATCCGTTGCCGACAGGAGAAAACCGCCATTCAAGTCGAAGCACCATTATTATTGGCATAATCGGTGATTTTTTGATTCAATTTATTCAATAAATTGTCAAAACCTTCTCGCTCAATGATGCTGGTATATTGGGCCTTCTTAAGTGCCAAGTCACTGATTCCATCAACGACAATGTTGATGATACTCCATTGCCCATTATTCTGTCCCAGCACATATTCAAAGACGACAGGTTTTTCCTTGGGCGCGATTAGTTCATAGCGTAAAGTCACTCGGTTGGACTTCATGCCCTGCTCGGACCCAAATTTGAATTCTTCACCCGAATACCCGTCAAACTGGGCTGCATAGGTGGCAATACTGAGTTCTGTCAATTTGTCGATGAATGTTTTCTTCTGTTCATCGTTGAGCGTCTTCCAATGACTACCTAAAGCGATTTGGGCAATTGTGCCAAAGTCGTGCGTTTCTTTAATAACGGGGTCAAGCTTTGCATAGCGACCCTTGTAACCGAGTTGCTTAGCATTTTTCATTGATTCGATGATGGTTGCGTTTAAGTTATCAACCGTTTGTTTTGCACCAGATTGCTCTTCGGCATAAGAGAACTGCGCAAGACAAAGCAGCAAAATCCCGATGATGGAATGGAAGTACATTGCTGGCTCCTAAATATGTGTATTGGTGGGCAATATACCACAAAGTTCCCGTATACCCTATAGTTGTGTCCAATTCACGCAACAAATAACCATCAATAATGCAACAAGGGTGATAGAATTGGCTTAAGCCAGCATTGCCCTAATGTCATGCAAGGCTTTACCCTCAATTTTGGACGTTCTATTCTGCTGAATGCATAATGCCCCGCGAAAACCAAGATAGTCTGCTTGTAAATCTAGCAATGCCGGAATGTCGGTTTGGCGCAAAGAACCTGCAAGTCCGCACAACATTCCATAAGCCTTGGCTTCAATGATAAAGCTTTGCAAAAAATCCATGGTGCAAACCTGGGTCAGTGATCCGGCGCGTTTGTCCATGGTGTCCAGCATGACAGCGCTGAAACCAGATATCGCCAATGCTGGAATTTGATCAAGCCTAGGGTTTAAATCGCCAAACAGCACAGCCACAAGCCGGACACCCTCTGCCGCGAGGGGGGCTAAGTGAATGATGGTTTTCTGCCAGTCGCCATCGGGGAAAAAACCGATCTTGACATAGTCAACCCCTGTGGATGCCATGGCTTCGACGGCATCCCCAACCTGTTTCGGATACATGGGCAAATCACCAATCGTGGCACTCACCGGAAGCCGTCCGTCCACGGCAAGGACAATCTCCTTAACCAACTCTATTGGCAAAGCCCCGAGCGCACCCTTTGAAGGAGATTTCAAATCAATAATATCCACCCCGGCCGCTAGCACTTGCAAAGCCTCGGTAAGGTTTTCGACACTGGCAAGCATTCCTGCCATAGGACTAAACCCTCCCTTCCAAACCATTTTTATGTGACTCAACCTTGTCCATTAACCAGCCCCATGCCTCCTTTTCACGTTTACCAGCACATTTGTCCAAACCGATTCGCAAATAGGCCAATTCCGCCTCCACTTTGTCCCACGGCAACAGGCGCAAACGACTGACAAGGATTGCCGCTTCCAGCACCGAATATTGAGCGCGGTTGAACCCCTTAAAAGCTGCGTGATTGACTTCGTGAACGACCTTGCAAAACAGCTTTGGGCGAAGTTCATCGTCCTCAAGCTTAGTCAACTCCAACTCCATATGAGCCAAACAATCAGCCAGCCTAGCCACCGGGACATATTCGGCAGCGGCCAAAGGCCAATCTCGCCGTCCGGTCAAGCAACCGGCGAATATCCGAACATCGTCAGTATGATTGAGTACCGCACTGCCAGTGGCTAGGATATTATTCAAGGTGGTGGATGGACGAAACGGCATGACCAGCATTTGATCGTCGTCCAGTAAGTGGATGCCCATGGGGGCGATGTGAACCACGCCAAGCAAGGATTGAGTGGTGACAATGGTTTCAAGGATCATTGATTGTCTTTATGTGGTTTTTTTAAGGTTGCCCCTGCTGGTTTGTAAACATGGGGGTCAACCTTAGTGGTGCTGTTTTCAAAGGCGCAGCCCCAATTCAAGGGTTCGTCTTGGTTGTAACGCTTGCCTAATTGCCAAGCGATTTGCGCCCGTCCCAGTTCCACACCTAAATAAAAAGCGTGACCGCCATCGTGTTCGACTCCCAACTGGGGGAAAAGCTCGAATGGGTCGGTGGCGCTGTGAAATCCATCGCGGTTGAAGATATTCAAACCTTCAGGACTGATCTGAATGCGAAAGCTGGGGTCGCGTATGGCTTGCCACAGTTCCTTCAACTCTGCCAATGAATAGGGGAATGGCTTGCGCTCATGCAGGGCCATCAAGCCATCATTAATTTGCTTCGGCAATGCGCCCATCTCACGCGCTGCATACAGGATACGTCTAGCCAAGTCAGCCTCACGTACCGCCTTGCAAGCGTGTCGGCTGACTTGGGTGGCAAGAATCGCCCTAATGCCCAATTCAGAACAAATACCCAATAGCATGGCATTCATTCCCATGGTGTCGGCATGAGTCAATTCGGTCAGATTGCCTACGCCCATCAACATTTCCACGTCAGGATGCCGACGGCGGGTTTCATGGTAGCGGACAATGGAATCTGCAAAGCCAAAATGAATCGGTTCGAGGATGGGGTCAACGAGGAATTCACGTCCACGGCTTTCCATGCCGGCAATGGCACGATCCAAGGAATCCAAGTCTTGATCTTTGGCGGGGATCAACACCGGTGTGGCATCCACTTCGTCTGCCACCCAGAGCGAATGTTCGTGTAGGCTCAGTAGATAATCCGCCCCTGCCTTGCCGCCGCGCACTAAATCTTGATTGTCCAACGAATCCACACTGACTAAGAATCCTTCTTCCTTGAGAGCGGCAATGGTTTGATCCATATGCTCAAACGGTGTTTCGGGAAGACAGCCCAAGTCGATCACATCAGCGCCGTCTCGCCGATACTCGCGAGCCTGACGCAAAATCGCATCCACGTCCATGCGTGGGGCATCGGTGATTTCGGCGAAAATGCGTAAATCGTAGCGATCAAGCGAAGGTTTTTTCGATTTTTTGCCAAAAAACTCAGGCAGGTCGCGCAACTCGTCGGGTCCGCGTTCGAAACTTAAATTAAACTCGGAAGATAGCTGTTCCAAATCCCCCCGGCAGCGACCCGGCACTATAACCCGATTTGCGCCAAAAGCGTCTTTTAAGCGCCGCCTGATCATATCCGCCGTCATCAGCGCTGCCACCGACAGCCCCAACTCATGGACGGTGTATTGGAATGACGGGTTTATTTCGGCAAGGATTTGCCGCAATTGTTTTTGCGCCAATTTGCCGGTGAGAAAGAGGATGTGTTCAGCCATAGGCCAATATTATCAGAATTATGAGGTTCTGACGTTGGGTATTAGTCTGTTTCAAAATTTGCTTAGACAGGCAAATAAATACTTGCCTGTCCAATCTCAAGTCGCCTTAGTCGCCGTTACGACTTGAAAGTTGCCGAAGCAATAACTAGAACGCTGACAAGTCCAACCCCCATTGCTTTCAAGATAGTTCACCGGGTCGTATTGATCCCACATGGTTAGCGCGAACGGCTCAAAAACAGTGAAATACAAGCAACCCAACAAGCGCAAGATACGCTTGCGCGGTCGGTGGAACTCTGCAATGATGAGTTTGCCACCAGGGGCGGTCACTCGCATGGCCTCTTGATAAGCGAGTGACTTGCTTGCGTCTGGCAGTTCATGGAATAAAAAGAAAATCAGGTTCAACTCCACGCTGCCATCCGCATGGGGCATGTGGGTGGCATCGGCTTCCGCTAGTTCAAACTTGCCTTGAAAGTCATTGAGTTTTTTACCCGCATGAATCAATTCGTTTTTGATTAAATCGGTGATGAGAATGCTCCCCGCACCATTATTAACGACGGCATTGATTACTTTTGGCATCACGTCACCGAATGCGCAGGATGTCATTAGGAATGTCCTGCCTTGTAGCGGTATTCGTCTAATCTCGCTGACGACCTTATCCACCAAACGGTCATACTGAAATAATAATACTGCCGAAACCCAATGTTTTCGGTCAGAGAATTTAATCAGATTCATATTGGAATATACCCAATAGACATGGAATCTATCTTGTGCGCGGGGGACAAAGGCGTGGGCAATCAATGCGCCTCTGGTTACTAAAAAGAAATACCCTAGCCCGGTGCAGACCAGCACGGTAAAAGCCATTACGAAGATTGACTCTGTCATTTTTACTTACCTCTCTCTTATCATATTTCTGGCTCTTTTTCAAAAGTGTTTAAATTGACACCAAAATGGGGATGAAGCCTGATTTCCTGTTGTGGCTGTGTGTATTCCATTGCCCTAGGCATATAGTTTGACATCCTGTAATTGGAACTGGATTTAAGCTAATTATTTTGGCAATAAGTATACCCGACCAACCAATAGTGTTTGATGGCCTGTCGTTTAATATACGTGAATTGAAGGGAAAATAAAGGTAAGCTAGGGGAATTTGTGAATTTGCCGGAGTGCATAAAACACTCCGGCAAAAAACAATTAACTATTTGTTACGGTTTGTCAGTCCAACGTGGTAACCACATTTGGGCTAGGCAAGTCACCACCATCACGGTGGAAGCCAAGCTATAGCCAAAACCACCGATCATCGTTAGCCAAGCAAATGAAGGCCAGAATTTGGTCAGCCACCAAGACACTATGTCCGCTATTAAGAAAATAAACGGCGTTGCAATCAGGATGAGTTTCCAATTGTAATTAAACTCGGCCATGGCAAAAATCCAACCGACAAACAGGAAGATGAATCCAATGCCAAACAAATGAATATGGGAAACACGGGTCAGGCTGGAGATACTGGCCCCGTGATCGACTTCCGCCAATTTCACTGCCACTTCCTGTTTGGCAACCATATCAAAGCCTGATTCCTCATCATGACATTTGCTGCAATTTTTCTCCAATATTGGCCCAACCTTATCCCATTGATTGATGGGCGCTCCGTCTCTTGCCCATTGAATCAATAGAAAACGGTCGGCGTCGGGCGCTTTGGATTTCATCTTGCCGGTCATGGCAGACTCCAATTTGGAGCCTGAACGGTTGCCGTAGTAGCTATAAACAATATCTTCCTTGGATAAGCCGGGTTTGCCATCTGCCATGCCATGGGTCAGCATGATTTGCGCCCCTGCCATCATTAGCCCTAAGCCGATCACTAACAAAAAGCCAGTGAACAGCACCTTATAGGGCATAGGCAATTTGCCCAGCGTAGTAACTTGATTGCTTCCAAACATAATGAGTTTCACTTAAAAGTTATAGATATACGACAGGCCAAACGCATGCACCGAGTAAACCGGTGCTTGCTGGTAAGTGGGCATCACACCGGTTGGGGTTCCCAGTGGCTGCTGACCCGTGTAGACGTAATCTGTACTCCAAAGATGTTGAAACAGGTAAGTCAGATGAGCAGCAGAAGCTTTATTGAAGGAATATTTTGCATCAAATTTAAACTGATACAGTTGAGAGTTGACATCTGGCATGTTAGCGGCTGGGATGTAGTAGAACGGCCCGTTAGCTGCCGTACCCGTCGGACTTTGCACATATTGCCCACCACCGACATCAACAGAGGTTTTTGCCAAGCTGAGAAGTACATCGCCAGCCAGTTCCAAACTACCTGAGAACAAGCCCTTATTTTTCAAACCTAGGCCAATTGTATTAATGTCATTGCCCATATTGGAAAGCCAATCACGGCAAGGGTCTGTCTTGGCAAAGTTATTAACCGCCAATACATTATTGACACAGCCACCAATCACCGAACCGGCTCTGGTGGTTCCCGTGTTGGCATTGTTGCCATAGGACATTCCTGTCGACTTGTTCTGTATGTTCTGGAAGGTATAGAACACATGACCGCTAAAGTCTTCAGTAAAGTTAAAACTACTGTCTAAATTGAGCGACCAATTGCGTGAGGATTGAAGGCCAAACGTGGATTGATAGTAGTCGTCATAACGGTAATCCCCATTCAAACCTAACGACCATTTATCGCTCACTTGATAATTGATCAGCGAGTTGAAGCTCTGGCGGTTACGCGGTGCCGTGTTAAACCTACCCAATCCATTAATATCTTGTGCATTACCCCCGCCGGTGACCATCGTGGTGATTGGGTTGTTGTTCACAAAAACATTGGGGTAAGGATAGGGGACTCCCCGATTGGGCCAAGGCAAGGCCGGACCCCAAGAGGGTAAACCCGTCGCCAAATAGCTGTTATACAAATTCCATTGCGCGGTGGTTTGCGGTTGCTGGAATGAAGCCAAGTATGCAGTATCTTGATTGTAATTATCGGCACTGCGGTTGGAATAGGCATAGCCTACTTTGGTGTTAATTCTATCGGTGATTTTTCCGCGATAATCGATACGACCAAGGTTTTCAGTCGTTGTCGCGGTATCGACGCAAGATGTCCAAGTTCCGTTACACCAGCGGTCAATGTTTTGGATTTCATAGCCGAATTTCAGTGCGTGTCCTTTGGTGATGGTGTAGTCGGCATCCAAGTTGCCGGTTTGGACCCGTCTGCTAAACGGGGTGTTGTTGCGAAAATTAGTGCCTAGCCCGGCGGTATCCACATCGGGGAACCGATAGGTGTACACCGAGGTTGTGTTTTCGCGTTCATCGTATTTATAAGAAGCGGCGAGCGCCAAATCTTGGGTGGCTTTGTGGGTCAGTTTCGCTGTGACGGCTTTGAAGTCCACGCCACCGTTTAAATTGCTTTGTCCGGGGTATACAAAGGTCGAGGTGCTGTAGGGCAGGAAGCTTTGATCCTGCCAATTGCGGCCATAGGAACCGGAACCGACAAATTTGGTATCCGTAGAAAAGTTATAACCACCGTTCACAGAAAACTGATGGAATTGGTTATCCGGCATGGTACTCATTTGACCATATTTAGGATTTCCAACTGCGGGTGCGGCGTATGCGTTCTGGAAAATCACGGCATTGTAATCATTATGGAAAATCGAGCCGTAATAGGCGAAAGAACCATAAGCCTTTTCACCGGTGAAATTTATGCTGGCATTGACCTGATCCGTTGACTGTGAAATAGGATTGGGCAGTATGACTGACCGTGTGGCTACGATAGGCGCTCCTAGGGCTTGTATGCCGTTTTTATCTTCATGGCGCATGCTGGCCTTGAGTTCCCATTGGTCATTGAAGAAATAACCAAACCCTCCATCGACTCGTCTGCGTTTGGTAGACAACTCGACGCCTTGAAATAGAAGCCCGTCGGTCGGAGTTAAAGTTCGCATGTTATTATTCAACGGATATTGCCAATTGAAAGGTAGGTTCAATTGGTTTCCGCCCGCACCCAGGTAAGGTGTCTCGTAAGAGCCTTGGCCGACGCGGTAAATTTCGTTATAGCCCGCATCAAACTTAAATTTGCCTTGATTCTTGTATTCGGCGGTGAACTCCCTAGTTTCCAAGCCGATGTTTTTACCCGTCAAACGCCATCGGGCGGCATCGTCGCTATTGTAAGCGCCGCCGCCATTGATGTCGAAATTGCCAATGCCGTAAGCGCCGCTGCCGTTAAGTCCATTATATTGACCAAATTTCCAGTCACTGTCGGTCACCCCTCCTATACCGGCTTCAATATAGCTTTTGTGGGTGGTTAGTTCGTCCCATTCAGCATTATGTTGCGTGTCAGCCTGTGCCACTTGGGCGACTGGAGCCACTGCTGGCGATGCGACGGTGGTATTCGCTGCCGGTTTGGTAGCTTTCGTCGATTTATAAGTGGAGCTAGTTTTTGCCTTTTTAGAGCTATGCGTGGTTTTCGTCGCTTTGGTGGTTGGCTGTTTGGTCGCCGCTGTGGCGATGGCAGTCTGACCCATTAGCAAGGCGGCTACTATAGCGCTGACGCTGGCCCGAAGTTTAAAGTTTTGATTAACCATGATTCTTCCCGTTTTTTCTGTTTTATCGGTTGAATTTCGCGCCGGCCGGATGGTTCGACCCATGAATCATCGAATGGCAGCTTAAACAGTTCAGTCCATTGGCTTGGGCACGTGGCGATAAATTATTGAAGGTTTGCCTACCATTGATGGTTGTGACATCACCATCAATCAGGTTCGCCCCGCTATTTACCGTTTGCGCGTGGTCGGCGGTGTGGCATTCTTGGCACAGCCAAGGCGTGCGTTGTTTCAGCAATGGAGGATTATTCGAACCATGTGAGGTATGGCAGTTGGTGCAATCATCCACCACTGGGGAATGTTCCCATAAGAAGGGTCCGCGTTTCTCGGCATGACAGGTGTAGCAAGTCTCGTTGGTGGAAGCTTTTATCAACATCTTCGGGCCAGTTGATCCGTGGGCGTTATGGCATTCCGAACATGCGGTTTTGCCAACCAAAATGGGGTGGACGGAGAAAAGATGTATTTCAGACCGTTGGGTCTTGTGGCAATCGAAGCACACATCAGGTTGAGTAACTTTCTCCAGTACCTTGTCCTTATGGGTATGGGCTGTGTGACAATTGCTGCAGGTCACACCTTGCATTTCATGTTGGCTTCCGCTCCAGTGTGTGCGTAGACCGCTTTCATGACAAGCTATGCATTTACCATTCTGGGTTGCAGCGTGGGTAGGCTCATAGGTTTTAGTTTTCGTACCAAAATTAATGTCAGGGGCTGCCCGTCCTTTTTGGTTAGGATCACCTTTCATATGGGCATCACTTTGTCCATGGCATTGCTGGCACGAGGGGGTGCGGGCATCAGCCCGATTGCCATGCGCCGACTGGTAAATGGAGAGCAGGGGCTTGGATTCTGTCTCGTCATGACAGCGAGTGCAGACCGCGTCTCGATCCTCGGCCGGTTTTGTGGCAGTTGTTTTACCCGTGGCACCTAGCACTTGGGTGGATGCGGTTTCTGCGTGGGCTGAAGAAAACAGCATCCCACACACCAAGATAATCTCAATTAATATTTTCATAAATTTGATTATATTTCAGGATCAATGAATAGAAGGCTAATATTGAGGAATTTAGCCCAGAAGTTTTAGGGTTTGGCTTTGATGCGCCAACGAATATGTCCTTCATCAAGATGCAGGGTTAGGGCATGTTTGGCGGGTTCATCAGAGCGAAAGAATCCAATCCACCAGATTTTTGATTTCTGCCGGATCTTTAGATTCTATTTTTTTATGGGCTTCTTCGTGTCCGTCGGAGAATTTAACGTTATCTCCCGCAGTGACATGATGGGTTAGCGATGCTTCTGCGTTAGGCTTTCCTTTGTATTTGACAGCAATTTTTGTCCAAGCGGGTCCTTCCTTGTCTTTATCAATGCCATGGCAGCGGAAACACTTGTTTTCCTTGGCCAAGGCTTGCGCGGCTTCTGTATCGACAGCGCTGGCGCTGGTTGAAAAGGCAAGTGTAAAAACAGATACCAAGCTGGTAAGTATTAATTGTTGTGCAAATTTCATAAAGTTCCCCCCCAAAGATATTTATTTTAATAACGTGTATTTAATACACAGTGTGGCAAGCTGTCAACAAAATGTTGTTTTTTGGTTAATCAAAATCACTGTTTACACACGGCTGCATATCTTACGACTGAGGTTAGAATAAACTTGAAGTGTTGTTGTCTATTGATTTCAGTAAGTTATATTTTCCTGAGAGTTCCATCATCTGTTTCTCAAGCCCATTTTATAAACACAAATCCCCCTGAATAAATTAGTCAATAGGTACTTTTACCCATTGCTTCCCAATGCCATGGAAAATTTTTCATAGCATTGTTGCTGGAACGGGACGAATTTCTAGGGTAATGTGATTAATGAATTCTTGACATTAATACTAGGAAACTACAAATGACAAACCCCGAACGGCTAATTGATCCCCTTCAGCAAGTTTCCATAAGGCAAGCTTTCTGGTATTGGCTTAAATTGGGATTCATCAGCTTCGGTGGTCCGGCCGGTCAAATTGCCATCATGCATCAGGACTTGGTGGAGAAAAAACGCTGGATTTCCGAGCGTCGCTATCTTCACGCACTGAACTACTGCATGATACTGCCAGGCCCGGAAGCACAACAGTTGGCGACTTACATCGGTTGGCTGATGCACGGTAGTGTAGGCGGAGTGATGGCCGGCGGCTTGTTTGTGCTGCCGTCTTTGTTGATTTTGATTGGATTAAGCTGGGTCTACATGGCATACGGACAAGTGCCCGCCGTGGCCGGCATACTGTATGGCATCAAGCCTGCCGTCACTGCCATCGTGTTGTTTGCAGCCTATCGAATCGGATCTCGGGCACTAAAGAATTGGCTGCTATGGGTGATGGCGGGTTTGGCTGGGTTTCTGTTGGTTTTTATCAAGCCTTGGTGGGCTTAGAGTGGAGATTTCATAATCAAAACAGATAGGCAAAAAAAACCCGGTCAATGACCGGGCAATTTTTTTTGGCCTCTGGACGTTTGCCAACTTTAAATTGGCGTCCCCAGGGGGATTCGAACCCCCGTCGCCGCCGTGAAAGGGCGGTGTCCTGGGCCTCTAGACGATGGGGACTAAAGGCTTTCAAGCGACTTTGGTGGAGCCAGTGAGGATCGAACTCACGACCTCTACAATGCCATTGTAGCGCTCTCCCAGCTGAGCTATGGCCCCAAGCAACTTGAGCCACTCATTATAAGGGTTCATGGCTTTGTCGTCTAGTCTGTTTAGGCGGATTTTTTTACATTAGTTGAAATATACGACACTGCCCGGTCTATCCTCGCCAATGTCTTATTTTTCCCTAATAAGCACAAGGTGACATCAATGGGCGGAGAAACGGTCGTGCCGGACACGGCGACCCGCAGCGGTTGCGCCACTGCGCCCATTTTGACCCCTGCCTGTTTCGATAATTCCTCAATCGTGGCGTGGATGGGTTCTTTGTCCCAAACCGGCAAAGCCTCTAAGCTATCACGCAGATCCTGCAACAACAAGGCGCTATCAGAAGTTAAGTTCTTCTGGGCAGCCTTTTCGTCGTAGGTATCGAAATCACGGAAAAAGAAGGCGCTACTTTTCGCCATGTCCACCAAAGTCTTATTGCGTTCGCGCTGTGCCTTGACTACTTCGGCAGGGTCTGGCCCGTCACTAGGGTCTATGCCCATTTGGCCCAAATGCCAACGCAGATGGTGGGCGACATGCAGTGGGTCGGAATGCATCAAATAGTGATGGTTCAACCATAGTAATTTTTCCGGGTTGAAAGAGGAGGCAGAAACGTTGATGTCTTCAAGCTCAAACAAGGAAATCATCTCATCCACGGAAAAGATTTCTTGGTCCCCGTGCGACCAACTGAGCCGCACCAAGTAATTCAGCAATGCTTCGGGAAGATAGCCTTCGTCCCGGTATTGCATCACGCTGACCGCACCATGGCGCTTGGACAAACGTGCCCCATCCGAACCCAAAATCATTGGCACATGGGCATAGATTGGCAACTCCGCACCCAGTGCTTTCAGGATGTTCATTTGACGTGGTGTGTTATTTAGATGGTCGTCGCCACGAACCACATGAGACACCTGCATGTCCAAATCGTCCACTACCACGCACAGGTTATAGGTCGGCGAGCCGTCGGAACGGGCAATGATGAGATCGTCCAACTCTTTGTTGCCAACCACCACGCGACCTTTCACCTTGTCGTCAATCACCACCTCGCCGTCATCGGGATTGCGGAAACGGATGACCGGGGACACGCCAGCGCGAGGCGAGGGGTTGTAGCGGCAACGACCATCGTAGCGCGGTTTTTCCTTGTTTTCCATTTGCCGGGTGCGCAGATCGTCCAATTCTTCTTTGCTGCAATAGCAATGATAGGCGTTGCCTGTGTCCAATAACTGATGGATGACTTCCTTGTAACGGTCGAAACGATGGGTTTGATAGAACGGGCCTTCCTCGTATTCCAAGCCTAGCCACGTCATGCCTTCCAGTATGGCATTGACCGATTCCACAGTGGAGCGCTCTAAATCGGTGTCTTCTATCCGCAATATAAACGTGCCGCCATGTTTACGGGCGTATAGCCAAGAAAAGAGCGCGGTGCGCGCTCCGCCAATATGAAGGTAGCCAGTCGGGCTAGGTGCGAAACGTGTGCGTATGCTCATGGACGGGTCCGGGTTGGTTGGCGCCAAAAAAGGCTAATGATACCAAATCGGACGGTTTTGAGCGTCAAAGCTTGCTACGAAAATCAGTCTTGTAATTATCAATGCTCAAACCACTCCAAAAATCCTCGATGCCAATTCTCTCCGTTCGACTCCGGCCACCATGGCATCGACTAATTCCTCAGCGCGACGCTTTTCTTCCGGTCCTAGCTTTCCGTAAATGGGTTGGTAGGTGCGGTTGAACAGGAGTATGTCGGCAAGCGTGTAAGGCCGTTCTAAGCCGTGGAAAAGCGTATACAGTTCGACAAACTCTGGGGAGTGGATCGGGGTGATTTTTCTTGCGAGCATATTGTAGGGTCCTGTATTCATGATTGAGTGACACATTTAGCCAAGCAAGAGAGATGCCAATTTTATGATCCCCCATAAATCATGAAGTAGCAAGGCTTATAGGGCTTCGGCTTAAGTGAAATCCCACAGACGTTGGGGTGAAGTGGTGCAAATGGCACGGGTTGGAGCGGGAAGGTTTGCCTCGATTTTAACCATTCACACAATTTCAACTCAGCTTTAAAAAAATCTTAGCTCAATGAAAATTTCGCCAATGAAACAGTCCATGCACGAATCGGTTAAGCTTATGCTAATATTTCACCCTAGATCGGCTCTTCTCAACAACTTGGCGATATTTAAGGATCAAAGTTAAAGTTGATTGGCTAGCCGGTTGGAATACACTCGTGTTAACGCTTTTATTACAAGAGGGAAGAGGCGATCCCGCTCAAATTCCCATAACAACTTTCGGAGGACAGAATCGTGATAAAATTTAAATTCGACAAAGAAATCTTCATGGCTTACCCGTTGATGACTAGCCTGTTTGTGATGACTTTCTCCCTGTTGATGTTCGCCCCACTGATCCGTTTCCCAGTTTTCATCGGCATTTTTTTTGTCTCTGGGTTAGTCTATCTCTCAATGTTTTTTGGGGTGAAGCTAAACGAGTCCCAAGCCACAAAATAATCCCTTTAGGGAAGGCCACGGTTACACCGTGGCCTTCTTCGGCCTGTTGACTTAAATCATGCAAAGCATCGAATCAGTTCATTTGCCTTCTAGTTTGTTCCGTCGCCTAGGTGCTTTGCTATATGATGCAATGCTAGTTCTGGCGATCTTATTTTTTGCCACGGCAATCTTGATGCCGTTTCGCGGTGGTCAAGCCTTCCAGCCTAGTGATTGGGGGTATAGTGTTTATCTTATGCTCGTCGTCATGTTTTTTTTTGGTTGGTTCTGGACCCGCGACGGTCAGACCTTGGGGATGCGGGCTTGGAAAATTCGACTGACCACCGAAGCGGGAGGTTTGATTGATTGGAAGCAGGCTGCCTTAAGGTTTGTTCCCGGTTTGCTGTGTGTGATACTGTTTAAGCTAGGGGCGACACTAGTGCCATGGGGAACAAGATGGATTGCTTGGTTATGCTTAGGATTGTTCTTGCTGGATTTTTTTTGGGCGATTCTGGACAATCAAAAGCGTTGTTTGCATGACTTGCTCGCCTCCACGCGGATGAGCCATATACACGCAACCAATTTACCGGCAAAAACAGCGCATTCAACTACCTATTCCTCGCAATGATGAACATGGCGAATGAAAACACTATAATAGTGGGGAAGCTGGCCGCAAAAATCGGGTTCATTTGGTTGATCAGGCCAAAATTACCGAATATGTTGTCAAACAGATAGAAACCCAGTCCGAAAACCACACCCATCACGATACGATTGCCCACACTCACTTCGCGTTTGAAAGTCATCACCAGTGGCACAGATACCAATAACATGACTAAAGTGACAAAAGGATTGACGATGCGCCCCCAGAATGCCAGTTCCACATTCAAGTTTTTCTGTCCATTATTTTTCAAGTATTCCATGTGCTTCCACAACTCATAAGCGGAAAGGTTTTTTGGTTGGACGACAAAGACGTTGAGCAATTCGTGGGCAAGCACGGATGCCCAATCCACGGTGGCTTTTGTCTCGCTGCTCGCTGTATTATCTTTGATTTGGGTGATTTTAATATCCATCAATCGCCACTTCTCGCCATCATAAATAGCCTTTTCGGCATGGGATTCCAGTTTTAAGCGACGATTTTCGTCAAATTCAAAAATACTGATGTCTCCCAATTCGTCTTGATTCTTGATTTGGCGGATATTGATGTAGGTATTCTTATCACGCAACCAGAACCCATATCTTGAGCGCGATGCGACTTGCTGTTTGGTGGCAGCAGATTTGAAAGCCACCGCCTCCCGCTCAAAGGGCGGAGCAATATATTCGCCGATGAACGAGGAAAACACAGCCAATATCAGACCGGCACGAATGACCGCCCAAATAATCCTAAGCTTGGACGCTCCGGCTGCTTGCATGGCGACTAATTCCCGATTACTACTCAAACCACCCAAAGTAACCAGGCTCCCCAATAATGCTGCCGAAGGCAGCAACTCATAAAAATCTCGCGGGGATGTCAGGCTCAAGTAAATGAAAATATCCTTGATCCCGTAGGTTCCCTCGTCTATGTCACTCAATTCGTCGGTGAATGTGAAAAAGTTAAGTAGGCCAAGCAACACCAGTGAAGCCACTAACGAGCCTATTAATACTTCTTTGGCAATATAGTGGTTAAGCGTTTTCATAAACCCGTCCTCCCAGTCATTACCTGCCAGCACCAGCGCAAACCGATGGATTTAATCAAACTGAAGGCGATCATCCCGAACATGAGTATATAGACACCGGAATACGCTATCCATAATGGGGCTTTACCATTAATCAACAAACCTTGGGAAACACTTTGCAAGTTAAAGTAGATAATAAAAATAAGAAATGCGGTGACTACGTTGCCGTAAACGCCGCTGCGCGGTGCCACGCGGGAAATGGGGATGGCCAACATGCCGAGCAACAACACGCCGAGCGGAACAGCCATACGCCGTTGTAATTCGGCTAATTCTCGGGGGTTTTGGGATTTCAACAAAAGTATGCTGGGAATGGTGGATTCGCGCTTGATCAGGCTACCATCATCTTCATTGTCGTCATCAATTTTTACGGCGTATTCGTCAAATTCACTGATGATGTAGTCAATGTGTCCGGGTGTGCCTTGATAGCGAATGCCCTTGTTTAACACAACAAAATGCGAACCAAGTTCGGTGGCCTTAAGATACCCGCTTTCAGCCACGGTGACTCCATTTTTATCGCCGCTTCGGCTTTGTACGAAAACCTTTTTCATCAAACCGTCTTCTTCGTCCACTGTTTCGGTATACAGCACCACATCGCCACGGCTAAATTCATTGAATCTTCCGGGTTTAATGCCGCGCAGATCGGCAGTTTTTTCGTCCTGCCTCAGCAGGGATTGCACTTTCGCTTCGGACCAAGGAAGCGTTTTCAAAGATAAATAGGCCGATGCCAAGCATAGAGGGATGACAAACCAAGCGACGGCACGATAAAGCCTCCCGTAGCCGACACCGCTAGATGAAAGCACAGACATTTCTTGATCCCTGTACATCCGTCCAAATACCATTAAAATCCCTAAAAACTGCGCGGCGGGCAAAAAAATGATGAGGGTTCCTAGGAACTTTAATCCGAGCAGGGTCATTAGTGTGCTGCCGGCAATTTCCCCATCAATGGCTTTGGTTAGGATGGCAAGGAACTTGCGGCTTACAATGATGGTCACCAATACTGTCAAGACGGCTAGCACCGTTTTCGTCAGTTCCAAGATCAACATTCGATCCAGAACCGGCAGCAATAGCCGGTGTTTGTAAGATGATGGTTTAAAATTGGTCGAATTCATAATAAGCTTGTTGAAATTTCCGACTTAACACTTCAAATTAATCTAAAGGATATTATCATGGACTACTCCATAAAAAGCGATTCACTTGAAAAGCTCTCGACAGAATGTCTCTTGCTGGGCTTTCATCCCAAGCGAAAACTTGGGGCGACGGCCTCCGCCATTGACGAGGCGATGGGCGGGTTCATCACCCGATTACTCAAGCGCGATGATCCTGAAGGCAAGCCCGGCGACATTTTAACGGTAAACCTTTTGCCAGAAGGTAAGATCGAGCGGCTGATCTTGGTTGGGCTGGGCAAGAAGGACGAATTGACAGTGGCAGCTTATCGCAAAGTTTTGGTTGCGGCTGCCAATGCCTTGAAGTCTACAAGTGCCAAACAGGCGGTTAGTGTATTGCATGAAGCCGAAATAGCCGGCAAATCGACTGATTGGAAAATTCGCCAAGCGGTTGAAATCATGGAAGGCGCACTTTACCGATATACCCAAACCAAATCCGAGAAAGATCAACCCAAACCACCCCGCTTGGAACAACTGCAATTCTTGCTGGATGCGGAAAGTGATGTGGAGGCTGCGGAAACCGCCATCAAACAAGCACAAGCCATCGCCAATGGCATGAAACTAGCCCGCGATTTGGGCAATCTTCCCGGGAACATCTGCACCCCGACCTATCTGGCCGAACAGGCACATAAGATGGGCAAGCACCACAAAAAGCTCAAAGTGAAAATCCTTGACGAAGCGGAATTGGAAGAACTCGGCATGGGTTCATTCCTTTCGGTTTCCAAGGGTAGCCGTCAACCCGCCAAGCTCATCATCCTTGAATATCATGGGCTTCCCACCAAGGTCAAGCCGCATGTGTTGGTTGGCAAGGGTCTTACCTTCGATGCCGGCGGCATCTCCCTCAAGCAGGCCGGCGGTATGGACGAGATGAAATACGACATGTGTGGCGGGGCGGCCGTGATTGCCACCTTAGGAGTCGCTGCCGAACTGGGGCTTCCGCTGAATGTCATTGGCATTGTGCCAGCGTCCGAGAACCTCCCGGACGGGGCGGCCAACAAGCCGGGTGACATCGTCACCAGCATGGCCGGCATCACCATCGAAATCCTCAACACCGACGCCGAAGGCCGTTTGATTTTGTGCGATGCATTGACCTATGCCAAGCGCTACGACCCGGTTGCCGTCATTGACACCGGGACCCTCACGGGTGCAATCATCACGGCCTTGGGTCGTCATCCAAGCGGCTTGATGGGAAATGATGATGCATTATGCGAAAGTCTGATAAAAGCAGGGGAAAACACCCATGACCGGGTTTGGCGTTTGCCCATCTGGGAAGACTACCAAGAGCAGTTAAAATCCAACTTTGCCGATGTCGCCAACATTGGCGGGCCGGACGGAGGCTCCATCACCGCCGCCTGTTTCCTTTCGCGTTTTGCCAAAGACTTCAAATGGGCGCATGTGGACGTCGCTGGCACGGCTTGGAAGACGGGCAACGAGAAAGGCGCAACAGGACGGCCTGTACCTCTGCTGTCGCAATACCTGATTGACCAAGCGAGCGGTGCGTAGGATCGAATTCATTTTATAATCTGAACTTACGCACGGACCCAACAGTTGGTCGGGAGCGTCAAAGCTTGCTTTGACAAGAAAATTGGAAATGCGAAGCTTGCTTCGCCTGTCAAAGCAAGCTTTGACGCTCCAATCCCAGGCCGCTGCGTAACATCAGTTATAATCAGGCACGCCCATCGGCGGCTCTAGCCGTTGGGCGTTTGAAACCATTTTTTGATGTTACACATAAAGGAAATGGAATGACTCGCATCGATTTTTATGTTCTACCCACCAACGCCCCGCATGAACGCCGGGTGCTAGCTTGCAAGCTTACCGAAAAAGCATGGCGGCAGGGAATGACGGTTTACATTCATACCAGTTCGGAAACCGAGACGGGCATAATGGACAAGCTGTTGTGGACTTTCCGCCAAGGCAGTTTCATTCCCCATGAAATATCCACCGCCGCGCCAATCGAACGTGAAGATATGTCTGTTTTGGTCGGACACGGACATCCCCCTGATAATTTTCGCGAACTGCTGATCAATCTATCCTTAGATACACCTCCCCTGTTGGGTGAATACCAACGAGTGGCGGAACTGGTGGATGAGGACGAAACGGTTCGTGCTGAGGGTCGCAAGCGGTATTTGGTTTACAAGCAGCAAGGCCGATTACTCGAGACCCATAAAATTGTTTGATTTGAAATTGGAGTTGGGAGGTTGAGAAATCTATGATTCACCGGTTCATGTTGCCAACGTAGTAAGACAAAATGCAAGCGCCCTCCCAAGCAAGCCCCATTAAAAACGCTCAGGAGTTGTCGAGTGACAGAATCGCTCGCGATTCAAAAAAACTGATTTTGCTGTTCGTTTTATTCGTCATTGCCTTATCAACACTTTCCAGCCTTGTCTATCTATGGACTAAGCAACGCGAGATAGAATTGGTCAAACAAAATTTGACAGCCATCGCTGATCTCAAGCAGAAGCAAATTGAGGATTGGATGGCCGAACTCAGGCGGGATGCCGAAATGCTGACCTCGCAGGGCTTGTTGGCCTATAGCGTCGAACAGTGGATCAAGGAAGCAAGACCGAACAACCAAGCTGAGACAAGAATCAGTAAGCGTTTGGCGCTAATCAAAAAGGTTTACGCTCTGAAATCCATACAGTTGTTGAATAAGGAAGGTCAAGTTTTGTTAGCGTTAGGCCGAGACTTTCCACCTCCTGCCAAACCGATTATTCAGCAAGTTTTGCAAAGCCGTGTCGCCTTGGTGACCGATATGCATTTAGCCGATGACGGCGAGCCAGGTGTCATCCATATTGATGTGATTGCCCCTCTGGTGATTGAAAAATCGGGAGAGTCCCAACCGGTGGGCTTGCTGGCTTACCACATCAACCTAGGGGACTACCTGTTCCCCCTGATTCAATCATGGCCGACACCGAGCGCGACCGCGGAAACCTTGTTAGTCAGGCGGGAGGGAGATGATGTGGTTTACCTTAACGAACTCCGGCACAAGAAAGATACTGCGCTCAAAATGCGAATCCCCATGTCAAGCGAACTACCCGCCGTCCGCGCAGTTCGAGGGGAAACAGGGCTAGTGGAAGGATTGGATTATCGGGGAATATCGGTATTGGGAGACCTTCGAAAAATCCCCGGAACCGAATGGTTCATGATTTCCAAGCAGGATTTGGACGAAATTTATCGCCCAGTCCGTTTGGCGGGTTGGATGGCGGCTTTCGTGGCATTGGGTCTGATTACGGTTTTTGGCTTGATCTTCCGCTTATGGTACGTGCGACGGGTTGCCCGCTATGCTCTCACCATCACCCAATCCAAGTTGAAATCTGCCAACTTGGAAGTGCGTTTTGCTTCCCTGCTTCGCCAAGCCAACGATATTATTTTGCTAATGACCGAAAACGGTGTCATTTTGGATGCCAATGAAAAGGCTTTTCAACAGTTTGCCCGGTCCCGCAATGAATTGATAGGCATGGACGCTTGGGAATTGCTTGCCGACAAAACTCTAAACTCATCGGTTAGCCCATTATTTCAATTGAGTTCAGACAGGGAAGGTGGTTCGAAAGAAATCGTCCATCGTCGTGCGGATGGCAACCTGTCATATCTGGAAGTGAATATCACCGCAATTGAAAGCGAGGGTGAAACCTATCTTCAAGCGATCATCCGCGATGTCAGCGAGCGAAAAAAATCCCTAGCCGCCTTGGCAGATAGCGAGGAGCGCCTTCGCGTCAGTCAGGAATATGGTGGCATTGGCACTTGGGAAGTTGATCTTATCAGCAAGCGGGAAATTTGGTCGCCGGTTTGCGTCACAATGCTAGGGTTCCCAGACCTTGAGCAACCCACCTGGGATGATTTCATTGGGGCTATTTACCCTGATGACCGGCAAAAAATAGCAGATGCCTTTGAAGCGCACTGCGAACTTCAGTCGAAATACGACATAGAATATCGTATCGTTGATACCCACGGGCTGATACGTTGGATGCGTTCCACGGGTCAAGTCGAAAAAGACCCATTCGGCAAGCCCATCCGTGCCAGAGGCGTCGTGCAAGATATCAACGAGCGCAAATTGGCGCAGATTCAACTGCAAACCAGTGAAAATCGGTTCCGCTCGTTCATGAACCACAGCCCTGTGTTTGCTTGGTTAAAAGATAAGGAGGGTCGCTATACCTATTTCAACCAGACCTATCTGGAAAAAGTGGGCTT
>CAIWDB010000242.1 GCA_903911305.1 uncultured Methylococcaceae bacterium | reverse complement strand
CTTGACAATAAAATAAAAGCTAATTGGATACCCATAGAGCAATTTATTGAGACTATTGAACCAATCGGATAGATCAAGCAATTCCCCTTTGTTACGAAGCATGACCGAATATATTATTCCGCTGCCAACAATATGTACGAAGTCACAGTATCCAATATGATCCAAAACATTTGATCGTTTCATGCTCAGCGTGAGAATACATCCATGGTGCTTTGCGCCGCGTCTGTACGCAACTGGGTAAGGCGCATTCGTAAGGCAAAATAGCGGCTCCGCAGCGTATTGCGCCGCATGGATAAATGGAAACATTTGGCGGAATACGCTAAACTGCTATTCCTCCCTTACTAACTTGAACCAAAAGAGGTCAATATGAGACAAGTTTTTATATATCCCGGTGAGGATGGTTATTGGGTGGCTGAATGTCCAAGTTTGCCGGGATGTATCAGCCAAGGCAAGACAAGGGAAAATGCTGTCAATAATATCAGGGATGCCATCGAACTCTATGTAGCAGTACTTGAAGAAGATAATCTGCCCATACCCAAAGAAAACTATGATGCCCTATTAATTGCCGTATGAGAAAATTACCGAGCATATCTGGCAAGCAATGCGTCAGTGCATTGCAAAAAGTCGGCTTTATATATAAACGACAAACAGGTAGCCATATTGTATTGCGCAGGGATGACCCATTTTCACAACTAGTGGTGCCGAACCATGACGAGTTGGATAGGGGTACCTTACGGGCCATTCTCAGGCAAGCAGACATCAGTGTGGATAATTTTATTAAAATGCTTTAAATAATAGGTTCCCAAGCTTGGGGGTTTTGCTGACATTAAATTCGTGAATTACTCGCAGAATTGGCTAGGGCTGGCTTCGTTGACCGCGGTGGTAAAGGGAGCCATCGCAATTATGTTCACCCTAATGTAGTAAAGCCGATTACGATACCCGGTAAATTAGGTGATGATGCGAAACTGTATCTAATCAAAGCAGTTCAAATAGCTATTGAGGAATCAAAAAAATGAAAGATAGCGCAAAGTATACCAAGATTGTCGAATGGTCAGATGAAGACGATTGATATGTCGGAAGTTGTCCGGGGCTAATGTTTGGTGGATGCCATGGCGATGATGAACTTTCAGTATTTAAGGAGCTTTGCCAAATTGTTGATGAAGTTATTGAACTCTACAAGAAAGATAACAAACCTTTACCAAGACCGACGGCAGGGCATGATCTAGTCAACCGATTATTTAACAACTAAACACGGAGTCAATCATGGAATTTCTTAGTTTAACACTGGTGGCAATTGCAACAATTATTAGCTTGTACTATGGAATCATCCTACTTATCAGAGCATTTCAAGTTTCTGTCTGGTGGGGGCTAGGCTATTTGTTTGTCCCGTTCGTTTCTCTTATTTTTATCGTGGTGCATTGGCAGACCGCCAAAGAGCCTTTCTTAAAGAGTCTGTTAGCGATACCTTTTGTGCTCATAGGATTGTTTTTGCTACCTGTGGATACACTAAACCACTAAAGGCCATGGCTTGAAAACCCGTATTCCGCTCCAGAGTAAGCTTCAACTGCGAAGGGGTTTGCAATACCGCCGTAATTGTTTAGTGTGAAACCAAGGTATCCAAAATGGCGCAAAACGTTACGGACGGGAATATTAATTCCGCTAGGCTTTGGTTACAAAACCCGCCACACTTCGTTCATCTGCCTTGATAAAGCCGCTCAACCAAAAATTTAAACCAAGGTGGGCGATTGAAAATGACATAGAGCAAAACAAAACCCAATACTGGAAAAGGCAAAAACTCCAAAACCATGAACAATCCCACCCAAAACAGACAGATTGTTTTCGCGCTCATATGTCTACCCCCCATTTAAACAAATAATCTAGACGACAGAAAAATGCCGGAATCGGCTCTGCTTGAGCTTATTTTGGCATTTAGATGGTATTAACTGATGTTACGCAACGGCCTAGTATTGGAGCGTCAAAGCAAGCCCTTCGACTGCGCTCAGAACAGGCTTTGACGCTTCCTTCATGCTAAAAATAAACATCTTCTTGCATCCTTGCCAGCAATTCTCATTTTCAGATGTTGAAGCCAACTCGATACGTTTGTAGTTCCGCCTTTAGGCGGAAAAAACCGCAGAAGACCGGCTAAAGCCGGGACTACGAACGCTGTTTTTTCACCAACAAAAACCTTGAATTGCCAAAATGAGAATTGCTGCATCCTTGCGTAACATCAGGTACTGAGGATATTAAGGAGCAGTCAGCCGAATTTCCGCTTCGCGGTATTTGGCGGCGGTCTTCGCCAATACTTCAGGGGGTAGCTTAGGGCCTGGCGGGGTCTTGTCCCAATCCAAGGTTTCCAAATAGTCACGGATAATTTGCTTGTCGAAACTCGGCGGGCTAATACCTATCTGATATTCATCCACAGGCCAGAATCTTGATGAATCCGGGGTCAACACCTCGTCAATCAGGTACAATTCACCT
>CAIWDB010000241.1 GCA_903911305.1 uncultured Methylococcaceae bacterium | reverse complement strand
ATCATGCGGCGGCAGCATCTGTGCAATGATCTTGGCTTTGAATTCTTTTGGATAGGTTGTCATCGTTTTCCTCTTGATCGCCCCCACTATAGGCTAAAAATTCTCCTTGCGGGAGGCGACATCTATCCTGACACAGGGGGGAACAGGGCATTGCCGCCAGTCTGCATATCCCGCCAGCGTCGCTGCTGAGCGATGATAAAAGCATTGACTGGCTGAATGTCCTGAACCGGATCGGGGTTCCGGGCTTCCCGTCTGTGATCTGATTTGGGTTTTTCGATTTTGCCGGCGGGGTTTCTTCTAACAAAGAAACTCCCCGGCCAACCACAACTGCCGATGATTTCGGCAGTTTCAACCACCGCCTTGCGGGGACAGAGAATCCCCGCATGGGGCGATCCGTTTCCCCAAGGCTTCATTTTTGAGGAAACCAAGATGTCCAAAGCAACCAAAACCACTGAAACCGCTTTGCGGGTCAACCAAGAGAAGCTGGTCAACAATCTTCGCTTCAGCTTCACCAACGCGACGAGCGTTTTGGCGGAGATGATGCAAAATTCAAGGCGGGCAGGCGCGACCAAAGTTGAAATCGACTTCGTGCCGGAAACCAAAACCCTTACCTTCCGTGACGACGGCTGCGGGATCGGGGACTACCAAACCCTGTTCACCCTAGCCGAGTCCGGTTGGGACGCTGAAACCATTGAAAACGAGATGCCCTTTGGGCTGGGCTTCCTTTCTGCGCTGTTCGTTTAACTTTTCTTTCAATGTTATGAGTTTAATATTTGTTTAGTACAATCATATGCTTGGATTAACATTGAGTCATATTCATATGCTGACAATTATCCGTAATGTACGTGTTCTTCAGAATTATCCATTTGAAGCTATGGATGAAACCGCTCTCACACTTCTAAGAAATGCCATAAATAATATCCAACTGGAAGGTAATAAGGTAAATTGCTATCCGCTACTGCGGGTTTTTGAGTGTTTTCTTCAGATCACTGGTCGCAAATTATGTGAAACAGATTTGACCAAGCAAGGTTTTGAGGACACATGTAGATCGTTTATAGGGGCATTGCATTCAACAAAATTTATTGACTATACCCACAAAATCGCATATGAAAGAGGTCGTGTATGGCTTCTTTTACTATCTGCAGTATCAGAAACGAAGGCGTTACTGGCTTGCACAAAGATCCAGTTGAGAAAAACTAGCGTTACAGACGATGTTCAATCTTGTGTTGACCTATTCAACAGGGAGCCACTAATTGAGGAAAAAGTTTGGCTTTGGCGAGGTTGGCCATCCACTAATCGCGATGGATACGTTACCTATTTTTCGATGTTTCCAGTCTATCAAAAATTGGGGAGAGCATTCACGCAGCAGTTTTATTCAGTCTGCGACCAATATTTTAGTGCTCGAAAGACACAACGTATTCCCTGCCTTAAATCCTTAACTAAATATATAGGCGTGTATTCCAATAACCTAGCACCTTCTGATTTTCAGAACCCTGAATTCATAGGGCGATTCTGGCGTGATTTTTTCGCATACTACGTTACCACCAGCTATGGCGATGGAAACGGCGCATGTATTTCAACATTGATAACCGATTGGCGATGTAAATTTAGATATTTCGTGACTGGTACGCTAATCCCGTCTGGACTTTTTGCAGAACCGTGGGGAGGTTTTCCTTCCCCTAAATCAAGGCATATTTATGGATCACATACTCGATTGATTACCAAAGATGACGGGGCAGTTGTGAAAACCAAGCTGTTGACTCACGTCCCGCTTAATGTTTCTGATGAGGAGGCTATAAATATCTTATTTGAACACATTCAGCATGATGTCGATGTGTTCGTGCATTGGGCTGATAAAACTGTCAGGGATACTTGGAGCCACTATAAGAACAGACATGCAATGATCCAAAATGGGCAAGTTAGGCGGATGCAGATCAAAGGCACTAACTCTGGCGGACATCAATGGAAGACAGATCGAAATAATCCGGAGCATCTGCAAAATGCTGCGGCGACGTTCGCCGAATATGGCTACATGACGGAAGCCGATGCCGCTGTCCATAGCCTTTATCCTTGCCCTCTGTCCCAGACAGCCAAAGAACTGGGTCTGCCGGTCACGGGTTCATTGGTTTCGCACTGCATCCTACTGGTAACCTCCCATCCAGCAATTACCCCTTCATTTTTAGAAAAGTTGGAATTGTTTGACAAGAATGGTAAGCAAGTTGGTTTTTTTCCTACGGATAGTGGATATCAACTAATCAGCCACAAAGACCGCCGAGGGTACAAACTAGCCCAACAAATAATACCTCTGACGGTGCGCACAACAGAAGTTGTAACCCAGATCATTGCATTGACTCAACCGTTGCGGGATTATTTGAAAGACCGCAAAGATGATGCGTGGCGGTATTTGCTTCTGACCTGCTGCCAGGGGTTTGCCTATCCGGTAAGAATCAAAAAATTATCGGATTTTTTGGGTGAACCGTATCGCGTACGCCAACTAGCTGATGCGCTTGGCGATACTTCCTCGTTGAGCTTTGAGAAAAGGCTCGAACTTGCGACTCGATTTAGTCTTACAAGCCTAAGGGCTAGCGCTGGCGTCCTCGTCTATCTAAACACGCATAGCCTGGAAAAAATGGCAAAGGCATTGGGGCATAAAAAATATAACCACCGACTCATAAGTTATTATCTACCCGATCCACTACTGGATTTTTTCCAGGAGCGATGGGTTAGAATATTCCAGACCGGGATGATAGTCGAAGCACTCAAAGACAGCGAATATTTATTGCTGGCTACAGACTTCCGGAATATGGATGAACTTGATTCCTTTTTGCAGGTTAATGCCCTAAAAACATTGCCTGAACAACCCGTAACGCCAAACTCAACAATGCGCACAGAACTCGATGGGCCAAGTCATGAAGTCGTGTTTGGGGTGAACGCATCAATACTGACGGCTCTGCTCAGCTTGCAGATGGCTGTCGAGAGTGCCACGATCCGCGTTTGTGGAAAAGCGGTTTATTGGGCAGGCATTGGTTGCCACCTGATCGCCTATCTGGAATCTGACCGGCATGGTCGCCAAGACCTAAGAGATTGCCTAGCCGCCGCAAAGTCTCGGGCTGATCCATCAACGATGATGGACATTATCCATGCTCAATAACAAGCCGATCCCCGAAGAACTGGCGTTTTTGTCAGAAATGATGGGTAACCGCGCTACGCAGTATAGGGAGGCAAAATGGTTAACGTCAGCTTTTGACGCTGACTTATGGCATTGCGAGATTGGCAAAGACTACCAATTCAAGATCGATTTTCGGGTGAAACTGGATGATGGAAGCCTGTTGACCGAACCTCGCCATAGCCACTTACTCGACACCTTCAAATTTTGGCTGTGTGTTCAAGCCCACTTTGATGCGACAGGCGGCAGACTTAATGGTGACCGAACTATTCTGCAACAACTGCGGCGCGTACTTTGGCTGATTGACTATTTTTTGATCAATTCAGCACAATTCGGTTTGGCTGTTAGCGGGTTCCAAGCACTGACAGAAAACGACTTTCGCGGTTTGCTGTTTGACTTGTCAACATCCAATCGCGTTGCAAACAGCATTTACAAGTGGCCCGAACGTCTTCAGTTTTATCTCAAGCAACAGATTGATGGATTGGACGATGAGAAGTTTCAGTCAATCTTGGATATTGTACCCTTACTCGGGGCATCGATTTGCCACCAGGATGATCGTTTCCTTGAATTTACAGACATGGAGGTCATCCGTGCGCGGGCATGGTTGTGGGCGAACGGCTTTTACAAGTATGAAAAACAGTACGGATATTTTTATGCGCCTAACACTGTAAGGTTAGCCACAATTATTTACGAGGATACGCTCTGGGGCAAATGCAAAAAACCTAGCCCCCCCGAACTGGGCCTAATGTCAGGCGACAGGTTCAAAAGCGAATACCAAGCTGTCTCTGTCCACACCCACATTGAGGAGAGACTTTCTGAAAAAATCCTATTTTCCTATCGAAGCAGCTTACGCAGCCTAGGGTTGCTCACTGAAGCCGGCATTTCAGTCCCAATCCACGCGTTACGCGCCCTCGATAATAATGCAGTGCATCAAGCACTGAATCTCAAAGCCGATGGACGGTTTCGGACGCTACCACAAGGCGTTGTTTTATCCTCGCTGAGGAATGCCATCGAGTTTGCCATTGAATTTGGGGATGAAATAGTGGGCGCATGCATCGCGCTTATCGGTGCGGCTCGAATGGAAGGCGTTTCCATACAGCGGTATTCCATGAGCCATTGCATTACGCCATTGATCCCGGCCAAGCTCCGCGAGAATGGTGTGACCGTGTGGTCTTTGGCAAGGCAGCCGGGAGGGACTCAGGTTACCGCAACCTCAGGCCATGCCACCCTATATTTCCAGCAATTCAGAGCCAACAATGGGTTGTGGGAATTAGTCCGCGTACTGTTCGGCGCTGTGCAAATCTGTGTGGGGGCATTGATGGCGCGCCGCCAAGGGGAACTGTTAGATTTGGTTGTCGGACAGTGCCTTGATGTATCTAAGACCAGGCTGGTGTTTTTTAACCGCAAGTCTGGAATGCTCGGCAAGCGAGAAAAGGAGGCTCGACCGATCCCAAAGCTAGCTGTGCAAATGATTCTACAGCTAGAAAGGCTCCATCTAGGGTTTAAGAAAAATGGGGGGTCGAACGACAAAACTTACCTTTTTTCCTATCCAAGCTGTCTGGGGGATCGCTTTGTTGAACTGAACGATAGTCGATTCAATGAATCAATCGATTATTTTTGTGACTACTTCGAAACCCCACTTGACTCGAAAGGCCATCGTTATTACATCCGGCAGCATCAATTGCGCCGGTTTTTCGCCATGCTGTTCTTCTGGGGAAGTTCCTTCGGCGGCATGGACACCCTCCGCTGGTTCCTTGGACATACGGACATCAAACATCTCTACCACTACATTACTGAAAGTACCACTGGGGATGTTCTGCGGTCTGTCAAGGCGGACTATGCGGGTCAAGTACTGAAACAGCGGCCCACAGAAGCCCCCGATTTAGCTGAGCTTGTCGAGAAACGCTTTGGCACCAGTAAATTTTCAGTGTTGGACTCCGACGAATTGGACGAGTATGTTGAAGAACTGATGATTGAGGGGCGGGTTGAAATAGAACCGGAGTTTTTCGAAGCCAGCGAAGGGAATGGCTACCGCATCCTGATCAAGGTGACTCCGAACGGAGTTGGGCCATGATTTTAGACAAACGCGGCGAGCGCAACACCCAGTCGGCGTTTGCCCTCAGGGAACTGCTGCGGGATGCCATGCAGAACCCGGCGGCATACCTTGAAGATCAAGATTTTCAAAACGCTTTGAAGTCGCAAGGGGCGCTTTCTAAGTATGGCGACGAATCAAAGGGGATTTATCCCACGTCGCTGAACACCGTCAAACGCATCGCGGAAATCGCACTGGAAGGCGGATTTGATGCCTTGGACCGGCTTCGGGCCGGCGCCTTGGATGCGATTGCCAGCGAAAAGGCAAAGGGGTTGCGTTCCAACAAGGTCGGCAAAATCGGCCTGGCCAAGCGGGTCAAAGAACTTGAGTTGGAAAACCAGTCATTGCTAGAGGATCTGCTACTGCTCACCCTGGCCTTTGAAAAATCCCTGGGCCAAGGGAAAAACTACGCGCAGAAAGCGGACGGGGATGCGGTGATGGCCCTTTGCAGGCGGGAACAGCGCGAGCTATTGGACTCGCTCTCTTTGCGGAAGCATCCCGTCACAACCAACGTGACCAAGCTTCATGAACGCTAAGGCCAAGCTTTACCATCTGACTTCCCAGGACTTCAGGCTGCCTTTTCACATTGACAAGGATCGGCAGGTGATGACTTCGCCAGCCCAGGATATTCCGATGCTCTGTTGGCCCGACGGGCGCTGGTGCCTTCCGGCCAATGTGTACATGCTTGAGCTATATCACCGTGGCCTCTCACGGAAAAACCATGGGGGCACCTTGCTGACCTATGCGGCGAATATCAGCCATTTGCTGCGCTATTGCCACGATAACAAGACCGATTTGCCCGATCTCACCGACAACCAGTTCGCCTTCTTCATCAAAACCCTGCAAGGGGAGCGGCGGGCCAAGTCCCCTGAAGTGCTTGCCCGCGATGCCAATTCTGTGATTGCAATCGGGCGCAACTGTTTGGATTTCCTTGCCAGCGTGGGGAGGCTCCACCAAGACGACGATTTTATCGGACCCAAAGGCCGGATCAGGGCCGACCAGAAGGAATTTGAAGTTAGAACTGAAGGGGTACGAATCGGAAAGGGTAAGTTCATTCGCAAGTATTGGCATCATCGTTCCTTCCCAACCCCCGACCCCAAGAACAAACGCCTGCCCATTAGCTCGGATATTGTTGACCGACTGCGGAAGTCGGTCGAGCCTGCAAGCGGAAGCATCTACCAGCGCAAACGCCGGTATGCCATGCTCAAGCTTCTGGAAGTGACAGGGGGCCGCCGATCCGAGATTGCCGCCCTGACGGTGGAAAGCGTTTACGAGGCATCGCGGATGCAGGAACCGGCGCTGAAGCTGATGACCGCAAAGAAACCCGGCGGGCGGGAGGAATTCCGCTATGTGCCGATTGCCTGCCAGGACGTGGCTTTTCTGGTGGAATTTGTCGAGAAAAACCGGCGGCGCATCATCCGGAAAACCTGCGGCCACGACAACGACGACGGCTTTGTCCTGGTGAGCGAGACAACGGGCCGGAAGCTTGAGCCAAACACGATCACCCAGGAGGTCGCAATCCTCGCGAACGCCGCCGGGGTCAAGGAAAAGTCCTGCCCCCACATGTTCCGCCACCGCTTCATTACGAAGCTGTTTGTCGCGCTCATCGAACAGCACAAACTTGAGAATGAAGAAGATTTCCGCCGCGCCTTGCTTGACACCGAAACGATCAAGCAGAAAATCCAGCAGTGGACCGGCCATGCAAACCTGGGTTCTCTGGATGTTTACATCAATCTGGCATTTGATGAGGCGGCAAACTTCAAGAAGACTTACGATGCCGTCAGTCTCCGCCGCGAAGTCGATTCATTCAAGGCCAGCGTGGACCAGGTTCAGCATGAGTTGCGCAACGGGGCATCGCCAACCGAAGCGTCCCGGCAGTTGCTAAACATAATCGAGGCATTCGACGCGGACTTGGATGGGCACCATGGCGAAAGCAACCTTAACGACTCTTGATAGGTATCATCGTGCTGAAGGCATTCTCCCTCCAAGGGTGGAATCGTCCATTAAGCCGCCAACAACTAATCTTATCGAGTAGATGATTCAGTTGATGAAGTAGACTATATAGCCACTAGTAGCGATTGACTCCAACTGCTATTTAAAAATATCGGAGGGTATCGACTTACAAAGCGTTAACCCTGATCGCTGGAGGGACGGATTAGCCTTTTAATATAACGGGCCAACGACTTGTAATGCGATTCGTACTCATATATGTTTGGAATACCTTGTGTATCGCCGCTCCTATATGCCTCAATGTATGAAGATGGGAGATGACCGTGAGACAACTTGGATTCTGCTGAGTTCACTAACAATAACAGTGGTTCTAGGAATAGGATGATCCGTGCATTCTTGCGTTCATTGGAATGAAGGACAACCACCTCAGTTCCCTCAAGGTATGAGTATCTACCGCGTGGTCGATATTTTTGTATGCCTCCGAAGGAATACGATTTTCCACGAATCGTTCCTGGAATTTCTGATCCAACCGGGATTTGGCTGATGACGGTCATTAGTTGATCGCATTTCACTGTACCGACCCTCTTTTATGATAAGGTGAATAACTTATACTTGAAATAATAATTATAAAATATCGTTCACTATTGTCTCTGACATCAAGTCAAATATATCAGCGCAAAATATTACTTTGAACCAATTAAGAAAAACGGCAATACTTCGCTCTTCCGGCCACTCGCGTTTGCGGTGATTCCAACTCAATAATTCGTTTTCAAATATTTGAATATAATATGGGTTTAAGATATCCATCAAATCTTCCTCGTAGGAAAATTCAATTAAGTATATGTGCTTTTCATTCAAACGCGCGTCAAGAACTTCCAATGATTCTTCGTTGTAAAGTTTTGCCCATTCCTTGTATGGTTCTTTGGGAACAATAAGTAAGGCTGATCTATTTTCAACAAATTGCTGCATGAGGACTACCTTCTAGGGGCAATGTTCGATCCTTCAAGAAGTGACACAACGACATGTTCCATGAAACTTATGCCAAACTGCTTTTTATCGCTGACCTGTGGCGCAGCCAAAGTTAGACTTCTTCATTCCGTAGGCTCGCTTCGAGTTCCTTTTTCCGGTTTTGCAATGAATTGAGCTTCTTGTTAAGGGCGGTTATTTCTTTCTTGACCTTGCGTAACTCCGCTTGGCCTTTGATACTTCTGAGTTGACCATCTCCAAGCTCAGTCGCAATATACTTCTCAAGCTGGCTTCTTAGGATGCGGAGATATGGATTCCCCCATACCGACCCGTCGCGATATTCCAGTTGACCGGCTTTGATGCCCTTGATGATGAATTCCCGACTGACTCCATACTCATTCTGAGCAGTTACATCGCTTAAGGTCGCACCTTTCTGGTTCCATTCACCGAATTCCGCCATAGTCAATTTTTCAATGGTTAGTTAATTTTCAGCACAAACACTACCATCACAGGTGTCGATAATGCAATGAAAGCCTATTTTCGCCGGTCGCATTGCCTACAGATCATGTACAGCATGACAAGCCCCATGGTGCGGTCAGCGATGATTTGCCGGATGCACGGAAAGGACAAACCATTATCCATCATCTCATGCATGCCGAGTCGCAATGACAACTGTTTTGCTGATTTGGACAACTTTTCGTCATCTTCGCATCAGAAAGCAAAATGTTCTCATGCAGGCACTTAGAGGTGGAAAGCAAGGGCGGGCGCGTGTCCATGCCCACGGCGGATATTTTGTCGTTCAAGCCGGTCAAGGT
>CAIWDB010000240.1 GCA_903911305.1 uncultured Methylococcaceae bacterium | reverse complement strand
TGCCTTGGAACGCCTAGGCGATGCCCCGGAAGCATCGGTTCGTTTGTTAAAAACCATTGGCTTGATGAATATCGTCGGTGCGCAAGGCGGCTTAAAGCCCTCGCTTGAACTGCTCGCTTTGTGTGCAGAACCGGATAAAACAGTTATTGGATTGGCAGCACTCGCTGAAAAATCACTGATTACCTACCGCAAATACAATGGGGAATATCGGGTATGGCAAGGCAGTGATTTTGACTTGGAAGCCGCTTTGACCGAACAAATGGCACAGATTAGCGGGCTTGACATTGCCGAATTGCTTAACGAAACCAAGCCAATTATGCCCATCGTTGCGCGCCGCCATGCGATCAAAACGGGAACATTGCGATACTTTATACCTGAATTTGTTAGTGCAGTTAGTAAAACCCGATTAAAACCGACCGATCAACCAACACTATTTATTTGTCTCGCTTCTAATCTTGAGGAAAATGCAGATTTCGGCACGATATTACATAAAATAACCAAAGATCACACGGTAGGGGTTGTCGCTGGTAATCCACAAGATTTGTGTGAGGCCGTTTTGACGGTTGAGGCTTTAACTCGGATACAACGAGGTAATGCACAATTATCTAGCGACCCAGTGGCACAGCGTGAATTGAAAGATAGGCTTGCCTTTGCCAAGCGAACAGAAACAATAATCCTATCCGCTATTCTGGATGAGCCTAGGCATTCTGAATGGTTTTTTCAAGGAAAACATTCGGCTTCTTTGGACAATAAACGTCAGCTACAAGAAAAGCTTTCAAAACTGTTAGACGACGTTTATAGCGCAGCACCTGTATTAAAAAATGAATTGATTAACCGTGACAAACCTTCGTCTAGTGCCATGGCGGGTAGGAATAAACTGATTACGGCTATGTTCAATCATTCCAAGGAAGAAGAATTGGGTATTACAAAATATCCATCAGAAAAATCAATATATCGGTCTTTGCTCAAGGCAACAAGTTTGCACAAGCGAGGGGTTAATGGATGGGGTTTTAACTCACCTGATGGTAAAAATGAATTTAAAATAGGGCATGTTTGGCAATTTATTGAAACCAGCCTCAATGAAACTGAAACCAAACCCTTAGAGGTTAGTTTGTTGTTCTCAGGTTTGTATCAACCACCTTATGGTTTAAAAGCAGGAGTTGTGCCGATTATTTTTCTTGCTTATCTTTTAGCGAATAACGATGAATTAGTTTTGTTTGAAGAAGGCCAGTTTGCACCTTTTTTATCCCTAGAAGTTTATGACCGCTTAATCAGGAACCCGCAAGCATTTTCGTTACAACGATTCAGACTAGATAATATTCGGGAAGCTTTATTTAGAAAATATGTCGAGGTTATTGATGGTGACACACCAAGTGAAGCTAATTTGCTTACGGCTGTTAAACCCTTAGCTCGTATGATGGTCAATTTGCCTGATTATACAAAACAAACAGCTAGGCTTTCTAAAGAAGCGATAGCCGTTCGGGATTTGTTTTTTCAGGCTAAATCCCCTGCTAATTTGATGCTGGTTGATTTACCTAAAGCATGTGGTTTTGAAGCGTTTAATGGCGGCAATGTCGATGCTCTTGCACTCGAAGCGTTTACCCAAAAATTTCAATTGGTTATTCGTGAAATAAAAAGTGCCTATCATTTATTATTGTCAGATTTTCAGAAGTCATTCAAAAAGTCATTTGGCATTGGAGAAAAAACAAATTTAGATGATCTCCGCGATATGCTTAGAGGCAGATGTATAAGTCTCGATCAATATACCATCGATATTCATGGCTTAAGAGCCTTTCTAGGCCGTATCACTGACAAATATGGTGATGAATCAATTTGGTTGGTTAGCATTGCTAGTTTTTTAGGAAGAAAACCGCCGGAAAAATGGAGAGATGATGATATTCAAGCGGTAGAATATAGATTAGCTGAATTTGCAAAGCGAATACGCGATATTGAACAACTGCGGCTTTCTCATGAGCATCAGGTTGCGGGTTTAGATGAAGATGTGGAAGTGATGATGATTAAAACTATTCGACCATTGCAGGGTGAACAGGAATATTTTGTTACAATAAGTGCAGATAAGAAAAAAGTATTCAAAAGCAATGTTGATTCTGCCTTAGAATTCTTAGATAAAATAGATGACGATCTAAAGCTTGCTGCCTTTGCTACGATTCTTGAACATTTCACCAATCTACAAAAACCTTCAATAACTGACGAGAATATAAGTTTAAATGGAACTGCCGCATGAATGTTAAAGCTGAAACTTTAAGGCATGTACTTGGAGTCTCTGGGGGGAAAGACAGTGCAGCATTAGCTATTTATATGCGCGATAAAGTTCCCGACATGGAATATTTTTTCACCGATACGGGGGCAGAATTGCCAGAAGTTTATGACTTTCTCGACAAACTTGAAGCTTATCTGGGCAAGCCCATTAAGCGATTGATGCCAAATGGCGATTTCGATCATCAATTAAAAATGCATAATGGCTTTCTGCCATCACCCAATACAAGATGGTGTACCCGCGAAATGAAAATTCGCCCTTTTGAGGAATGGGTGGGCGAAGATCATGTAGTGACTTATGTGGCTATCCGCGCCGATGAAGACCGCGAAGGTTACAGAAGCACAAAGGATAATATACAGCCACGATTTCCATTTAAAGAAGACGGCCTAAACCGTGCTGATATTGAAAGAATCCTATACAATTCAGGGGTAGGCTACCCAAAATATTATGAATGGCGTAGCCGCTCAGGTTGTTATTTTTGTTTTTTTCAACGTAAAAGCGAATGGATAGGTTTGGCAAAACACCATCCTGATTTATTTGAAGAAGCAAAGAAATATGAAAAATTAGAAACAACCTCTGGAGATCGTTATACTTGGTCGCAAGGCGAATCATTAGATGAATTAATTCTTAGGGCTAGTAAAATATTGGAAAGTAATTCAAATAGCCAAAATAAAAAAATTGAAACATGGCAAGAGCAACTTGCTAAAATTGAAGACGAATCTGAAGATGAATCTTGTTTAATTTGTTCACTGTAATGTTTAATGGTTGAAATTTATGAAAAAGTCAGGTTCTTGGAATCCAGCCCGCGTTTTTGATGCGCTTGGAAGAATAGGCTATAACCCTGTTAGCGCACTCCTTGATATGTGTGACAATGCCGTATCCGCAGATGCCACTAAAATTCGCATATCCATCAATTTAGCACCAAAGCTGTCTAACGGTTCAGGTAAAACGAAGGCTATTATTGACTCGTTTCAAATTGCAGATAATGGCAAAGGCATGGATGAAATTGGTTTAGAAAATGCGCTCACATTCGGTTCTTCTGAAAGTTTTTATGCCGAAGGTACTCTCTCAAAATTTGGTCTAGGCTTGAAGTCTGCGGCATCTTCATTAGGCAGAAAGCTAGAAATCATATCCCGTGGTAATGATGGAATCACACGAATTGCCACGCTTGATAGAGACCAACTCATTCAGGATTATGAATATGAACTAAGGGAAGCGAATGCTGAAGAGCAACTTCTGCTTGACCAACATGTTGGCTCTGTTGAAAAGACAGGGACTATCATACAGATAAGCAAAATTCGTTTGGAATCCATGCCTAGCCCTACCGAAATAAAAAATCGACTCAATGCGCGTGCGGGAGTAATTTTTTATTTTCACTTGGACAAAAAATCAACGGAAGGTGGCAATGCCCTGCAAATATTTGTCGATGATACCCCCGTGGTTCCGATTGACCCCCTCTTCCGTTCAGAAATCTCAGTCAAAGATGATGAATTGGACGAAGCTAATTGGGATGGTTTGTCAGTTAAATGGATATTAAAGCCTCAGCCTATTCAATTGGATAATGAAGGTAGTATTAGTGGAACTGTGTCAGTTGTGCAATTGCCCCATCCTCCCTCTGTGGCTAACTCAGGCAGTATGACCCAAGCGGGTTGTCGTGATAAGTACATGATTGGTGCAGGAAATTACGGGGTTTATATCTATCGGAACGGTCGCTTGATCTCATGGGCCGATAACTTAGATGGAATGATAAATCAAGACCAAGATTTGTATTCGTTTCGCGGAAGTTTGGAATTGAAGAGTGACTCCGACGATATATTAAACCTAGATGTTACAAAAAGCCGAATTCATTTGTCTGAAATAGCCAAAAGCCAATTAACTCCCCAAATCAGTGAGGCAAAGAAAAAAAGTATTAAGGCTTGGGACTCAGCAAAAACTTGTTTAAACAGGAGGCTTGGCGAAGAACCTAGAGACACTATCAATGAACAGATAGATTCGGTTAGAAAAATCATCGAGAATGATGAAAAGTTAGATGAAAAAGTCGCACCGCCCGAAGAAAAGAAGAAACTGGAGAAGCGAAGAAATCAAGCCATAGAAACAACACCTGCAACACCTGAAGAAGAAAGCAAACTAAAGGAAAAGGCAGAAAGAGTCCAATATGTTGATTCATTGCCAGATAATCAATTATGGCAAAGAGCCTTGGCAGCAGATGGTAGTTTGATTGTTAGAGTTAACAGATCACACCGCATGATACGAGACGTTATTGATGCCATGCACAATAATAAACAGTTAGTCATGACACTTGACTTGTTTATGTTTTCATTGGCTTCTGCTGAATATAAACTAGTCTACAATTCTAGCTATGAGGAACGTGTCATTGAGAAAATAATGGAATCATTTAGAGGGCATGTAGGCGACGAACTTTCAAATGTGTTAAGAAAAATGGATTTGCCTGTAATTATTGGGTCATAATCAGTGGCAAGGGTTGCAACCGCAAAAATCTCAAGTTCAGACCTTGCCGAACGGTATGCATATCTATATTGTATCCATGCTTTCGTTTCTGTTGATGCCCTAACGCTAAACAAAGCTATATACATCGGGCAGACACGTAACCGCTTCGGAGCCATTGGGCGATTAACACAACACTTGTCTAACGATGATACATGCAATACTTTTAAACAAAGAGTGAGGGCTATTTTTAAGGTTGATGATAAACTAACAGATATTTCCTTTATTGCTTGTCCATTTTCACCATTAAAGCCTTTTCTTTCTGATTCCCCTGATTATCGTGAAGCGGTAGAAGCTCTTGTTCAGGACAAGTTGATTGCATCAATTGTTCAGAAAAATTTAAAAATAGGAGTAGTTTCTCGTATTTCATATAATCCTTATACAAAGGAACGATTTATTAAAGACGAAGCTGATGCAATAAGTGAAGATATTTTGACATGGATAACTAAAATATATAAAAATTAGTCTAGAATATTTATTTGGTATTGGAAGCTCTGGCTTCTTGCCCCGCTTTCTGAAAGCAGAGCTTCCACGACAGGGTTCCCAACGAGGACATTGGGAACCAGCGACCTTGGGAACCAGCGACCTTGGGAACCAGCGACCCTTGGGAACCAAAGGAAAAAAAAACTCCTTCCACCATGCCTATAATTGTTAATAGTTGCCCCTTCTGCTCCCTCCCTTCCTCCCGTATCATCAGCGAAGATTCCCTTTTCTTGTTGATACGCGATGCTTATCCCGTTTCTTCGGGCCATAGCCTGATTATTCCCAAACGGCATATTGCTTCATTGTTTGATTTGACGGACGATGAAAAAACCTGTTTATTCCAAAACTTGAGCAAGGCCAAAACTGCTTTGGATGTCGAATTTAAACCGGATGGTTATAATATCGGCATCAACGAAGGCGCGGCGGCTGGTCAAACCGTATTTCATCTGCATATTCATTTGATTCCCCGTTATCATGGCGACAGGGCGGACCCGCAAGGCGGGGTGCGGTGGATTTTTCCCGAAAAGGCGAGCTATTGGTGATAAGCCGCAATTTACACGGATGGAGTTCAAGGCTTGCCTTGCTAACGTTCACAACTTTTGTAAGTAACGGCAAGGCAAGCCTTGCACTCCAAGGGTGGGCAAGTTCTTCTTCGCTTATGCCACTTTTAGCAAGATGCAATTTTTTGATTAACTTGCCAACGGCGGTTGTTTGGGAAGTCCTTGAGTTCGAATTTCATGGTTTGCCAACAGTACTACAGAGTATGTTCAGCGTTTGTTCGATTATTGCTTCTCTTACTCTGCCAACAACTTTGACTACCAACGAATCGTTGAAGGAAAACACCTTGTCCGCGCGAATCCAAGTATCCTTGGGCAAGGGAGCGGTAATATAATCCAATGATGTTACCATTACAAGATTACTATGATGGCTACGGCTGGTCATAGCTAAGCCGATGAAATCACCATAAGAATCTGGGGGCGAGAGCACTAGAACCGGGCGATTTTTGGCGCGTGTCAAATCCGAAAACGGAAATGGCAACATAACTATATCTCCGCGTTCAAAGGTCATTCCAAACCTCGTCTTCTGGGTTATCCCAAATATGCTTAAGGGCGGTTTCTTGAGCCATCATCAAATCCATAACCTCGGCCCTCTCCTGTTTTTGTTTTAAATAACCAATAAAATCTAAAACTTCGCGGGTTTGCTCGTCGGGCAGTGTCTTGATCTGTTCAAACGCCAATTCAGCCAAATTCATGGGAGCCTCCTAATAGAATTTAGTTTGATAATTTATTTGATATTCTATTGATTATCGGCAATTGCCTGACTTTTTTAACCTCTTCAACCAACATGCGCTTCTCTTCCACATTTAATATTTCCAAATAGGGTATGAAAAAACCATTCATGGCAAACACCGCTTGGGCAAATCTGGCACTTGATCTAACTTAGACATGCCAAGGCGGTAATGCCAATAATGCCAAGACCGTTCATTGAACTCGCCGGCTTCGGCATCTCTCAACACGCCTCGCAATGCCTCGTCACCCAACATTTCGGCGAGTTGTTGCATGTCCTCAAAATCGCCCATATTCATGACTTGGGCGATGATGCGCCTTGGATTACGCATGGCTTCATCCGGGGTTTTCCACCAAATATATTGGGCGGATAAGCGTTTTAATAGCTCTTGCAAGTTTGGATTCATTTGCCTGCCTAAGTTTTGACCCCATCTCCCTAAACCCTCAATGTTGCCCTAAATAACGCTCCTTATTGGGAAGAGGAACTTTTAGACCTACATTAGCCCATATTGGGAGGAAAGGAAAGCCTCCTAAATCACAACCTCCACCACTGGCAATTAGATAGGGAAATTCGAACCTTAGACGGTTTATATGAACACCCTCGGTATCCTTTTCCCGCCAACCTCCCGCATCTCATAAGCCTCCCGAACCGGCTGTTTGGAATAACTGACATGGATAGGCCGGTCTTTGCCATAAAAGTACAGCCGGTCATAAGGCAAGTTGATCATAATCCAATGGGCGACTTCCTCCATGTCTTCGTCTTCGACGATAAAATCCACCGCCGCGCCGAGTCTTGGGCAGACGGGTTCGCCTTTGCGGTTAAGTTCGCAAGCGGCGTGTTGATCCAGCTTGGGGGCAATGCGGCCTTGGATGTGCTTGGTCAACGCGGTTGAGGCGAAGCCATAAGTCAGTTTGATGGGGCCGTAGTAATCAATCACGGGGTCAAGAATATTGGCGGCGAGTTCATAAAGTGCCGTGTAGCTATCCGGTTGTTTGGGCAGGTTTGGCAATTGGTTCTGGGCTTGGGTTTCGCCGCATTCAATCAATTGGCGGTAGGTGAAGTACTGACCACATAGGCTGTCCTGGTCGGGGATGGTTTGGCAACGTATTAGCTGGAAACCGTCTATGAACCAACGGCCATTCTCAAGCTGCTGGTCGAATTCGCTCGGCTTGGGTCCGTAGCCTTCGAGATCAAACAACTTCAAGCCTTCTAGGGCTTCGTCAAACGCCAGTTGTTCGGCATAATTTAGCATTTCTTCGTTGAGAAAGCGGGATTTGCGGTAGAGATAGGGTGGACTATATTCCCCACCATAGTCAAACAGATCAAAATCTTGTTCGCGAAGCTTGAGCTTGACCCGTTGGATGAGGCGGGGGAGGGGCTTGCCAAGGAAGTTGTCGAAGCGCATCAACGTCAGTTTGCCGGAACGAATGTGGATTTTAATCAAATCGGCGCTTTCCGGGTCGCCATAGAGTTTCAACCCGCAGTTGATGTAAACCCGCAGCACCGGGGGCAATTGCGCTATAAGGCTAGTGTGCAGTTGCAGCGATTCGCTGTCTTCCAGCCAGCCCAAGCCCTGTTCGGCGGCTATCCTACAGGCTTCGGCAATGGTTTCCGGGCGACCGGCGGCAAACAACAGGTTTTTGCCTTGCTCCAAGGCTGAACGATAATCGCCAAAAAAGGCTTTGATGTCGCGTTGTAATCCCGCTTCCAAATGCCGGTAGGCGGAGTGTTGGCGAAATTGCAAGTCGGCAAAATAAATGCGCAGATCGTCCAATCGGGATAAACGGGCTTGTTCCAAGATATGTTCTGCGTTGTCCTTCCGGGATTGGATGAACCGCATCGCTGCCGGGATGGAATTGAAATGTTGGGCGAGTGTTTCGGCGTGTCCTATCTCGCCGCGTTCCGGCATCCGGCCCAAGCTGATTCGGGCTTCCCAGAGCGCTTCCAACTCCGCTTGGCAGGCTTGGTATTTGGCATCGGCTTTGCCTATCCTTAATGGCCTTTCCGGGCGCGATTGCCGGGTGAATTTCAGCACGTTGCGGCGGTTTGACTGGCGTCCGAGATGGAAGCGTTGCTCCGTGTCCTGATCCTTGAACACGTAAAAAATGCCGGGGGCGACGGCCAAGGGTTCCGCATCCAAGCCTTCAGCCAGCCATTGGCGCAATTCGGCTTGGGTGTAGTATTTCTGGAAGGTGTTGCGCGAGGTCAATACGCCATCGCCATAGGGGGTGCCGCGAATAGAATCTGGATTGGCAAGCATGGCCGAAACCACCAGCAATTCGTCCGCCAAAGCATAAGCGCCTTGCAAGGCTTCCAAGCGTTCAGCCGGGTCTTCGATGACATTGATGACGAACCCCAAATTGACGATGTGTGCCGACTGTTTAGGACCGTCTGGGGCGTAATACGGGTCCCAACCGCTGACAGTCATGCCATTTTCCGCAAGCCCGCGCACATCGCCGCCTCTCCCGCAGCCGTAATCGAACACGGTTTTCGACCCATCCAGGAAACCGTGACGGGCCAAGGTCTGTACTGGCGCGGACAGGTTGGTGCGGCTCAATGCCGTCAAATGGCGGGCTACGCCTGAAAAGCTTTCATTACGGGAAACCTCTGCCGTTTCGTCGTTGCCGACGGGGACCAGTTCATGACCGATCACGCGATAGCCTCGGACATCAAGCAAGCTTTCCCATGCCCGCAGAAAACCAATCCGCTTAGGATCGTCGAACAGGCCGATTTGCTCGGCAGTTCGGGTTAAGCTGGCAAAGGTCTTCCGCATGGGGTGAGCTTCTGGTAGCAACAATTCCTTGCGGTGCAGAATGGGCGGGTTCAGTGATTCGGCATAAGTGCGGAATCGAACCGTCCCCTTTTCCAAATCCACCGTCCAATAACGCTTCAATACCGGAAACGCTACATCGAAGAAGTCGGGATAGTCGAGCAAAGTTATCGAGTTGCCGTCTTGGTTTAATTTGACGACGTTAAAAGCCCCGATTTCAAGCTTAGCCAACCATGTGGCTTGCATCACTCCCTCACGCCACGATGAACTTAATGCATCCAGTGCTTCAACATGGAGGTAAGTGTGTTGGGCGATGTTTTTACCAATTTGCATTTAAGATGAAGCGGGTCTGTAGATTAAATTCTTGGATTTTTGAGGGGCAATACGATTTTTTTTTGAAGGAAAAGCCTTCATTTAAGCCATTCTACTTTGTCCATGAAGGGCGCTAAACATTAATTTTCGCACTCATCTATCCATTTTGTCAGCTTTTCAACTGCTGATTTCTTTTCTGTCATAAAATTACCTGATTAGTAAGATTCTTCAGCAAGACGTAACCAAGTCCCCGAACAGGAGCCAGTGGCGATGGCAATGAGGCGCAAGGGGATTGCTTTCAGGTCGAAAAGCCGGTTGAAACGCCAAGCAAATGCTCCAAGCTTGCGCATGCCGTAATTGTCTGTCAATCACCTCTCAGCCCATCTATGTGGTCGAGGCGGATGGGCGGGTGATCCTTAAACGTGCGACAGAGGCGGGAGACGAAGTGCTATGCCAAATCCCCTAAGTCATGTAGTAAGCTTGGGTGAACTGTTTCAAATCGGCTGTTTTCTTTTGAATTAGGGGCCGCGAACAAGCCCCGCCATCTTCCTGCCTGCATAACCGAAACGCTTGCCCGATGCATGGCCAGCATGATGCGGCAGTGAGTGACTGGCCAGTCCCGACCCGTTGCTGTCGTTCGTCATAGCATGGATTCAATGGCAGGTTTTAGCCCTACTTCCGCAATTCAAGGCAATAACGCAACTGACTGATTGATCCGCCAATTGCGAAATACAAAGGTCGGCACTACACGCAGTTTTCAGTGATTTTGACAGTATCAGGCTAGGCATTTTAGTGGGTTGGGAAGCTAAGATTAGCCAAAATTGGCAAAATCGAAGTCGAGTTGCGGAAATTGGGCTAAGGTGTGCCGGTGGATTAAATCCATATATGCCAATTCTGGATAAGGGGGTGTGGAATGACGGATGTAACCCTACGCTAAGCGACCGAACACCTCGGCGACTTTCGCGCTGTCCACCTTACCTCGGTGAAATGAAAGAAGGTGTTAGGAGATATCTACGGTACCAGCCAGATGGGCTCGAAGTGACCAGACAAATCGATTATATAGCCGCCCCGGGAGAGGACCATCTGACCGGGTGTGATTCCTGCGCGTAGATACAGGGGCAGGTAGGCGGTGAGATTGGACGAGTGGTCAAGCAGGTCCACGAAGTAGTCGCGGAACATGAAGCGTCCCATGTGCTTCGTGCTCTCTGCAAAGGCGAGGCAGGCGAAGTAGGCGAGCGCTTGGTGCCGCTCTTCCCTAATCCGCACCCCGCGTGCGCGTGCCCAGGCACGGAATCGCGCCAATGACCGATCAGGCTCGCCCGGGAGCGCGGTAAGGTGAACCACTCTCGCCCGTGTCCGGACTGTGTCGGGCAAGTTGTCCCACCGTGCCCCTAGCAGGGTCGACGAGAGAAACACTTGATGCCGGGGTTGTCAGCCCCGGGATGAAGGAGCGTCCCGGTAGACTTGGGGCACTGCAAGGATATGCTACTTTCCTGCGCACTCGCGGCGAATGCCACGAAGAGCACGGAGAACGCGATGAGCGCCAGTCGGCGCGGGTTGCTCGAGACCGTGTCACTGCCTCCTTCTACATTTTAAAACTTAATTGAATAATTGAAGTAACCCCCGGCTTTGCCAGAGACTCACCAAGGTTCGACCTATCCCACGGTCTGAGCGAACTTCGAATCTCGACAAATATGAGAATCACATTAAGATAGCATTAAGATAGCATTAAGATAGTATTAAATACTGATTCTTTTACTATGAAATTGCAAATAATTTTTTGTATTTATTTCGAAGACAATACCTTCGCCAATCAGCATGAGTGACTTTTGAGGTTCGGGGCAAGGGTGGGCGGTCAGAAAAGGTAGAATGAGGAGTTACAGCGTTTTCAATATCAATTGATTACTTTATTTGATCCGTAGGAGCGGGCCATGCCCGCGATTGTTTGGGCCAAGTCTTCAAAAATAGGCTATTTATCGCGGGCGTGGCCCGCTCCTACATGTTGCATATATTCAT
>CAIWDB010000239.1 GCA_903911305.1 uncultured Methylococcaceae bacterium | reverse complement strand
ACCACCTTGCTAAATTGCATTTCAGGGATTGATTTAGCCAACGAGGGTACAGTGTACTTGCAGGGGAAACGGGTCGATTACCATTCGGAAACCGAGCGGACTCAATTGCGCCGTTTGAAAATCGGCATGGTGTTTCAGTTTTTCAATTTGATACCCACACTGACGGTTAGGGAAAACGTGATGCTGCCTTTTCTGATCAGCGGAATCCGTGGCAAACAACCCGTACAGCGGGTGCAAGCGTTGCTGGAAGAAGTCGGCATGAGCCAACGCAGTGACCATCTGCCTTTTCAGCTTTCAGGCGGGGAAATGCAACTGGTTTCCATCGCCCGGGCGTTGGCTCAACGACCCGCATTGCTGTTGGCAGACGAACCCACCGGCAATGTCAATCCGCATATTGGGCGTTCTATCATGGAAATACTTCGTGCCACCGCGAAGCGGGAAAACTCGGGCTTGCTGATGGTCACGCATAGCCCCGAACATGCCGCTTGGGCTGATCGCATTTGCTTTTTGAAAGACGGGCGTATTGCCGATGAATTGAGGCATGATGGGCAGCGAGAAGTGTTAGCCCCCATTCATGCAAAGCTATTGGCTTTGGGGATTTGAATGAATCTCCGGCTTGCCGCTTATTTGGCTTGGAGAAGCTTGCGTCATCATCGAACAGTGGCGATTGCAACCGTGCTGGGTGTCGCGCTCGGAATGGTCGTGGTCGCAGCCATACTCATCGTTGATTACCACAGCACTCAATCCCGTATCCCAACCCAATTGACCGACCCTCCCCAAATCTCGACCGACCCCTTGTTTGCCGGGTATGGCAAAACCCCATTGAGCATATTGCGGGTTTCGTTTGAGCGGGACGGTGAAAAGTTGAGTAGCCAGCAGAACCGTTTTCCTAGTCAAGAGGGACAGGTGAAACAGGTATTGTCTGTTGAATCCTTACCCAATAGACGTGGCGAGGAAGATTATCAAGCCATGCGTTTGGCGGTTCGTTTGGCTTCATTGCTGGCATTTTCGGTTGGCGCGGTGATTGTGTTTTACACGATGCGATTTTCTGTGACCTCGCGCAGCCGGGAGTTTTGCTTACTATTGTGTTTGGGGGGAAATAGAGCCAATGTGGTTTTGTCACTATTGGTGGAAACCCTGGTGCTGGGTATGCTCGGCACGACATTGGGGTTGCTGGCGGCCTTTCCGATTGCGATGGCCTTGATAAGTTCAGGCATTTCCACAACTGGGCGGGTGCCTAGCGCAGGGTTTGACATGCCATGGTTAGAACTGGCGGTGATGGGCAGTTTGAGCGTGTTGATCTCACTGCTAGCCGTATTCGGTCCTGCTTGGGCCATTCTGAAAATGAAAATTGTCGAGGTGTTACAACCTAGGTTTCTGACTAGTGAAATTGACGAAAGCAGTTTGCAAATTCGTGGATTTGGCTTGCTAATACCCCCGTTGTTAGCAGCAGCTTATCTAGCCTTGCGGCCTTTTTTGCTTTCTTGGCTATCTGTGGTTCATTTTTTTATGTTTGAATCGGGTTTTGTTTTGATGCTGACGCTAATAGGCTTATGGTGGATGAGACCGTTATTACGCGGACTGATTTTGTTATTTGAAAAAGCCCTAAAACCGTCACTTCCACTCGAAACCCTTTTGACGGGCCGGCGTATGAGGTTGACTAGCCAGAAACTGGTATTCACCCTAGCCGGGGTCACCTTGGTATTTAGTTTATT
>CAIWDB010000238.1 GCA_903911305.1 uncultured Methylococcaceae bacterium | reverse complement strand
CTAAAGCTTTTTGGGATAATGACTGATAGTGATTTGCCAATGATGGTGACGGTTTTGCAACAACCCCCTCGACATTCCCCAAGCACCGGCCCGGTGGTGTTTCTGAGTTATTCCCGCGCCGACCGCGCTCTTGCGGATCGGCTGCTGGCTGATTTGGAACAGGCCGGCCATGCCTGTTGGCTGGATACCACCGACATACCCGGTGGTGAAGTATGGATAAAAGCCATCGCCGACGGTTTGCAACGGGCCTATGTTGTGGTCACTGTGGTCACGGAAGCCGCCAACCGCAGCGAATGGGTGCGTTTGGAATTTCTCCATGCCAAGCAACTGGGCAAAACCATCATTCCTTTGCAAGTCCGGGCTTGTCTATTGCCTTGGTACATGGCAGACAGGCAAGCCATCCCGATTGAACCTGACTATCAAACTGGCTTCAGCCGTTTATTGGCTTCCCTGCCCAAACCCACCCCTTCGACATCCACCGAAAGCCTACAACGGCAAGCGGAACTGGCCTATCTGCGCCGTTTGCAATTGGGTGAATTGGTGCATACCGAGTTGTACACGCCAATGGCCGGGGTTGCCAAAGTGAATCCCAAAAGACCAGCATCGGCCCCTTTGCTATCTGTGGTCGCTCGTCAGGAATTCAGCTATCTGTGCCGCATCACCGCCCATGCTGAAGAACTGCCAAAACCGCCGCAAGCTTATGACGATATTTTGGTGGCGTTTACCGATGTGCGAAGGGCGGCGTTGTTGGGAGAACCGGGGGCGGGGAAGACGACAACTTTGTGGAAACTGGCGCGGGATGCCGTGGAGGAAGCACTGGCTGACCCGAAGGCCCCGTTGCCTTTGTTGATTCGACTCGGCAAATGGCTGGAAGCCCAAGAACCCATTCAAGATTTTATGCAACGGGAATTAGGCGAACTTGGTGCTTATTTGGGTACGCTGTTGAAAACCCGGCGGGCGGTGTTGCTGTTGGACGGCTTAAACGAAGTCTCCTCCGGTGAACGGGCGTCAAAAGCGGATTTGGTCAAAGCGTTTTTGAATCAACATAAAACCTTGTCGGCCTTGGTCAGTTGCCGGGAGTTGGACTACACCGGCGCATTGGATTTGGGACTAGACACCGTGACCATCCGGCCCTTGGACCCGCCACGTATTCTGGATTTTGTTACCATTTATCTAAGTAAGACCGACTCGGTTTTTGAAACCGAGTCGGTCTCAGGTCGTCAACGCGGCGAGGATTTATTCTGGCGGCTGGCCGGCGGGGATGCTGTGCGTGAGGTTTGGCTGGTTTATCAAAAAGCCGGGGCAGATTGGACGCTGTTCTGGTCTACGCAAGGCATCCCCCTTTATGTTTATAACCAAGACATTTCGAGCCAAGTTCAGATTAGGCGCAAGGCGGTGCATGACCCGCGCAGTCTGATGCGGCTGGCCGGCAACCCCTATCTGCTGTATATGCTGACCCAAGTCTATATCGATTCCGGTGAATTGCCTGCCAACCGGGCTTTATTATTCGACGGCTTCGTACAAGTCTTGCTACTACGCGAACATTTGGCGGAGGTTGAGGGCGAATGGCGAACCACGGAAGAAGGCGAGGCATTGCTGACGGAGTTGGAGAACCTAGCTTGGGCTTTGCAGTCGCGGCGCAAGACCAAAGACGACAAAACCGAAGCCTTCACCGTGTTATCGCGGGCGGAAGCTATCCAATTGATGGGCGACCAGCTACTTTACTGCGCCGCCGCCGCCAGCCTGTTGGATGTGGGTGAGCGAGAGGTGCGCTTTACTCATCAGTTGCTGCAAGAATACTTCACCGCCCGAATGTTGCGCTCGCGGCTTGAAAAGGCAAAGCTGGCTTTGCCGGTCAAAGCAAGCTTTGACGCTCCAGAATTTGATGCCCGGAGTTTTTGGCCGCGCTGTTGGGAACGCACGGGTTGGGAAGAGTCCGCCGTGCTGCTGGCGGGGTTTTATGCCGATGACTGCACATCGGTCATCGACTGGCTGACTCCTGCTCAACCTGAAGTAACAGTGCAATGCATCCTGCAAAGTGGCGCACAAACCTCCAAGGGAACCTTGCAGCGCTTAAGGCAGGATTGGACACCCCGGCTGACCGATCTAGCCCGCCACCCAGAGCCCGAAGCCAGAGCCGCTTTCGGTCGTGCCTTGGGGATGCTGAGCTTGGATGGCGAACCCCTGGACAATCGCCCCGGTGTTGCCTTGCGTTACGATACCAAGCTGCGCCGAAAAGTGCCTGACATAGCTTGGGTGGAAGTGCCCGCCGGGGAGTTCATCTATCAATACGGGGAAAAGATTAAACTGCCCAGTTTCCATATCGCCCGTTTTCCGGTGACGAATGCCCAGTTTCAAGCCTTCATTGACGATCCCGAAGGCTATGGCAATCCGTGTTGGTGGGAAGGCTTGGCGGAACGGTTTGAGCAACCCGATCAGCCCGGATGGGATTACGCTAACCATCCCCGTGTGAAAGTGAGTTGGGTTGAGGCGGTGGCTTTTTGCCGTTGGTTGTCTCAGCTTTTGGGTAATGAAGTCCGCTTGCCCACCGAACAAGAATGGGAGAAGGCGGCAAGAGGACTCAAAGGCTTTGCATATCCTTGGGGTAATGGGTTCAAGCCCGGTTATGCCAATATTAACAAGGGCTATGGCAAAGCAGGGCCGGTTCTTTTGGATCAAACCTCGGCTGTTGGTATCTATCCTCAAGGGAAATCACCCTATGGTGCATTGGACATGGCGGGCAATATCCTTGAATGGTGCTTGAACGAATATGACCAGCCACAACGCACAGGAATGGCAGGTGAAGCTTTTCGGGTCGCTCGGGGAGGTTCTTGGTATTACATTGAAGACTATGCCCGTTGCCCCATCCGGGCCAGACCTCGACCTGACGACCGCGACCACGACCTCGGTTTTCGTGTGGTGTTTTGTTCCGCCCCTGTTTCTTAGCTCTTTCGTCGGTTTACGGCGCGCACAATGCTTGGCGCGGGTTCATGATTCAACGGTGTACGCCTAACCCGACCTACCAAGCTCTGCACTCTGTGTCTCTGATGGCTCTGCCCCTCGGGGGTGTGAGAAGACTTCCCCCACCGCCGCACAGCGGCGCTAGTGCGGATCGAGATGACATATTCCCTCCGATGTTGGCTTAAATTGCAATGAAAACTTAAACCAGTATTTCGCATTTAGTAAACGACATCATGGTCTCCCACATTCACCGGAATGATTTGTCCGTCCTGGATTAATAGTTCTAGCGTAATGCGGTAGGATAGGTTGATTGAAACCGAATGCAATCCTTCAAGCTTGCCGCGCAAAGGGTGCAATCGCAACGATGGATGAAAGGGATTTGCTTCCAGTAATTGCAGGGTTTTCAGGTATTGCTGGCGCAGTTGAGGACGCTGCTTGAGAAATCTGGCTACCCGACGGGTATATTGTTCAGTAAAAACCAGCACATAGGGCATTACAGCGAGTCAACCCGTGCCAGATGGTCTTCGGGCGATTCCTTTACAAAACGCCCTGCTGCCAGATCAGTGCGGGTCTCAGCCAGCGCGGCATCCAGTTCGCATTCACGCAGATAGTGATAATGGGCAATGTCCATCACTACAAAGCGATCCTTGCCGCGCACTGAAATGATCGCTTCGGGGTAATGTTCCAATAGCGCTTCGATGGCGGATATGCCTTTGGTTTTAAGTTCGTTGGCCGTGATACTCGACACGATACCCTCCTGACAGGTTGCATAAGAAGCCTTATCTAATCACACCATAAACCGTGCTGTAAAGCGCATCTTTTGGATAAATCAAAAAAGTTGTCAAGGCATGTGTTTTGCTCTTGCTAAAGTTGGGCAACAGCCTTTGCCCAACTTCAACTCATCATTTTATTTCTTCACATAAATATTGGTAATCGAACCCTCAATCATCTCCGCCGCAAATGCGAAAGTTTCGGATAGGGAAGTGATTGATGGTCAAAGAGACATCTTCCGCGTCCGCGCCCATTTCCAAGGCCAATAGGGCTTCGGCAATTAGTTCGTCGGAATTTGGCCCGACCATGCCCGCGCCGAGGATGCGCTTGGTTTCTTTGTCCACTAATAGCTTGGTCAAGCCTTCGCGCCTGCCCGTACCCAAGGCGCGGCCACTAGCGGCCCAAGGGAAATTGGTTTTTTCGTATTCGACGCGCCTAATCCGACCTATAAAGCTTATTCGGCCCGGATCGAATACGACGAGCGTGATAATATTTTCACGGGCCGTATAATAGGTATTCGTAGCATTATCAGTTTCCATGGTCAAACAGTGTCTGAATTGCGGGCTGAATTTGAGCAAGCCATTGAAGACTATCTGTCCGAATGCCATGAATTGGGAATGCAGCCAGAAAAACCGGCCTCCGGCAAGCTGCTCTTGCGGGTTCCCCCCGAAATCCACAGTCAAGCATTGTTTGCAGCGCAATCCGCCGGGAAGAGTTTGAACCAGTGGGCGACAGAAATTTTATCGAGTGCAGTTCATACCCATAGCGGATAAGGTAGCCAACGGTGCGGTCTTCAAACGTTATGGTCGAGGTTGCAAACCCCGACCGGCTTACGGCAACGCTGTAATTATTTCTTCACATAAATATCCGTAATCGAACCCTCAATCATCTCCGCTGCAAAGGCGAAGGTTTCGGATAGGGTAGGGTGGGGGTGGATGGTCAAGGAGACATCTTCCGCGTCCGCGCCCATTTCCAGGGCCAACACGGCTTCGGCGATGAGTTCGCCGGCATTCGGCCCAACCATGCCCGCGCCGAGGATGCGCTTGGTGTCCTTGTCCACTAACAGCTTGGTCAAGCCTTCGCGTCTGCCCGTACCCAAGGCGCGACCACTGGCGGCCCAGGGGAAGGTGGCTTTTTCGTAGGCTATGCCTTGGGCTTTGGCGGCAGTTTCGGTCAGGCCCATCCACGCCAGTTCCGGGTCGGTGTAGGCGACGGAGGGAATTGTGAGCGCTTGGAACGCGGAATGATGGCCCGCGATGACTTCTGCCGCGACTTTGGCTTCGTGCGTGGCTTTGTGCGCCAGCATGGGGTTGCCAACGATGTCGCCGATGGCGAAGATATGCGGAACATTGGTGCGTTGGCGGTCGTCCACTGGGATGAAGCCTTGCTCGTTCACGGTCACGCCGGCGGCTTCCGCGCCGATTAGCTTGCCGTTGGGTCTGCGGCCCACCGCGACCAGCACCCGGTCGAACACGTCAGATTCCGGTGCGCCTTCGCCTTCAAAAGAAACTTTCAACCCAGCGTCGGTGGATTCAATTTTCGCGACCTTGGTTTTCAGGAAAATGTTTTCGTACTGCTTGGCGATGCGCTGATGCAGCGGTTTGACTAAATCCGCATCGCAACCGGGGATGAGTTGATCCATCAATTCGACGACAGTGATTTTTGAGCCGAAAGCGTGATAAACATTTGCCATTTCCAAGCCGATGATGCCGCCGCCAACAATCAACAGCCGTTTGGGGATGTCGGCCAAGGCTAATGCGCCCGTCGAGTCCATCAAGCGCGGGTCTTCATTCGGAAACACGGGGATTTTCGTCGGTTGCGAACCGGCGGCAATGATCGCATTGTCGAAACGGACGGTTTTCTCGCCCTCTGGGGTAGAAACGCCCAGAGTTTTGTCGGAGGTGAATTTGCCTTCCCCGGTCAGCACGGTAACTTGGCGTTGCTTGGCAAGCCCACTCAAGCCTGTAGTCAAGGTTTTGACAACACGGTTGTTTTTCCAGTCACGAATTTTGTCTAGGTCAATTTCCGGGTGTCCGAAACTGACGCCGAAAGCGGTTGCTTCCTCAACGCTATGAATGACATGGGCGAGATGCAGCAGTGCTTTGGATGGAATGCAACCCACATTAAGACAAACGCCACCCAAAACCGGGAAACGTTCAACTAGTACAACTTTTTTGCCCAAGTCAGCCGCTCGGAATGCCGCTGTGTAGCCACCCGGCCCTCCGCCAAGGACAAGGACTTCGGCGTGGAGTTCGGAGGAAGAAGGGTCTTGAGGAGAAGTCATAGGTACGGCCTTTGATCGTAATAAATAAAAGGATTGTTGCAATCCTAAGCGCACAAGGCAAGTCTTTCAGCCCTATTTACATCGTTTTCTGTTTTCAATATTTAATCACGATGCATCTATAAAGCATGGGCATCAATCAAAGGCTCGATTTGAAGCTAGTCATGAGGGTTGGATTTAGAATCCAAACCCAGTGTGCCATATGACGCAGTTGCCTCGGCCATATGACGCTTTAATTTTTTCTTCTATACGCATGTTTTTGAATTAATGGCATGTAATCGGCAATCGACGGTGAATTATTTTGTTGGCATGATCTTTGATAAAGCTCATGATGGGCAATTTTGCTCATTAGGGTTTGTTAAGTTAATCAAGCTCTTTCCCTAATTCACCAGACTGTCAAAATTCAAAGGTAAAGGTTTAATGAAAAAAAGAAGTTACATGCAGGGTACAAAACACTTGCTAATCGCATTGCTTTTGTGCCAAGGGGTGGGAGTTGAAGCTGTTGCGCATGAGGGGGAAACCCATACGGATTTGTCTGGCACGCCGATACCCAATGCTCCCAAGTGCCTAATTTTGAGTGCGGCCCGATTATTCGACGGAATTAGCTTCCCTCAGGAAAACATGGCTGTTTTAATTGAAGGCAATAAAGTCACAAAGGTTGATTCGCCGGATAAATTAAGCCCACTCTGTAGTTCTCGTTACGATCTGGGTGATGCGACAATTTTGCCTGGGTTAATCGAATCTCACGCCCACATCACATTCCAGAACGTCCGCAAAGACAAGGTGCTTGAACATGGTATCACCACTGTGCAAGATACCGGCGGTCCTTTGCAAGAAGTTGAGGGCGGCCAGGGAAGCTTACGTTTATTGAGTGTCGGGCCAATTATCCAAGCAGCGGGTGGCTACCCCTTGAACGTTTTTGGTGGCGGTGTTGGCGGTTACGACAAAATTGGCATTCCGGTTTCGTCGGTCGCAGAAGCTGAAAAAGTCGTCGATGACTTGGTCAAAGGCGGTGCCACGGCCATCAAGATAGCGTTAGAGCCAGGTGGCGAACCCGGCGCACCGTGGATGCAGCCGCATGGCGACCAGCCTGTACCCGCCACACCGTGGAATTTGCTGCCACAGGAAATAGTCAATGCGATTGCGGCCAAGGCCCATTCCTTAGGCAAGCGGGTCATCGCCCATGTAGGTGAGAATGAAGGTTTTAAACGAGCGTTGAATGGCGGGATTGATGAGTTTGCCCATATGCCTTGTGCGGCAATTGACGACAGCTTATTACTGCAAGCGGTACAACAAGGGGTGACTTTTGTGACGACCATTGACACGCTGGGTTCCTGCGTAAACGGGAGTGGCATGGGCATCCATTCCAATACCCATAAATTGACAGAAATAATGGCGCAGAACCCGGGTTCAAAATCGCAATTTATCTACGGTTCTGAAATAGGTCACGATAATGTGCCTTGGGGAGTTAACGGCGAAGAACTGCATATGATGTTGCATTTGACGAGTGGCGCTTCCATTGATTTTAATGACGTGGTCAATGTCATCAAATCGGCGACCTCTAAAGCTGGCGAGCGTCTTGGCATATTTGGCTTAGGCACTTTGACCCAAGGTGCGCCGGCAGACATCATAGCCGTGCGCGGTAATCCATTTGAAAAATTCAAACTGTTGGAATATCCCGATTTGGTGATATCCGGTGGGCGTGTGGTTGCGAACAGCTTCAAGAACCACTCCAACACAGATTGCCTGTTTAATTGGGCGGAAGGAAAATATCCGAAAGACTTTGCTTCATCTGGATCATTCACGAAAGTTGGGTATGGGTTTACTTACCGCTTTTATCCTGCGGCCAATACCTACTTAGGTGTTTCCATGAGTGATAACCATGTGTATAAGATGACTTCCAATGGGGCTTTGGTAGACCAAGGATATTTGTCCAATTGGCTGTCCAAGTCAGGTTGCCAGTAATAGAAGCCAAAACTTTTCAGGTAACGGGTTAAAATCCGTTACCTCATTCCTCGCTAATGTTTTAGCGCTTATTGCGCGGTCCAATTGACCATGCCAGAATACGCGGTAACTAACACGATAATACCGAATACGATCCGGTAATAAGCAAAGAAGGTGAAGTCATGGCTGACAATATAATGCAACAATCCGCGAACAGCCACAAAGGCGCTGACAAAGGCCGCAAAAAAACCAACCAATATTAAATTACAGTCGCCCACTGATAAAGCATCCCGATGTTTGAACAAGTCATAGGCTGTAGCCATGAACAATGTGGGGATGGCGAGGAAAAATGAAAACTCAGTCGCTGCCTTGCGTGACAAACCCAAAAACAAGCCACCAATAATGGTGGCACCCGAGCGAGAAGTCCCAGGGATGAGCGCAAACGCTTGGGCAAACCCTAGCTTAAGGGCGTCCAACCAAGTTAGGTCGTCCACATCGTGGATACGCACGGTATGCTCGCGGCGCTCCGCCCATATAATGACGAAAGCGCCGACAATAAAAGCTGTTGCAACCGACACTGGGCTAAACAGATGGGCTTTCAATGCTTTGCCAAACAACAATCCCAGAACAGCCAGCGGAATAAAGGCAATCATTAGATTGATCGTAAAACGCTGAGCCTTTTTTTCCTTTGGTAGGCCGCGCAACACACTCAGAATTTTTTTCCTATACTCCCAACAAACCGCCAAAATTGCACCTGATTGGATAACGATCTCGAATGATTTGCCTTTTTCGTTATTAAAGCCGAGCAAGTCGCCAACCAAGATTAAGTGTCCGGTACTGGATACCGGAAGGAATTCTGTTAAACCCTCGACTATGCCAAGGATGAATGCGTTTAGGGTTTGATCCATGTGGTTTGCCGTAGAGGAATTGAACAATAGTTGAGTATTTTACACGGTTTTGGCTAGAAACTATGTGTCATGATTGTTGCTGTTAACTAAATGGTGGATTTCACCCACTGCCTCATGGTTGATTGCAACCTTGAACTAAGCATTGACACAGGCTTATGGCAGGGTAGGCGGATTATTGAGGGTTCTTTTCTAAAAAAATCAATATAATAGCACAAATGTGGCGCATCAGTTTATCATAAATTATGGCACAAATATTGCTATAATGTCTTCGTGCATAACTCAAGCTTGCTGAATAGATTTTTTGAGTGGTTGGTTTACGCAAAATATAACGCACGGTGAACTGAAGTTACAGCGTTTTCAATATCAATTGATTACTTTATTTGATCCGTAGGAGCGGGCCATGCCCGCGATTGTTTGGGCCAAGTCTTCAAAAATAGGCTATTTATCGCGGGCGTGGCCCGCTCCTACATGTTGCATATATTCAT
>CAIWDB010000237.1 GCA_903911305.1 uncultured Methylococcaceae bacterium | reverse complement strand
CTGGATATGAACGTTAGTAATGGAGCTACCATTGCGCCCGGAGGAATAGGCACAGTAGGTGATTTGAAAATAAATACCCCTAACCTGATTTTTGATAATGGGTTAATGGATATTACGGTGGCTGGTTTGGGCGATACTGAACATGACAACTTAATATTGCAAGGTGCGATCCAGTTCTTGACTGGGCATATACATTTTGAGTTTATTAATGGTTTCCAAATGAGAGCTGGGGACAAGATAGACTTTACCTTTGCCGATGCCATCACAGGCTTTAGCAGTTTAACTTGGGATGTAACTGATACGTCACAGGATTATAGGTTGTTGCTTGGGGGAAATAATATCTTGGAATTGGCCGCAATCCCCGAGCCGGATACGCTTCCGCTGATGACGATAGGCGCATTGGCTTGGTTATATCGCTGGAAAAGGGGTGCAAAGAATGGCGCACTCAAAATGAAAGCTTAGTAACCATAAGTTACTGTCCGCTAACTTTCATCACGATATAAGCCAGAAAAGAGACAATGGATGTTTAAACTCGCTATCATTCGAATGATGGCTTCACATTGGAATCTACATAAATCTCTCCCCCTTAAAGGGGAGAGATTTATAGCTAGGCAGTTATATTATCGTTTTACTCCTGTTTTCCCAATTTCCCCCCGATATAAATTTACGGAGCCAAACCAATAAGTTGCACACTTATCAACAAGGATCAGTAGTATTGTGTCATTCGTTAAATGTTTGCAGCTAAATAAAATATTTTATGGATTTTTTCAGTCTCTCATCTAAGCTGACCAACCTTTTCATTTAATTTTCTATCTTTCAAATGCCTTCAAATAAAACAATTTATTTTCTCGCCGGATTGCCACGCAGTGGTTCAACGCTACTTGCCAATATCCTTGCCCAACATCCAAAAATGTTTGTGACTCCCACATCCGGTATTGTCGATATGCTAGTCCAAGTCCGCAACGGTTGGGATCGGAACGATGCATTCCAAGCGATGGATCGACATGACAGTGAACTGATTAAGGGCAATGTGCTGAGAGCCATGTTGCAAGCATATTTCGCTCATGTTGAAGAACCTATATGCATTGATAAAAACCGGTATTGGGCTGAGTTTTTGGAAATGGGAGCGGAGATGGTGGGGGGGCGTGATCGGGTGAAAGTGTTGGTGACAGTTCGTGATTTGCGCGATGTTGTGGCATCCTTTGAAAACCTCTATCGCAAAACCTCTGCATTTGGACAACTTCCACAAGAGGCCAATATGGCCCTTAAATTCAAAACGGCTCTGGGTCGTGCGGAGGTTTTCATTGACGACGCTCAACCTGTGGGCAGGGCCTATAATGCGATACGGGATGCGGTTACCCGTGGCTGGAAGGATCGGATGCATTTCATTGATTATGACGATTTAACCCGCCGACCCAAGCAAACCATGGATGCAGTTTATAAATTTTTAGGTGAAGATAGCTTTGAACATGACTTTGATCGAGTAGAACAAGTGACGTTTGAGGATGACTTTGTATACGGGTTCAAAGATTTGCATGTCATACGTCCAAAAGTGGAGCCTCAACCACCGTCTTGGCCAAAAACTTTCGACGACGCAGTGTTTCAAAGCAATGCTTGGAAAAACATCGAAAATGTAGCTCAGTTTTGGAAGCTATATCTCCGAGGGTAAGTGGTGTTTTTTGCATTAAGAAATAGTGCGCAATTCCCTTCAACACAGAACACTAACTACCACTGTATCGAAAAATCAATTACTCAAGTATGCAAGCACTGCTAATAAATGAAAATTGTGCCTTAGTAAGCGCGCGAGATGGTTATTTTTTAGTCAACCGTAATGATTACTATGTGGGTAAGGCACTTGAAATATACGGCGAGTTTAGTGCCATTGAAGGTAAGTTTATAAAGGATTTATTGATACCCGGTGATGTGGTAGTTGAGGTTGGAGCAAATATCGGAGCGCACACCATTGGCTTGGCTCGACATGTAGGTATGAAAGGAAAGGTTTTTGCCTTTGAACCTCAACGCTCATGTTATGCTTTACTGCAAGCTCAAATTGCATTGAATAGCACCAATAATATTTTTTGCTTTAATGAAGGCGTCAGTTCAAAAACTGGAAAATTATGGCTGCCGCCTTTGGATTATACTAAGCAAGGAAATTTCGGCGGTGTATCATTAATTGATAAACCGGATGAAGGTTTTGAAGCAGTGGCAGTATCTACATTGGACGAAAGACTGTGTGAAACTCAAATTGCACTACTCAAGATAGACGTAGAGGGCATGGAAAGAGAGGTGCTTGAAGGGGCTGAGCAGATACTTAGCCATTCCAAACCACTGCTCTATGTCGAAAATGATAGGGTTGAGAAGTCATCCGCTCTGATCGATTTCATTCTGGCAAGAAATTATAGACTTTTTTGGCATACTCCCCCTTTGTTCAATCCCAATAATTTTTTTAATATCAGCCAAAATATATATGGCAATGTTGCATCATTTAACATGTTAGGCGTTCATGAATCGCAAAACTTAGCAGTGACAGCCACCATGAGGGAAATTCGTTCTGGAAAGGAACGCCACCCGTTGGCGTGACAAAAGCTTATTCAGCCGAATTTGTGAAAATGAATCTGACTTTTTCAACATTATATTCACAGTTTTAGCTGTCTATGATCCAGCCAACTTCGATTGCTTTTATCTCTGATCTTGTGGAAAGGGGCGATTTTCTAACAGCCGAACGCCTATGCCGACAAGAGCTTGAATACGATCATCGAAATCCGGCAGTTTTGAACTTGTGGGCAATAATCTTGGCCCACAACGGAAAAGTTAACGAAGCCATTCACGCGGCCCGTTTGGCAGTCCAAGAAGATGAAACCAATCCAACATATCACCTCACCTTGGGCAATCTTCTCAGGCTTTCGGGGCGATTGACTGATGCCATTTTGGAATTGCGGCAAGCGATTGAAATCTCTCCGAGCTTGGCAGAGGCACACTTGCGGCTTGGGGAAGCTTATGCCGCCGTCAATTCACCCTCTGCCGCAGAGGATGCCTATCGGCAAGCATTGACTTTACGGCCCGATTATATGGAAGCCTTGCTGCTTTTGGGTCGTTTATATTTGGCAAATGGACGGACAGAAGAATCTATTGAAATCGCTCAACAGGCAATTGGGTTACATCCGGGTAGCCTGGCTTCCTACCTGCTTCTTGGCGATGCACTTGCCAGTAAAGGTGACAACGAGGCGGCATTCGCCACCTATAAGCAGGCCACTGAAGTTGCTGCGAGTTCAGTCGAATCATGGTGCGTATTTGCCCGTGCCTGTCATGCTTTGGGTAAGTTTGAGGAAGCAGAAGCAGCCTATAAACGTGGTCTGTCCATTAGCCCTAATCATGGTGATTGCCTGTTTGGGTTGACCAAATTGCTTGAACAGGCACTATGTTTTGAAGCTGCGACTTCGGCAGCGCGCCATTTTTTATGTATTCATCCAGATAACCCGGAAGCATTGAAATGCCTAGGTCGATTATTATTGGCACAAGGCTATATGCCGGAGGCATACCATCTGATAAGAAGGGCTTTGGAGCTTCTGCCTAATGATGCTGATACCTACTATGGTTTTGGAAATGTGTCCATGAGGATGTTGAAGCTTGATGAAGGTTTAGCCGCCTATCGTCGCTCCATATCCTTGGCGCCAGAGTCACCAAAGGCACGCTTTGCAGAAGCCAGCCCGTTGTTGATGCAGGGAAGTTTTGCGACTGGGTGGTTAGCCTATGAAGCTAGGCTTGATATTCCGGGTGTACCCTGGAAAGTAAAGAACGTGAGGGAGCGACTTTGGAACGGAAGCAAAATAGGTCAGCGAAAGTTACTTGTGCATACCGAACAGGGTTATGGAGACACTTTTCAATTCATCCGTTATCTCCCGCTGATTCGGAAACAGGTTGGCCCTGAAGCCCAGATTGAGGTTTTGTGCGAACCGGAAATAGAAGCGCTAGTAAAAACTGTTGGCGGATTTGACAAGCTTCATGCCCCCTCACAATTAGGTAGTATCGAATATGACCTACAGGTACCATTGCTTACCCTTCCATTGCTTTTCGGAACTACCCTAGACACAATCCCTTCCAAGGTTCCTTATATCGGCTTACCAAAAAATATTCATGTTCCTGTTCAGCGTGCGGTTGGCACCACTTTAACTGTGGCTTTTACATGGGCGGGTCGGAACACCCACAGTGATGATTTAATGCGATCTTGCCCACTTAAACAGTTTGCTTCGCTGTTCGAGCTTGAAGACATTCAATTTATTAGTGTTCAGGTTGGCGCAAAATCGAGTGAGATAGAGCAATTTCTTGAACGGCCTAACGTGACTTCCCTAAGCTCAGAATTGGTGGATTTTGCCCACACGCTTTCGATCCTCGATCAAGTCGATTTGGTTGTTGCTGTTGACACATCGGTTGCTCATTTAGCTGCTGCTTACGGCAAACCAGTTTGGGTGTTGCTCTCTTTTAGTGGTGAGTGGCGCTGGTTGATCCGACGGGAAGACTCACCATGGTATCCCAGTATGAGGCTATTCCGCCAGAGGATACTAAATGATTGGACTGATGTATTTAACCGTGTGCGCTTGGAATTGATGCAACTCCGTGGTGGGAAAGTTTGAACTGAGCCTTAAGTTAGCTTACAAGAGTCAATGCCCTGACTCTACGCCACTGACCGTTTCCATTGTTATATCTTGGAATCGTAGGACGGATTTGCCTTTATGATCATTCATGAACTCCTGCGCTGAAGATTCATCCTTGAAAGGGATGAACTCAGGGCCCATTGGCCCTAAGACATCGCTGCCGATCACGTAATAGGCAGATTTAGCATCAATTTTTTTACCATCGTAGTAATCCGTGACGGTCATTAATTTTATGCCATCAGCGGTTTTTTTTGGTGTGTATTTTGGGATGTTAAAGTAGTGCTTAAGCATATCTTTGACCCCATCGTATGCATAATAGGTTCCATCTTTCATCACAAGCTTTGCCGCCCATTTCAAATCTTTATCGACCAACATTCCGCAAACTGGACAATGGTCGGTTTTTTTGATGTCCATCTGACTCTGTACCCCATTGGCATTGAATGTAGTCATCAAGGCAAGCAAGAAAAACATCGCAACCGGGTATTTTAAAAGGCTTTTTTTCATTTTTCATCCTCTCATAATTAAGTTGGAAAATACAATTTCATAAGTTACAATTAAACCGAACAGAGAATAACATGAAAAAGAAATTAACGTGGACTTCCTGATTATTTTAGGTAGTATTAACCGCAAACTTTCACATTCAATAAATGGATTTAGAATACCGACCCCCATGCCGGAAACCACGGCTCCAAAGAGCAGAGGATATAACACATATCCAATAAAGCTATAATCCCGCGTAACTAGGCAAAATGGGCAATGATGCGTTGGTATTTCGTAAATATACAGAGATATAAATGAAATGATAGAAGCAATGGCAATCACAAACATTATTACGCTCAAAATGGCATAGAGATAGGTGGTTTTTTTTGTTAGATAGGCATACAGTCCTGACAATAAAGTTAATAGCAGAGCTAAATAAAATATCACCATCATTGGTTCAGGCGGAAAGCCAGCAATCTCAGAGCCAAGTCCGGTCGCATTCTCGCTGCTAAAAAGACTGCCACAACAAGAAGTAATTACATTGGGCTTCATCCCGATAAAATAAGCGAACTCCATTATGGATTCAAGCAGAATAAAAGGTGCAATGACGACGAGCAACCCGTATTTCCATTTGATCAGTGGATAGTCGTATCCTTGATTGTCAGCATAGTTTAAGACTAACCAAAGGCCGGCCAAGACAAAGTTTAGTATTTTTAGCAATAGTGTAGGATAGCCAAAAGCATTGACATTTAAGGTGCCAGCGGCGCACATGGCACCAACGAAAAGCGGGGTTAACCTATCGGCTGTAAAGACAAATAGAAATAAGGATATCAATTGCATGCCAAAGGCAAAAGCGAGAAAAGTTGAAATAAGATAAGTTTTGCGCTCTAAAATCAACTGCAATTCTGCGCCACTTTCAATGTTCCAATGTTTAAGAATTTGAAGGCCATATGTTGCCGCATAAACCACCATTCCGGTGGTGATGGAAGAACCCACGAGATTGCCAATGACGGTGGGATGCAAAATCATGGTTACTAGCCCTCAATCTGACCATCGCGCAGTTTGATTAGACGATCCACTAATGACGAATTATAAACTAGTGGATCATGGCTGCTGATGATGACTGTTTTACCCTCCGTCTTGAAGTTTTCGATAATCTCCATGAAACGAAATGAAAGATTGGTGTCCAGATGAGCTGTCGGCTCATCGGCAATGATGATGGAGGGATTATTGATCAGAGCCCTGGCGATCGATGCTCTCTGAGCTTCTCCGCCAGACAACCATTCTACTTTGGCATTTGCCTTATTCGCAATGCCCAACGAATCGAGTCCAAAAATGGCTTTGGCTTTTAATAGCGAGTAGCTTTCACCCAAAGGATAGGCTGGTAGCATTACATTCTCCAATACTGTCAAGCCTTTGATTAAGTTGGGTTGCTGAAAGATGAAGCCGAAAGTCTTCCGCCTGATGTCGGTCAAAAAACGTTCTGGGAGGCTGCTTATTACTCTACCATCCAATCTCACCCTGCCCGCTGTGGGCCTAGACATGCAACCGATAATGCTCAACAGAGTGGTTTTGCCAGAACCGCTCGGACCAGTCAACACCGTCAACTGATGTTGGCTAATCTTTACACTCACCCCGTTTAAAGCGGAAAATTCATTGGGATTGTCAGCATTGAAGACTTTTCTCACCTTGGACAATTCGATCATGGCTTAATCTCCGCTGTGACGCATTGCCGAATCAGGATCAATGGTCGCTGCCCGCCAAGTGGGTACAATAGTAGCCACGGTGTAAGGAATCACGGTGATAAAAAAAAGCGTGGCAAGCTGCTCGACACTGATGAAAGGTGTTAGCACGAAATGGGGATAAAGAACCGACCACCCTTTCAGCGCGGGTTCGAATATCAATGAGCCAGTGAAAAACACATGAATATAGGCGAGTATCGCACCGGAAAAAAAGGCTGTGAGTGAAATTACCGCCCCTTCCCAAAACTTCATCAGGATCACATCCGAAGTTTCCCATCCAATCGCCTTTAATATGCCGATTTCTTGGCGTTCACCCGCAGATAATCCCGATGCTTTGTCCCAAGCGAAAATGACGAAAGCCAACACGGCGGCGGAGAATATGACAATCATCATCCCGCCACGCCAATTGAAAATAGACTCATAGGTTCGCAGTATGTCTTCGCGAGTAATTGGTCTAGAGTCTGGTAGTATGTTTACTATTTTAGATGCGACAGTGGACACTTCGTGAGGATTGACGACCGCAACAGTAACATCGGTTACAAAATCATTGCCGATTCCGAAGAGGCTTCTGAAATCCTGTTCGCTAATCAGAATCAAATCGGACGAAACCAATTCAGACTCGGAAGATAGGATTCCTTTGATCTCAAAGCCAACAATACTACCGTCGTAAGCTCGAAACGGCATAAAATCGCCCACATGGGAATTTCTTGTGCGGGCAATGCCTTGACCAATAATAATGGTTCCAGGCTTTAACTTTGTGTCATTGTATTGAAATAGCGGCTTGTCGGGGTTGTCTGGAGCGTTTTCTTTGTTCTCGACTGAAGTAATTGAATCTGTTGTTTCTTCGATTCCATTTTTGTTGGTAGTCACAGGTGGAACTAAAAGTGTATAGTTCGCACCTAGACCGCCCTCATAATAGTATCCCCAAAGCCTAGGTAGCACTTCTGCAACACCCCGAATTTTTTTTAGGGTTTCCATTTGACTTAATGGAAACTGATCGTGTCGCCCTGCAGACAATTTTTGTACGATGATTTCTGGTGATTCACTTAATATGATGGAAGCTTCTTTTTTGATTGAGTAAGTAAAAAACATGGTGGAAGCCAAGATGAATACAATCAGTGTATATAAAGCCAGTAATCCGAAATTTTTCACCTTTCGCCTTAGCAAGGAAGACAGAGTAAAGTCAATGATGTAGCGTTGCCTTTCGATCCAATCTATCATTTTCTTTTTGAGATCAAATTGGTTGGAAGAGTAAATGAACCAGAAGGAAAGTGCTCTAAAGACAGAGGGTGATCTTGGAAGGGGGTATTTAAATCAGCCTGTGACAAATGCCGAGTATAGCGGGCCTCAGTAAACAGGCAGAGATCGGTAAGCTTGAGGGATCTGACCAGTGTTTTTTTTTCCTTAAGCGCTCCCTGCATAGAACTTATGTTAAGGGAAGCTTGGGCAATCAATAGCGCTAAAATGAAGGCTTCTAACATTATAATCAAAAAGAAAGCCATTGATTTTCTCATTATAAAGAAGCCTGGCTATTCAATTGTCTACTCAATTCGACAACGGTTAAATTGTTCTCGCAATTACTAAACTTTACAGTGCTATTATTGCCATGCATGTTTATTTGTGAATTGCAGGATTATTGAACATAATTTTTGTTGAATTAATAAACAATTATTCTACTAAAATCGTTATTGACAACATCGCTTCCTTGACTGGACTGCTTCGGAACGGGTACGTTGTGCGGGTTCGTCTGGCTTCTCCCGGGTTTTGTTGCGGCCTACATCAAAGCCCACTTGCATCACATCGCACAGCACAATAACGGGGTAAGCCTTCTGTTGTTCCCAGATGAATCCAACGAGCCCTGTTTTAATATTTCGCGTTCCCATCCGCAACCGCTCATTTTCTGCGCTTCTAATGACATTGGAATATGCCCCTATGAAGTGTCAAGCATAATTAGACCATTACAGGCTGAAATCAGCAAGGCACTTGATCAGGCAGAACAGAAGGACCAATTGCAGAACTTTGCGATGTTATCCAAACCGGCATTGGTTCGGGAATCTTGGGCGAAGATCATTCCCTGCTGTAACAGGATGCCGACACAGTAAGTCATTATTTTTCTTAGGCATTGAAAGACCGGGTTTGACTCCACCGATAAAAGCCCCGTTTGGCTATCTCCACCAATGGGATTGGCACTTCGGAGAGATCATAGAGTATATTGTCGAGCAGAATCTGGGTCGGTAGCATGGGCAGGAAGGGCAGGAACAATGCCGCGCCCGCCATGCTGAACATGTTGCCAATATCCAGCAACACAGACACGCGCCGCCGTTCAAAATCGAATGGGACTTCGTCGATCTTGTTCCAAGCGCTCACGTCAATATTTTCGTGGGCCAGGATCGCCTCGTCGAGCGGGCTTTTCAGACCTGTTTCGAAAAAGCTATTGAGATAAGCCAGTTCCAACACCCGTGCGCTCGGATTCCCTTGCGGGTCCACATGTTGCTCAAGCCTTATTTTTGCCTCAGTCAGCGTGCCGGTCTTGTCTGTACATAAGACATCCATCGACCCTAGGTTTTGGATGGCGGCCAAGCGCTTGACGATCACCCGCCTCTTCGCCATGTTCATCGCGCCTCGTGACAGGGTGACCGACACCACCATCGGCAGCAGTTCCGCTGTCAGCCCCACCGCGAGCGCCACGGCAAACATAAACGACTCCAGCCATGGCTTGTGCATGAGGGCGTTTACCAGCAAAACGAACAACACCAGCAACAGAGTCAGGCGCATAATCAGCAGACCGAAGCGGTGGGTGCCAATCTCAAAGGCTGTGGGCGGTGGCTTGCGGGAAATGCTGTCGGCAATGGCACCGATGGCGGTGCTAGTGCCGGTTTTGACCACCCTCATCCTTGCGCTGCCACTGATGACGGTCGTACCCATGAACACGGCGTTGGCGGCATCCTGCAAATCGGTTGCCGTGGCGGACAGTGCGCCCGAATGTTTTTCGACAGGATAGGATTCACCGGTTAGCAACGACTGTTTGACAAATTAGTCGTTGGCTTCCAACACAAAGCCGTCAGCGGGAACCATGTCGCCGACGGAAAGCACGGCGAGATCCCCAAGGACCACATCGGCCACTGGTACTTCCAGCGGTTTTCCGTGCCATTGTCCCCTTATGCTTTATGCTCTTTCCCAACAAAATAACCTACTGCCAGGAGTTAGCCTGATAAAACTGAAATATCTTAGTATTTTTCTAAATCGTCAGAATTTAGGTATTTATTATTCTTACAGCGTTTTCAATATCAATTGATTACTTTATTTGATCCGTAGGAGCGGGCCATGCCCGCGATTGTTTGGGCCAAGTCTTCAAAAATAGGCTATTTATCGCGGGCGTGGCCCGCTCCTACATGTTGCATATATTCAT
>CAIWDB010000236.1 GCA_903911305.1 uncultured Methylococcaceae bacterium | reverse complement strand
GTTTGTGGTCGTCAAGTCAACGTCTCATGCCGGGCCGCTTTTTCCACTACCTTAGCAGCGCCCTCAGCCGACGACTGACAAACCCGTCTAGATCTTTGAATGTACTGCGATGGTCGTGCTTGAAATACTCGTACAAGCCACGCATCAAGCCTTTCATGCAGTCCGTTAGCGACGGCATGGCGGATATTGACCTTTCGAGTTTCTGGAATCAAGTCCAATGTCCCTGCTTGGTCTTGCGCGGTGAAGAATCGGAGACATTGTCACGCACCAACGCAAAGGCCATGTTCGAATCCAATCCACAGGCAGGGTTATTAGAATGGGCTGGCATCGGGCATGCGCCTTCTTTGCTTGAACCCCAGCAAATCGACCTGATCGCAGATTGGCTAAAACAGACGGCGAATGGGTTGGGTTAATGGAATATAATTCACGTTCAAATTCCACTATGAGCGAAGCCATGTCAACATTCCCATCCTGCCCCCAATGCACACAGGAAAACACCTACCCGGACGGCGACCACTATGTCTGCGCCGACTGCGGCTACGAATGGAAAATAAATGAGGCCACTGATGCTGATGGCGATGTCGATGCAGTAGTAAGAGATGCCAACGGCAATATATTGTCCGACGGCGACACGGTGGTGCTGATCAAAGACCTGAAGGTCAAAGGCTCGTCAACCACACTTAAAATGGGAACCAAGGTCAAGGGTATCCGAATAGCCGGTGGCGACCACGAGGTGGATTGCAAGATGGAGGGTGGCAGTTTCATGTTGAAGGCTATTTACTTGAAGAAAGTCTGACCCTTTAATCATTCTACTATGAGCTTCATTCCATGAGCGCAACATTAATACAGTCTGATTTCGTCGTGCTTTTGCAATCCCAACTGACTGCATTGCAGACAGGCAACTTAGAAGCGCTCGACTTACCCTTGCTCGCCAGTGAATTCGAATCGGTATTAGGCGGCTACAGCAATGAAATTCAGGAACGCGCAGAAATCATCATCGGGATTTTGATGCGTACCTATTGGGTTTACGGCGACTGGACCGAATTGAAGTTGCAGCGCGACCTACTGCTGGAGGCGTTGGACGACAGCCCTTGCTTGTTAGGTTCGGCAGACAGTCAGGTTGCTGCCGCTTATGAAGAGGCGTTATGCACTGCGGTTGTGCATGGAGAGCATTACTGGCCCGAGGAGGTTCCTTGGCCTACGCTACAAATGTTGTTGGACGCAGTTGGGAATGCTGACCGTCGCTATCTCGTCCTTGAGCAATCAGCGAACCATTCCTTCGCTCAACTTGAACCAATCCCTAAAACACAATCGGAGTTAATCCTAGGTTGACAAATTTCCTAGCTTCAAATGGCTGCTTTTGGGAATGCTGTCGAACTGGTGCATTCGGCCAACAGCGGTCAATGGCTCAATCTTTGTATCCGGCTTAAAATGCAACTAAGCTGCCGTTTGGAGCGAACGATCCAAACCCACGTCTGAGAAATTCGCCCCGTTTAACGAGCATCATAAAGGCTGACAAATATATTTTAGTTGCATTTACTGCTTCAATGAGAATTGTTGTGTGGTTCGCCTTAAAACGTATTGGAATATTAATGTTAGCATGAATATATTCATCCTAATTGCCAAATCTGCATCAAGTTGCGTCCAACTTATAACCAAACCCACGCACAGTTTTGATTAGTTTTATGGTGTAGTCGTCATCAATTTTTCGCCTAAGCTGGCGCACATAAACATCCACCACATTAGTTAGCGGGTCTGCACTGTAACCCCATATCTGCTCCAAGATACGGGTTCGACTCAAGACTTTGCCCTGCATGCGCAGGAAGAACTCCAATAGGGAAAACTCCTTAGGTGTAAGATTAATCAGCGTCCCCCCACGCCTCACTTCATGGGTTTCACGATTAAGCACCAAGTCCGCAACAAGCATTTCCTTGGAGTCGATTATGGTTTTTCCAACGCTTCGGCGCATCAGCACCTCTATCCGTGCAAGCAGTTCTTCGAAGGCAAACGGTTTGGTCATATAGTCGTCTGCGCCAGCCCGTAAACCAATGACCTTGTCATGAACCGTATCGCGTGCAGTCAACATCAGAATGGGGGTGTCTACTCTCTTGGCCCGTAAATGTTCGCAAATTTGCTGACCATCAAGGTCGGGCAAACCCAAATCCAGAATAATGGTCTGAAACTGCCCTTCCTTTCCGAACGCTATGGCTTCCCGTCCAGTTCTTGCAAGTTCGACAGCATAGCCTTCGGCTTTCAAGCCGCGCTGGATAAAGTCGGCGATCCGATCATCGTCTTCCACTAATAAAACACGCTTGTAATACACGCTGTCTAGGGTATTACTGGTACTAAGGTCAATTTCGTTCATGTGCGATTAACCTCATTAGGAGGTGGTTGTACTAGAAAATTTTGGAAATCAGTATATGGCATAACAAGCTTTGCCTGACTCTGGAGTGGCAAGATTTGCTTATGCTTCTGCATAACAAGCTTTTTAACTCCCTCCCACTTGGCTTAGTTTAAAGGCTTCGAGGCCAAAGGCAAGGTGACGGTAAATGTCGTTCCCTCTCCTTCGGCGCTGGCTGCACTGATCTTTCCATCATGCGCTTTCAAGATAGACCGAGCTATGGGCAAACCAAGGCCAGTACCGTCATCCCGTGCTCCACGGGTATTCTGACTGCGATAGTAGCGGTCGAAAACCAGTTCCAAATCTGACGCAGGGATGCCTATGCCTTGGTCGCTTATGATCAAGTACGCTTGATTATCTTCGGACCACAGCTTAATGGTGATCTGGGTGTTTGAACCTGAGTAGCGACAGGCATTATCGCCTAAAATAAACAACACTTGCAGCAACCTTTGTTTGTCCCCTCGCACACATAAGGGTGTGCGAGCCGCGTCCAGAACAACGACAATCGAATGTTCCAGCGCCATCACTTGAATATCATCGAAGGCACTGGACACCAAATCGGAAAAATCTAAATCTTCCCACTCAAACTGGAGATTGGTGTTTTCTGTGCGGGCGAGGAAAAGCAAATCGGCCACATATTTGTTCAATTGCATAGCCAATTCGACAATGCGTTGCAAAGTGTCTTTGTACTCTTCGATTTCGCGGTCACGCCCCCGCAATGTCACCTCCGCTTCACCACGAATGACGGTAATCGGGGTGCGCAACTCATGGCTGATGTCAGCTAAAAATTCCCTTCGTGCCGCATCCATGCGCTGAAGCTCACCGTTCAATTGATGCAGATCACGGGTGCGTTCAGTCACCTTTTTTTCCAAAATGGCGCGGCCTTCCCGCAGTTTTTGCTGTTGGAATTCCAATTCTTGCGCCATATGATTAAGATGAGTGGCAAGGTAGCCGAACTCATCGCGGGTGTTGAGGGATATACGGTATGACAAATTGCCGGCTGCAATTTCGTCGGTGCCATGCAACAAGGCTTCGATGGGTTTTTTGACCCCCCGCACTAACACATTAAGGGCCACGATGCTGAACAGCCCTGCTAGCGTCGAACTGAGAATGGCGACCCAGTGCAAACGATCCACCAAGGACTTCAATTTTTCCCTTGCAAGTTTGGCTCGTTCCCTCTCGCTGTCGATGGCAGCATCGATCATGGGTTGGAATTTCCCATCGATTTCCTCTTCCGAGTATTTCGATAGCATCCGCACCGCTTCTTTTAACTTGCCCTGCTGCCGGACTGTTTCGATTTCGTCAAAACGGTATTCGCTGGCATCCAGAAAGGCGGTGAAACGAGCCACCCGCTCAAGCTCAACCGGTTTGGCGTGCCCAGTTTCAGGGTTTTCAGTATCGGTTTCCTTAACCGCGTTATTCCTTAATGCATTCATGGCTTCATAGAGGCGGCGCTTCGACGTTTCCACATCTGCATCCGCAGGATTGTCGGTAATCAGCCGATCCATGCGTTGTTTGAAATGGCGGTAGGACTCTTGGGACAGGCGTTGATACTGGTCGAAAGCCTCATAAGCCGATTGGCTGCGGTGGAAATATAGCGAGACTTGGTTTGCTCCCCAGTAGAGTGTCACGCCAAGAAACAACACAAAACCAAATGAAACCGCAATGACCACCGCCAAACGGACACGAAACATGCGACCTAGTTTCCATCGCTGGACTCATCCAGCTTCTTTTCCATGGAGCGGATGGCTTCAAGCTTCTCGCGCAGGAGCTTGGAATCGCTTTGTTGAGGTTCAGCCACACTTTTTACCGCGCCTTTTTGGGGCTCAGCCAAAGATTTTCCCGCGCCTTTTTTGGATTCTGGCTTAGCTTTTTTTGACACTGGCGAACATTGCACCGTTTTTGTCCGATATTCCACAGAACCCGTTTTTTTCGAGAGGTTACCCATGCGCTTCAAGGCTTCCGTTTGCACGTCCACCAGCCACCGCAAATGTTCATCTGACAGGTTTTTCATTGGTGTGCTATCAACCCCGTCCAGAATTTTGCCTATGTCGCCGCACGCATCGGAAAGCAGGCGACCAGTCATCAAGTGCAATTGTATGCCAGCCCCGGATATTCCCTTTTGTTGGGCAAGCAAAGAACGGCAGACATCTGCCCTTGATGAGGGTGTCATGCTTGCCATGTTGGAACCGAAATGCAGGAGTTCGTCCAAATCCTCCCTCGCATAAGGATTAGATCGGTCGCCCTTGAAATTGAACTTCGCGCAGCCGGTCAGGACTATTAAAAACAGAAATAGACATGTAAAGCGTATTTTCATTCAACGGAATCCATTAAAGGCAGTTGCACCCGTATGCGGGCACCCTGCTGATTTTGTCTTGATTCGATAATTTCAACTTTCCCTTGATGGTTGGCAACATATTCACTGACCATCGCCAGCCCCATGCCAGCGCCAGCAGCATCAGCGGTTTGGGCGGCTTTGCCTGAGAAAAACGGATGGAATACCTTGGCGCGTTCATCTGGGTCAAACCCCATACCCTCGTCTTCGACTTCCAAATCCACCAACACTCCGGAGGTGCGTAGCATGACACGGATCTCCCCGCCTTCGGGAGAGTATTTTACGGCGTTGGAAAGCAGATGGTCGATCACCGCATAGAGTTGATCCGGGATGCCGGAAAATTTGACAGGCCGGGCCAATGCTTTGATCGTTACGGATTTGGCTTGAAGACGGGTTTGATAAGCCGCTATGACCGACTCCAGCAAGGCTTTCAAATTGACGGCTTCTTTTCTGGTTTCTTGCCGGTTGGGATTGGATTGGCTGAAACGGATCAACTCAGCTGACACTGTTTGCAAGGTCTTTACATGGTCGGACAAGCTTATGGCCATAGCTAGCCGTTGGGAGTCGAATGCCCCGTCCGTATCTTCCGCAAGTTTGGCGGCCAATTCTACGATGTTTTCCAAGGGTTTTTCGATCTCCTCGGCAACTATTTCCATCCAACGGTATTTCGAATCCTCCAATTCCAGCAAGCGAGTGCGCAGCCATTCTAACCGGTCGCCTAAATAGCGAAGATCGTTAGGCCCAGTGACGACGATGGGTTCCAGGCGATAGCCTGCCCCCAGTTTGCGGATGGAAGAATCGAGTTTCCTGATTGAACGCGACAGGATGACGAGCAAGCTTGTCAAAAAAATGACAGAAATTGAAAGCAGGGCTGCCCCCTTGATCAGTAAGCTCTGTTCCAAAGATTGTGTTTGTTGGTGCAATTCGTCAAATTTTTGCTCGACATAGCTTTCAAACTCACGCGAAAGGGTGTTTGAAGCCTCGCGCAAGCCTTGAAAAGCCTCATCGACTGGCAGCTTGAGTTTATTTTCAGTTTCCGACTGGATAATTTGCTCATATATCAAGCGTTCTTTCTCTGCTAATTCGTTGACACGGAGGGCAATTTTATTGTCAACATTCAATGTCAATAAATCGTCCAATGCCTTTTTGAATGTATTTCGTGTATTTTCATAGGATTGGCGTTCATACGGTTGACGTAACGAGGGGTCGGACAACAGCACGAACAATCTGGCTTTGCGCTCAATGTCAGAGGATTTTTGCAGGGCTAAACGAACCGTTTTAGTTTCTTCAAAGACTTGTTGATTCAATGTTTTACCCAATGACGCTGTTTCGCGCATCGCAAATGCAGCGTACAAAACAGCCAAAAACAAGGGAATCACAGCGGTGATAAAGCCGATAAAAATAATATTCCTCAACGAGAATAGGTTTGGCAACCTCATCCTTCTCAAAGTAGCTGTGATCCATTGACCCATTCTGGATAAGACCGGAATAGCGCGAAATTTGTGAATGATTGTGCTGATGAATTGCGGCATTGATTCCTTCATTTCGTACCATAGGATGGTTCTGGAAGTTTGAGGGCAAATTGATTTATCATCAAATTATCGGAACTCGAAAAAACACACGCGTCAAGTAGACTTTGACGGAAACCATTCCAAACCAACACTTGGTTGCTACATCTGTCAGTAGTTTCCGATGAATTCTAGTATACAAGCATATAGATATTGAGTATGCAATCTGATCGACAGCGATCTGACGTGCTCGAATGTTCCGGTGTCTGTAGCCGGAATGCACCCATCCAAATTTCACCCTTCTTCACAATATCCTAATCTAAACCCAATGCTTCCCCTCATCTTGCTTCTGTAAGCTTCAACCCTAAGCGTCGCGGCTTGTCTTCATTGCACACTGCGTCGATTTTTGGATGGACGGGTTTAAGGCCGACATCATGGGTGAACACGAAACAGAGGTTAAGCCATTATGCCACTAAGTGTGGGAAACATCTTCAACGGCCTGTTCAGGCAATATGGTCATATAACGATCCTGTTGCTGCGGGTCATCGACATTGCCATGCTGATTAGCGCTAGTTGGGTGGCCTATTATGCTTGGCATCGCCATGTCATCATCGACCCGGATCATCGGACAGTGATTGCCATCGGCATTTTGAGTGTCATCATCTTTTTCGAAATCGGGCAAGTGTACCGCCCTTGGCGCAATGATGCGATGCGCGGGGAAATCGCCCGCATTGCCAGGGCTTGGGCATCGGCGCTGGTGTTGGTTATTGCATTGGTCGCCCTAATTCGCTTGCACTTCTGGTTGGGTTCCAGTTATCGCTGGATTGCCACTTGGGGTGTCATGGGGTTGTTGTTCGTCGTGTCCGCCCGTGGACTGCTGTCTTGCTTACTGCGCTGGCTTCATGCGCGGGGTTTGTCGCAAGGGCGCATCATCATGGTCGGATTGAACAATATGGCCATGGCGGCCAGCCATCAGTTGAACCATTCGCCTTGGGCGGGTCTTCGTGTGGTCGGTTATGTGGATGACCGGTCCAGCCCAAGGATTCCGGTCGGCAATTTTGCCCTTCCACATAAGGGCGGCTTGAATGACTTGGCGAACATGGTGGCAAAGGAAGCCATCGAGGAAGTGTGGGTTGCATTCCCTCCACACGGCGAATCACGCGCCGAAGCCGTGCTGTATGAATTGCGGCATCTGCCGGTCAGTATCCGTCTAGTCATCGACTGCTTTGCGTTCAGGCAAAGCAAATTCCTCAGCCTAAACGCGGTGGCCGGCATTCCCACCTTGGATATCTCCGTGTCGCCTTTGCACGGTATCAACCGTTACGTCAAGGAAATCGAAGACAGGCTGCTGGCTATTGTCTTGTTGATGCTGGCGAGTCCTTTGATGTTGCTGATTGCTGTCGCCATCAAACTCAGTTCACGCGGGCCGGTGTTTTACCGGCAAGAGCGGGTCGGCTGGAACAACCGTTCGTTCATCATGTTGAAGTTCCGTTCAATGCCAGTCGGTGTTGAAGCCAAAACCGGACCCGTTTGGGCCAAGCCAAGCGAAAAGCGGGCCACGGCCATGGGCATGCTCTTGCGCAAAACCAGCTTGGACGAACTGCCGCAACTCATCAATGTACTCAAGGGTGAGATGTCCCTAGTCGGCCCGCGCCCGGAGCGACCCGACTTCGTGGAAGTGTTCAAGGAGCAAGTGCCGAATTACATGAAGAAGCACATGGTAAAAGCTGGCATTACTGGTTGGGCGCAAGTGAACGGTTGGCGTGGGGACACGGACCTGAACCGGCGCATTGAGCATGATCTTTATTACATACAACATTGGTCGGTTTGGTTTGATTTGGAAATCGCCCTGCGCACCATCGTATTCGGATTTGTCAGCAAGAATGCTTATTAAGGAAAACAACTCACTATGTTTAGATTGATTGCATTGACTTTGTTGCTGACCGGTTGTTCGTTGACCCCCGGCATGAGAATGAAATCCGGCACCACACTATCGGATGTGGAAGTGCCCGTTACGAAAGACGGCAAGCTCATCAAGGAGAAAGCGAAGATCATGCCGATCACCGCCGATCTCATCATTGAACGGGAAAATACAAGGCGTGCGGCGCTCGACACCCTGCCGCCTGTCGATGTCGCCAACGCCCCTTATAAGATTGGGCCGCACGATAGGTTGCAAATTACCGTGTGGGAACATCCCGAAATCAACGATCCGGGCGGAGAGAAGATCCTACCCGAATTGGCCGGCAAGGTGGTGGCGGACGATGGCACCTTGTATTTCCCTTACGCGGGAACGCTACCCGTGGCAGGCAAAACGGTCGGCCAAGTCAGGGACATGCTGACCCAGGCACTCTCCAAATACTTCAAGAAGGTCAAGCTGGACGTGCGCGTGCTGTCATTCCAAAGTCATCGGATGTTTGTCGTCGGTGAAGTCAAAACACCGGGCATCCAGTCATTCGTGGAGACACCGCTGACCGTCGCGGAAGCCATCGGCCGCGCCGGCGGGGTATCACCTGAGGCGGACCAAAGCAATGTGAGTTTGGCGCGTGACGGAAAGCTGTATCAAATTGACTTATTGTCACTCTATGAAAAGGGGGGCAGCGCCCAAAACCTACTGCTAAAGGATGGCGACGTGTTGAACGTCCCTGACCGAAAAGACAACAAGGTATTTTTGATGGGTGAAGTAGGCAGACAACAGCCGCTGCAAATCAACAAAGGAAAAATGACGCTGGCCCAGGCAATTTCGGAAGGTTACGGAGTGGATTTCAACACCTCCCGTCCCGAGGAAATCTATGTGATTCGGAACAGCCAAGCCAAGCCGGAAATTTTTCAATTGGATGCCGGATCGCCCGATGGCCTGTTGCTGGCGGATCGCTTTTCACTGGAACCCCATGACATTGTGTTTGTAGGCACGGCGGGCATCACCCAATGGTCCAGAGTACTCAACCAACTGCTGCCTTCGTCCATCAATCAGATGATGATGCGTGCAACCTACATGGGAATGTAATCAGTATGTATGTTCAAAATGAGATAAGCCTGTTGCCACAACCCAATCCGTCCCGGATCGAGGAACAGGGCGTGAGTATCCGCGATTATGTCGATCTGTTGTTTGAAGGCAGAAAGACAGTAATGTTGGCGCTCGTGTCGGTGCTGTTGCTGGCGGTGGTTTATTTGATCCTTGCACCGCGCACTTACAAGGCGGATGCCCTGTTGCGGATCGACAAGAACAAAGCTTTGCTGGCCGCGCCGTTGCGCAGCGAGGCAAACCGCTCGCCGAGCGATGCCGAAAACCCAAGGGCGCTGCGTGAAGTGGAAATTCTCCGCTCCCGCTCGGTGTTGGGCAAAGTCGTCGAGAATCTCAACTTGGTGGTTGAAACCTCGCCTTCTTACTTTCCGCTGATTGGGGAAACCCTGGCCCGCAAGCACGATGCTTACAATGGCCCATCTCATGCGTGGTGGGGGTTCAGCCATTGGGCATGGGGCGGGGAAACCTTGAAGATCGCAAAATTCACCGTGCCGGAGAGGTTTCTGGATAAAGAGTTCACCCTTGTTGCCCTTGAATCAGGTCGATTCCGTTTGCTCGGACCCAAGGATGAACGTCTGGTGGAAGGTCGGGTCGGTGAAGAATTGAGGGCTAACATGGGTGAAAGCGGCAAAATCACCCTCAAGCTCACCGAATTGGGGGCGCATCCGGGCACCCATTTTGAATTGACCAAAAAAACCCCGTTATCAGCCATCGAAACCTTGCAGAAGGCATTCACAGTCAGGGAAGTGACCAAGGACACAGACATTCTGAGCGTCGAACTCAAAGGCCGCGACCCGGAGCGACTTGCCAAATCGGTAAATGATATTGCCACTATTTATGTCAACGCCACGGTGAATTGGGAATCGGCGGAAGCCGCTCAAAAGCTGGCGTTTTTGGAAAGCCAAATGCCCATCGTCAAAAACCGCTTAGAAAAATCGGAACAAGCGTTGAGTGTCTTCCGCCAACAACATGGTGCCATCGACATTTCCACCGAAGCCGAAGTATTGCTGAAACAGGCATCTGAAATGGAAACACTCAGCATCCAACTCAAAACGAAATATGAGGAGCAAACCCAGCGTTTGGAAGATGCCCATCCTGACATGGTCGCCACCAAGGCCCAGATTAAGCGTATCGACCAGAAACTGGCGACTCTGGAAAAGCGCATTAAAGACCTTCCTCGCACTCAACAGAACATGGTGAGCCTGTCACGGGATGTGCAGGTCAACACGGAGCTTTACACCTCTTTGTTGAACAGCGCCCAAGAACAGCGCATCGCCGCCGCCGGTTCGCTAGGCAATTCCCGCATCGTCGATTTTGCCGTGACCCCGGAAAAGCCTTACTGGCCCAAGCCCAGTCTGGTCTTGGCGATTGCCACGCTAATGGGATTGAGTGGTGGGTCGGCCATGGTGTTTCTGCGGAATTCATTGCTGCGTCACGACAACTATCCTGCCTTATTGGAATATCAGGTGGGGCTGCCGTTGTTTGCGGCGATACCGCACAGCAAGAAGCAGCGTCGTCTGGCCAGTTTGATTGACCAACGCAAGGAACGGCAACCTGGCATCTTGGTCAGTCAAGACCCGCAAGACATCTCAGTGGAATCCTTGCGCGGTCTGCGCACCACACTGGAAGCCACGCTGACGAGTGACGAAAGCCAAGTCATCATGGTCAGCAGTCCGGCCCCCGGCATGGGCAAATCCTTCATTAGCATGAATCTGGCGGCATTGCTGGCAAGCATCAAGAAACGTGTGCTGATTATTGATGCCGACATGCGCAACGGAAAACTGCACGAAGCGTTTTCCACACAACGCCAGCCGGGGCTTTCCGACTTGTTGGCCGGCACTGCCACGCTAGGCGAGGTCATCATCAGCCTACCCGATGTGGGCATCGATTTCATCCCCAAGGGAAGTTCCGTGGTGAATCCGGCGGAACTGTTGGTTCTCGGTAATTTGGAGGAAACCTTAAATGAATTAAAGCGATTCTACAACCATATTGTGATCGACTCGCCGCCGATTTTACGTGCTACGGATGCCGCCATTCTGGGCAAACATGCCGATGCCACCTTTCTGGTCGTCAAGGAAGGGCGCTTCACGGCGCAAGAACTGGAAGTGAGCCATAGGCGCTTACAACAGGTCGGTTTGAAACCGAAAGGTTTCATCATCAATGATTTGAAAGAAGGTCCGTCGTACTCGCCCTATTATGGATATGCCTATCGGCAAGGCGGTGACGATCAAGGCAACTCGCCACCGTGGGTGTCTGGATACAAGGTGATGGCAGATTGGTTTGGCAGGCGCAAGGATGACGCATTATTGCCCGTTTTGGAGGCTACCGATGTCTCCGGTGACAACGGGCAGGGCTAACTCATGAGATTACACTTCGAAAAAGATTTGCCAGTGCTGATGTTCGCGCTGGTCAGCGTGTCCGCACTGGCTTCGTTGCCCCAAGTCCAGTCGGCTTGGAGCGGAATCAAAGAGGTATACGGCGAGCAGGATTTTGGCTTGAGAATATTGCGTGAAGTCATGCTGACCATTCTAACGATTTACAGTGTAGTCGAAGTCCGCTTTTGGCGAGGGAGCATGACTGTCGAGGTGTTCGCCTTGCTTACCGTGATAGCCACTTACGTCCTATTGGAGATCGGCTATGCGATTTACTTGGATTTGCCCGCAGTCATACCCCTAGCCGGGTTGCGTGTCTTTGAATATATGCCCTTGGCTTTGATCGGCTTCATGGTCAGTCGATTGGGCGCGGGCGAATCGGTCATCCATAAGTTTGCGTCCCTACTTCGCTATTTCATTGTGATTCAAGGTGGATTGGCGATGGCTCAGTCCCTGTGGGCACCTCCGTTGTTTGGCGTGTCCATGTTCGGTGGCGGGCGACCATTCGGCACATTCGTCAGCCCCAACCTATTTGGCGCAACCATGGCGACTTGCGCCTTGCTATTTGCCATGGTTCCTACGATGCGGAAATGGATGTTTGCCAGCGTGTTTTTCGCTTTGCTGAGCGGATCAAGGACGGCTTTCATCAGTTCTTTGTTGGTTATTTTTTTTCAAATTTATTCATTGTTACGACCTCGTGACCGTTGGGCCTTGGTCATGCCAGCCCCGGCGCTTGCCGTCGGTGCATTGCTGTTGGCGTCCAGCCCGCTATTAAGTGGTCGCGAGGATGCCAACCCCACTGAAGACGGGCGCATTGACTTGTGGTACAGGCTGTTTTCAACCGAAATTAATAGTCCTATGGATTTGTTTTTTGGTTGGGGCTTAGGGCTTGGGTCAAATACCATCAATATATTGTATGGTGCAGATTATTTTCGCGGACAATTCGATTCCGACAGCTTGTATTTGTTTATTTTAAGTGGTTATGGCTTGATTGGATTCATTGCCTATGTTTCTTTTCTTTGGATAAGTACCAGAGTGTCTATTCACCCCAGTAAAGGATTGGTGATGACTTTCATTTTTGTTGCCGGCCTGACATTTAATATGTGGGAATACTTCCCGCAAAATGCCATGTTGATGTTTTTATGGGGAATTGTATTGGGGGCTGGTCGCAAGTCAAAAGTATCAGTCATTGAGAATGCGTCACTGTCAAATAATATATATTATCATGATAAATAAATACTTAATAAAAGACGCATCATGGGCTTTGTTTGGACAATTGATTTCTGCCATTTCTCTATTGGTAGGGACTCGAATACTCACAGAACTGATATCACCGGAAATCTTTGGTCAGGTGGCTTTATTTAATGGGTTTGTTGCATTGGGCGTGACTGTCTTTGCCTATCCATTTATTTGCGCAGGAATGCGCTTGTCCCCTGAATATTCAAATAATCGCGAGCGCTCGGACTTATATCGTGCGGTGTACGGCTTGACCACTCGTTCAACAGGTTTGGCATTAGTTATATTAGCTGCAATAGGTGGAATTTATACCTATGTCAAACCCAATGATGAAATCTGGTTGTTTGTGATGGTCGGGTTACTGTTGGTGACTACTACCCGTAGGGAGTTGGGCGTGCAGCTACTCATTGGCGAACGTAGGCAAAAAAACGCGAGCTTATGGCAAACTACGGATAGCCTATTGAGACCATCGTTAGCAATATTGCTGGTATGGTTAGCGGGCGCAAAAGCTCTTTGGGTCTTATTAGGCTATACCTTGGCAAGCATTTTAGTCAACGTATTCTGGTCCTATTTTCATGGTATTGAAGCCCCTGTTATTCAGCCGCATAGGCCAATTTATGCGCTTAGTCTGCAACGGAATGTCTGGGCTTATGCCTTGCCATTGATTCCCATGGAAATGCTTTCATGGGTCAATGGCATAGGCGACCGCTATATCATCAGCTATTTTATGACGACTGCCGAAGTGGGTTTGTATGCCGCCACCTATACTTTAATCAACGAAGCTTTCAACCGAAGTGCAATGGTTTTATTGCGCAGTTTTCAGCCAGTCTATTTTAACCATTACACCCTAAATGAAATGAAGCGGGGATTCAATATACTAATGTTATGGATAACCTCGGTTATAGCCATGGGTATCATAGGATTACTGTTATTGATAGCTATGAAGAATCAGGTGGCAAAACTATTATTATCCAAGGAATATCATGCGGCAGTTGCATTAATGCCTGCCATAGGACTTGGCTGTGCGTTGCAAGCCTTGGGAACCGTGTTAGCCCAACCATTGCTGGCAGCCAAGCGGACAAGGGACTTATTGGCGGGGCGTTTATGTGGAACACTGGCGGCGGTTATCACTATCCCTATCATGGTGAAATGGTACGGGTTACAAGGTGCCGCTTGGGCCAATCCAATCTATTTTTGTGTCGAGGCATTAGCCATGGCGATCCTAGCCAAACCTTGGTGTTTTGCTATGGTTGAAAATACGGATAACTCAGTCTTATTGCCAGACGAGGTGACCGTTTAAGTTGGAGTGTCAAAGAGTTTGCTTTGACAGCTAAAATGGGCTTTGTCTTTCCAATTTTAAAACAAGCTTTGATGATCCGGCGTGTAAACGATAGGGTTTTTAACATGGTGAAAGAGGATAATTTAATGACATCGGTAACAGCAATTCCGGCAAGCTACGGGGATAGTCTCCATCACTGCGTCGCCTGTGGTGGAAAAAATATTTATTTCTGGCGCAACAAACACTTTCAATACACGCTAGGCCAAACCAAAGAGGCATTTCAAATTCACCGCTGTGCAAATTGTGGCACTGGATTTTTGAATCAGCCTCCACACATAAAGTGGTTGCAAGCCATTTACCAATATTCCGGTCAGGCACTGACCAGTCCTATCAATTTTGATGAGGTACTGGCTCAGGAAGTTGAATTTCCAAACTGCGTAGTGGATGCAAGACGAATGTCCTATTTCGCAGACGTGATGAATAAGGCTGGAAACAAAACAGCACTCGATGTTGGTTCAGGTTTTGGATTCTACACTCAGGCACTTAGAAGTTTTGGTTACCGCACGGTCAGCATCAATCCAGGAAAATACGAAAATGCTGTATTTAAGCAATTGAATGGAGACACTCCAATACCGGTCATGTTGGATAAATTCGAATCAGCAGAATCATTTGGGATAGTAATGATGTCGCAGGTTTTGGAACATATTCTAGAGCCAGATAAAGCCATCAAAAAGGCATCCACTCTGTTAAGTCAAGGTGGGGTTTTGGCCTGTGCCGTACCTAACTTTAATTCCATTTCGGTGAAGCTATTGGGTACGCGGGATAATGCCTGTCTATGGGTTCCAGAGCATGTTAATTATTTCACTTCCGATGGATTGATATACCTACTAGAACATAATGGATTTCGCATCATCAGGGTAGAACAGATAACTAGAATTCCGATTAATTATTTATCAAAACGCCTAGGATTGAAAGGAAGATTGGCTTCCTTGGTTAATGCCTTTATTAAGCTAATAAAAAATCCATTTGAATACTTGATGAATATTTTCGGGATTGGCATATACATAAATATCTACGCTGTCAAAAACTAATTGTGTGCTTGTTAATGGTTATTTAAAATGATTACTACCTTATTGACTGTCGTGGTCTTGACTAAGAATGAAGAAAAAAACCTACCTCGTTGTTTGCGAGCCATCCCTAGACATTACCCTGTCGTTATCATTGATTCAGGCAGTAACGATGCTACGATTGCCATCGCAAAAAATAATGGTTGTACCGTTTTTAATAATCCTTGGGCAGGTTTTGCAAAACAACGCAATTTTGCAATTGACCAATGCAATATAACAACTCCATGGATATTGTTTGTCGATGCCGACGAAATCTACCGGCAAGAGTTTTATGACTGGTTTGAATCAGAGATAGCCGCGTCAGATTCTTGTGATGTGATCTTAGTGCCTTCCATTCTATATTTGCGTGGAAAACGGCTAAATCATGCGCCCGGTTACCCAATATTCCACCCCCGGCTAGTGCGCCGGGAAACGGCTAGGTTTGTCACCAATCACACCGGCCACGGTGAATCGGTCATCGACACCTGCCGGATTGCCTACTCCAAAATTCCGTATGAGCACTATTTCTATCACGGCGAAATTATCGAGTGGATGCATAAGCACATAGACAAGGCCGCACAAGAAGTCCGCCTCAAGCCCACCACAGGCGCGGTTATGACAAAGCGCGGCCAATTAAGCGTATGGTTGGGTCGTTCGGCAATTAGGAGCATTGCCCGATTTATATACCATTTTGTGTTTAGATGTGGTTTTTTGGACGGTTTTGAAGGTTTTGAATTTGCGCTCATGTTCACTTGGTATGAGGCAACGATTTACTTGCAAGCAAAAGCTAATTGCTAGGAGTGATGATAACGATGAAAGTTTCCCTTATTTTGGCAACTTTGGGTAGGGACAATGAATTGATCGAGTTTTTGAATTCCCTAATACACCAAACCTATTGCAACTTTGAACTGATCGTCATCGACCAGAACAAAAATAATAAAATTGATGCCATTATCGAGTCATTCCGTAGTTTCATGGATGTCAAGCATATCAAAGTCGATTTCATAGGAAATGCGAAGGCTAGGGATTATGGAATAGTGTTTGCCAAAGGTGGAATTATCGCCTTCCCTGATGATGATTGTGTTTACGAATGCAATGTGCTTGAAAAAGTCGTGGACGAATTTAGAAATAGACATAATATTTCAATTCTGGCGGTTGGTTCTTACGACTTTAACTCCTCCAATTTTAGTATTGGTGTGAACACCATAAAACCTAGATACTTCTCTCGCTTGAAAATGATGGGCGTTGAGTTTACCCATTTCTTTCATCTGAACAGAATTGATAAAACCCAATTTTACTTAGATCATGACTTTGGGATAGGTTCTAAATATTCTGGGGCAGAGGGTTTTGAACTTTTATATCGACTACTTCGATCTAATAATAAAGCATTTTATAATCCCTATATCAAAATTTATCACGCAAACAAAGATCATTACATGCTTGGCACTGACAGAATGATGATTTATTCTGAGGGGATTGGTGCTTATATCAGAAAATTTACCAACCAGTATGATATATACATACTGTATTATATCTTTCGAAAAATGTTTATTGCACCGATCATTAAAATATTGATCGCAAGCATGACACTCAACGCTAAAAAGGTATCTTATTCGTTTTTTAATCTAGTAGGAATTTGGCGTGGTTTCCTAGCATATGGCAGATAAACGATTAACTGCTGTAATCCAATAAATTTGTTAAATCTAGTGTGGAGTAAATTATGGACGTAGGTGTAGTCGCAACTCATATATCCCCTGCCAAAGGTTATGGCGGGGTGTCTGTCACCGCTGCGGTATTGACCAAAGCTTGGGCTGAACAAGGGCAAAAAATCACTCTGGTCGCTGCTAACGAATCCATGGATGGCCCATTGGTTTCAAAGGATGTCCGGTTGGGCGAATCGGTGAAAGTCGATCTTTATTCATGCTACCGGTTTAGGCGTTGGGGGTTTGGGTTGGGTGCCATCCCCAAGATTTTCAGATTATGCCTGAACGCACCCGTGGTTTACATCCATGGCATTGCCACTTGGCCGACAACACTTGCTGCGCTTTTCTGCGTCCTGCTATGCCGCCCCTTCATGGTGGCCGTGCATGGAGGTTTGATGCCTGAGCATGTCGCACTCATCCGGCGTAAAAAACCACATAAATGGCTATTCTACCAACTGCTCACACTCCCCACACTGCGCAGGGCAATCGCGATCCATTGCACCAGCGAGACCGAAGAGAAAGGTGTCCGCAACGTCCTTGGTGAAAATGCCAAAACCCTGTTCGTTCCTAATGGCATTGATAGCCGTGAGGTGCAAGTCTCCCTCTATCCCAAGGCAGAAGGAATCACTATTTGCTTTTTAGGCCATATTCAACAAGAGAAGGGGATTAACGCTTTTATAAAGGCATGGTTGCCGCTGCGTCGTCCGGGCGATCAACTGTTGGTCGCTGGCAGAAGTGTGGATGGTGCTTATTTTAAAGAATTCCAATCACTACTCGAACAGGCTCAAGGCCACATCACTTACTTGGGTTATTTGGAACGTAACCAAGTCATGGAACTACTGGCAGTCAGCCATTTTCTCGTACTTCCATCTGGACTTGAATCGGCGGGCGGCATGAGGGAAAACTTTGGCAATGTTGTGGCTGAAGCCATGGCAGCGGGGAGACCCGTTTTACTAGCCAAGGGATTGGCTTGGGATTTTGTGGAATCCATCGGTGCTGGCTTTGTATTTGATAGGACAGAGGTTTCTGCCAGTGCCACCATCATGTGGGTACAACACCTACCGCGAAAGACGTGGGATAGCATGTCGCGCAAATCACGTACCTATGTCGAGCAAAACTTGGATGCCGGCAAACTGGGTGAGCAAGTTTGGCAAGCATTGAACAACCCTGTAAATGATTGTATGGTTGGACAACTCTCGGAGGGTTCAGCTTATGAGTAAAGTCGGGCTTATCGTACCCACACTTAACGCGGGTGAACTCTGGAAAGAGTGGCTGAAGGCATTTGACCGGCAAACCCGCAAGCCAGACCAACTGCTGGTCATTGATTCTTCTTCCAGTGATGAGACGGCATATCTAGCGCTCGCTTACGGCTTTGACGTACAAACTATTCTCAAATCCAATTTCAACCACGGCGGGACACGCCAATGTGGAATCAACTTAATGAAGGATGTGGATTTCGTTGTGTTCATGACGCAAGATACCTTGCTAGCAACCCCAGATGCCATAGAACGGCTCTTGGATGCATTTGAAGATGACAGGGTTGGCGCGGCTTATGGTCGCCAGCTTCCGCATCAGAATGCAGGGCCGATTGCAGCCCATGCGCGATTGTTCAATTATCCGCCTGAAAGCCAGGTGCGCAGCTTTGCAAACCGATCGCGCTTTGGCATCAAAACAGCCTTCATATCGAATTCCTTTGCCGCTTACCGACTTAGCGCATTGATGCAAGCGGGGGGGTTTCCCAGCGACACCATCATGAACGAAGACACTTTCGTAGCTGGCAAGATGTTGTTTATGGGTTGGAAAGTCGCCTATTGCGCCGATGCACAAGTGTATCATTCCCATAATTACAGCTATTTTGAAGAGTTCAGACGCTATTTCGATATTGGTGTTTTCCACGCTCGCTCTTCATGGTTGCAACTGATTTATGGGAAGGCAACTGGCGAAGGTCGCCGTTTCGTCATTTCGGAATGGCGGTATCTGTTAAACCATGATTGGTGGCTGATACCTTCCGCAATATTGCGTACTGGACTCAAGTGGTTAGGTTTCAAGCTTGGAAGTTCCTTACATCATGCCTTGCCCAAAAGTGTCAATCGTAGATTCAGCCTACATCGAACTTATTGGTGTGCAAACTTGGTCGTCACTTCTGGCGATTGAAATTCTATTTTTCCCAAAGTATTTCTGATGAACCAACCATTCGTTCCTTTTAGTTTTGGAAGATTCCTTTCCATGCTGCTGCTATTGCCATTATTACCCAGTTGTGCGCTATTTCATCATGACATAGCGCAGGAACCACCACGTCCAAAAGGTGTGGTGAATGTCGATGCGCACAATTATCAAATTAACGGTAAAGACAATGTCATTGGTCGTTTGGCCAATGTGCCCTTGCAACAAGGCGATACCTTGTTGGATATCGCCCGTCACTTTGGCTTAGGCTACCAGCACATCACTGAGGCCAATCCTAACTTGGACCCATGGGTTCCACAGCAAAATGCCCGCGCAGTCCTGCCATTGCAATTCATTCTGCCCGACACCCCCCGTAAGGGAGTCGTCATCAACCTAGCCGCTATGCGCTTGTTTTATTTTGCTGATGGGGGACATTCAACGCTTTCCACTTGGCCTATAGGTGCCGGGAGGGAAGGCCGTTCCACGCCCATGGGGGTCATGGCCATACAGCGTAAAAAGGAACACCCCACTTGGCATGTGCCAGATTCAATCCGTAGAACCCACGAACAACAAGGGGATCCCTTGCCCGCCGTCGTCCCTTCCGGACCCGACAATCCTTTGGGCGAGTATGCGCTATATCTCAGCAGACCGAGCTACTTGATCCACGGCACCAACAAACCTTTCAGCATTGGTTTGCGCGCCAGTAACGGATGCATCCGATTGTATCCAGAAGACATTGCCTTGGCATTTCGGGAAATTCCTCCGCAAACGGAAGTGAGAGTTGTCAACCGACCCTATTTGCTGGGTTGGTTGGAAGGACAGCTTTACTTGGAAGCCCACCGCCCATTCGAAGAACTAGACGCCAAACAGGAAAAAAGAAAATTACTGGCTGAATTGCATAAAATTTCCATAAGCCAGTCCCATAAATTGAATTGGTCTAAGATAGAAGAAACCATAGTACAATCTAGGGGTATACCAACGCCCATTTTCGAGCAAAGCGAAAGCCTAGATCAAAGATTGGCTGAAGCCATCCAACTAGAACGCCCGAGTCAACTGACTGGACAGCCCAAATTGTCAGAACTGGCTGCGGATGGTTGGCTGCTGCGCACGGCGAAGACATTTGATGAATACGGGGCTAGAAAATTAGCAGCACAACTTAATCACTTGGGACCTAGGATTCCCGCCGTCACAGTGGCTGGCAGTCAAGGTTATCACGTCATCGCCGGTCCATTTATACAAGAGCGACAAGCCAAGAAGGTTCAATTGATCCTGAACATCGACTTTGAAACTAAGAGTGAAATCATCAAACCCTCGAAAAGTTAGAATCTTTACCAGGGATGTAGGGTCTCACCAGCAACGGCATTCACCATACCGTCCGCGTATTCGAAAAGCGTAATATCCGGGAACAGGCGATTTTCCGGAATTCGGCATCTATCAGCCGGTGGTTGGAAATGGCGACGCGATGGGTGTAGCGGCCAAGGTAATCCAGCACCTGCCCGGGTCCGCCGAAAGGCCGCTTGGCGTAGACCACCCATTCGGGGATGCGGCCACGCTGGTCATGGAGACGATTGAAGCGCACGTGCAAGGCTTCTTTGTGCAAGCCCTGCAACTTGACCCCCGGACTCTGCGGCTGGAGGCCAAGTAATTCGCGGCTTTGCGCGGAAATTCATGGGGTAAATGAGCCCCGAAACTTTAGATGGTAAAATTTAAAAGTCGGCATATCTGTATGAAAAGTTGGGCGTAATCATTCGGGGGAGCCGCCTTCATGCTTATTTGCAGCTCGCCGCAAGCCCAGTATTGGAGTAAATATCGGCTGAATCTGGGCGATTGGCGACAAGCTTCATCACCACCCTCACTTGGGCTGCAACGTTCTGCCAAGTGACATAGCCGTGACCTGATGAAATGACTTTCAGCGGATAGCTCAATCCGGATGCAGCGTTTGGCGGCTGACTAAGCATATTACAATGGCCCAACGAGTCGCAGACGATCGATAGGGAATTGACGATGGTTGGATCAACATTGGTACAGCCCAAGACATATCCACTGGCTGCTGAGGTATCCTGGATGGCAGACATGCCCGCAATCGCGCATCCGGCCAAAACCAGCAACTTCATCTTGTTTCCAATTCTCACCTTGTCATGCTTCAGTTTATTCAAAAAAATAGTTGTCATTGTCTTGTCTTTTTAGGTTAAAAACGGCGCGCAAGAGCCACGAAGCACTCTGTGCATGATGTCGAGCATTCTAGCCAAATCATTAGAAGGAGGCAGCTTGGCAAAATAGGGCTTTTGGGTGCAAAAGCCTCAAATTGCTACTATACGCGCCCAACATGAGGGATGCCCTGCGGAAGGCATTAAGATTCCGTTAAAGACCGCAAAGGGCGCGTTAGTCCCAACGTTCGCTACTCAAAGCAAAAACACAGCTAACCGTATGATTTTCAGTTTGCTAAATGCAAAGACCGGCATTCCAACTGCATCTAGGGGATAGTGGGCCAAGGATTCACTTGAGGTGATTTGTGGAGGGAATTTACCTGCCGGAAAAGCAGGATAACTGCCTTTGGCTACAACTCCGGGTAAGTACGATTGCCTGACTTTGACGTTTCTGGCATATTCCGATCTTACGCAAGCGGCCAAGAGCTGCCCGTTTCTAAGTTATGGTGCGGTTATTTGAAAGGCAGATCAACCTAAACAACCAGCTAATTGTGCTAAATGTTTAAGTCTCAACTCACACGCTAAGATCAGGAGAATATAAAATGACCACTGAGCAATTTACGACACCTGTACGCCTTCATGATATGGTTTCTTTGGGCCGGTTATCCAATTTTGGCATGGCTTTGGAAAGCGCTCAAGAGGCTATTGTAATCAACCCACCGGAACATTTTGAAGGACGTGTAGGCTATATTCCGACTTTTCTCGGAAATTCATCGGATTTTCCGATTGACTTGCCAACGCTGGAAGAAGGCATTAAGAATGATTTAGTTCCGTTGCTTAACGGTTCCGGGCATATCCTCAGTTATACTAATTTTTCAGTTGCCATATCTAAATCAAGGAGAATGGCATTTTTTACAGCCTGTAATATTGATGGCTCCAATTCAAGGAAAATTAGAAGAGAAGCTGACAAGTGGTATTACAGCGTTTTCAATATCAATTGATTACTTTATTTGATCCGTAGGAGCGGGCCATGCCCGCGATTGTTTGGGCCAAGTCTTCAAAAATAGGCTATTTATCGCGGGCGTGGCCCGCTCCTACATGTTGCATATATTCAT
>CAIWDB010000235.1 GCA_903911305.1 uncultured Methylococcaceae bacterium | reverse complement strand
CCCATCAAACCATCATTGGTGATATTGCCGACATTATTAATACTGCCAGCATAACTGACTAATCTCCCTGAATAGCCGATTTGCATGTCGCGTCCAGACGGGTTGGCAAAGTTGTGGTTTATAACTTCAAAATTTCCGTCAATCCCTGTTAGATTATTTTCCAACTGTTGAAATTGCGCATCTGCCCCATTTAAAGTGACACTGGTATTGGCAGCGAGTGCGTTGATGGGTGATGAACCGTCTCCAAAGGAAAGGGATGTAGAGTTTGTGTCAGCGATCACATTCCAACTGCCGCCGCCAGACAATGTGCCACCGGATACATTTTCGGATTGTGCAATGCTTGCGCTTCCGCCATTTTCTATAGTCAGTGAGCCAGAATTATTGAGTTTGCCTGAGCCGGATATTGAGCCTGAACTATTAATATCCCCTAGGTTTTGAATCAAGCCATCATTGCTGATTGCCGAATCGTTACTGAGCGTTGCTTTCTTGCCATTGTTTAAAATGCCACTAGTTTGGTTATTTAGCAAACTTGAATTGGTCAACTTGTCATTGTTAGTCAAACTACCGGCATTGTTTAGAGTGGCGCCATTTTGATTGTTAAGCGAACCACTATTGATGACTTGTCCACCAAAATTAACATTTAAATTTCCTAGGGCAGTAAGGCTATTGGTGTTGGTTATTTCAATACTGCCTGTTCCTAGTATATCAATAGTGCCGCTGGCCTGAATTTCACAATGGGTAGAATCTAGGGTTTCACTGCCATTCACGGTGAGTGGCGATTGGATCGGGCAGGTAATGAGTGCTTGTGCGGGGAATGCAGCGTTAGCCGATACAAGCGCTAGGGCAATACGAATTGCACGAACTAATTTGCCAGTCGGGCGTGTAATGCCTTCACTGTTTTTGGATACTCTGAACTTACGAAGCATAGGCTTGGTAAAGTGAGCAGTCATGGGGCGAATCTCCGGAAAATATGTCAATTTAGTGCTAAAAAACTATCCAATCGGATTGTTTAAGTAGTGTTAGGTGAATTTAAATAGGGGGTAAAGTGGGGAAGTCACAACTATGAATCATCGTTTCCACAGCGCCCCCTCCGCAATGCTTCGGTTGCTTCATCAGGCAAAAGCGGCTTGGCAAACAGGAAACCTTGGCCAATTTGGCAGCCGCCACCGATCAAAAATTGGCGTTGATGCTCGGATTCCACGCCTTCCGCAAGGGTAGGTATGTGTAAAATATTGGCGAGCTGGATAATGGCCTTCACGATGGCCCGGTCTTCAGCGTTTTGGGTTATTCGGGAAACGAAACTTTGGTCAATTTTCAGTTGGGATGCTGAAAACCGGCGGAGGTAGGCGAAACTGGAATAGCCAGTCCCAAAGTCGTCAATTGCCAAATGCACCCCCAATTGTCCAAAATGATCTAACATGCAACGAGTCTGGGCAGTGTCGTCAATCAGTCCAGATTCAGTTATTTCCACCACCAGCCAGCCCGAAGCAAGGCCAGTTTTTCTAAGCGCATCACCGACAATACTGGCGACATGCCCACGTCGCAGTTCAGTGGGAGACACATTTACAGCGATGGGAACGCATAATTCCATGCCGACCCATTTAACAGCTTGTCGACAGGCTTCTTGAATCACCCATTCGCCTAGCTGGATGATGATACCCGATTCCTCCGCAAGAGGAATAAAAGAGTTTGGCAACACCTCGCCCATGCCCGGACGTTGCCAGCGCACCAAAGCCTCCATGCCTACAATCCGTCCAGTTATGAGATCGACTTGGGGCTGATACCGCAAGATGAACTCTTTCCGATCCAAGGCTTGATTCAAAGCGCATTCTAGCTTAAGTTTGAAATCAAGTTCTTCGTCCATTTTTTTGTTGAAGTATACGCATTGATTTCTGCCATGCCCTTTGGCTCGGTACATCGCGGTATCGGCCTTTCTGACTAAGGTATCGATATCAGACCCGTCGTCTGGAAACAGCGAGATGCCGATACTGGCAGAGCGCTGAAAGTTGTTTCCATTAATTATGATGGGCATTCTAACATTGGCAATAATTTTTTCGGCTACGGCTTTAAGTTCATTTTTCGATTGGGCATGGGTAATCAAAGCGATAAACTCGTCACCACCCATACGGCATAGAGTATCCGAATTGCGAATTGAGCGCTTGATACGCTTAGCGATCAATTGCAAATAGTTGTCGCCAGAGGGATGCCCTAATGAATCATTGATGCTTTTGAAGTTATCTAAATCTATAAAAAATATACCAATGGGATGGTTATGCTGGCTTGCCACGGAGGCGATGGATTCGAATTTGCTCCGCAATAGCAGTTGGTTGGGTAACCCGGTTAGCAAGTCATGATGTGCCAGATAGTCAATTCTAGCGTGGGCTTTTTTGATTTTCGAAATATCGAAGAAAATCCCCACGTAATGGGTGACGGGGGCTTGTCCGTGTTGTACGGATGAGATGTTCAACCAAATCGGAAGCGTTTTGCCATTTTTAGGCTGAATCCAAATTTCCCCCGACCAAACGCCAAGGCTAGAAATGGATGCCAAGATGCCTGCTAAAAAATCCTCGGGGTATTTACTGGATAACAGCCTTTTCGGCAAAACTCCCTCAATTTCCATAGGTTGGTAGCCCGTGATGAGAGTGTATGCCGGATTGGCGGACAATAGCTTTCCATTGGCATCGGTGATGACGATGGCATCGCCAGCCGCTTCGATGGCCTTGCTGGTCAGGCGCAGCCTTTCTGAAGTTTCTAAATGTTCAGCGACCTTGGCTTGCAAGGCGGCCGACATGGATGTCAAATCATTGGAGTGTTCAATCGCTCGCTCGGTCAGATGCAAACACATCTCGTCCAAAGCTCTTCTGGTGCGGGCTAATAGTAGATGGGCTTTTACTCGGGCAAACACTTCCTCGGCTTGGAATGGTTTGGTTACGAAGTCAACCGCGCCGACCTTAAGACCAAGCACTTTACTCTCGGTGTCTTGGAGACCGGACAGAAACAGCACGGGCACGTCTTTGGTTGTCGGGTTGTCCTTTAGGCGCCGACAGACTTCATACCCGTCCATTCCCGGCATTTGGACATCCAATAAAATTAATTCGGGGGGATGGTTGACGGCGGAGCGCAAAGCCAACTCACCACTATTGGCAGGGCGTACCCGATAACCCTGCTTAGTCATTAGATTCACAAGCAGTTGCAGGCCGGCAGGGTCATCGTCCACGACTAAAATGCCTGAAGGGGATGTTTTCCCTGCTAGTTGATTGACTATTTGCCCACTCACGATTGCCGATACCACACTTTTGATTTAATTATGTTTCTATTCTAATTCATCTCTCACAAATAATTTGCGATTTTAGAACGCTAGTCCTTGTAGGTGGGTTAAAATACTTAAAATTTTTTAACTGGATGTTCAATGATACTCGCGGATATTATTCATAGACCCAAGCCCTTAATCATGGGGATAGTCAACGCGACCCCGGACAGTTTTTCCGACGGTGGGCTGTTTGCCGATCCCGAGTGTGCTTTGCATCATGCCTTGGACATGGTTAAGAACGGGGCTGACATCATTGATGTGGGTGGTGAATCAACCCGCCCGGGTGCCACACCCGTCAGCGCTGCGGTCCAAATTAACCGCGTTATCCCGGTCATCGAAGCCTTGAGCCAATCGCTGCCTGCCGACACGCTAATCAGTATAGACACTAGCTTGGCCGAAGTGGCCGAGGCGGCGCTTAACGCGGGTGCCACTATCATCAATGATGTCACGGCGGGCTTGAATGACCCCGAAATTTTGAACTTAGCGTCCAATCGCGGTGTCTCCATCATATTGATGCACATGCAGGGGACTCCTCGCACGATGCAAGACAACCCGAGTTATGTTGACGTAGTGGAAGAGGTTCTTGGCTTTTTATTGGAACGTGCCGAGGCCGCAAAATCGGCGGGAGTGGGATCGAATAACATAATACTCGACCCCGGCATAGGCTTTGGAAAAAGCCGGGACGACAATTTGGTTTTATTGGCGAATCTGCCGCGCTTTACTTCAACAGGCTTTGCCACCTTGCTGGGAACCAGTCGCAAACGTTTTATGGGGGCTATTTGCAATGAAATCCGCCCTCGTGAACTTGTCTCCGCCACGGTGGCAACCACTGCGCTAGGCGTGATGGCAGGGTTTAATATTTTCCGTGTGCATGACATTCGGGAGAATCGCCAAGCGGCGGATGTGGCCTTTGCCATTAAGCAAGCCAATGAACGAATAGACAATCTTGCCAGTGTTTAGAATCATGAAAATCAAACTTTTCTTGCTTATGCTTACCTTGGCGGGCTGTTCGGGCCAGAAGGCGGTCAAGCCGCAGCCTGTACAGATTCCTCCCACCGAAACCCACACTCGCATCCCGGCGGGATTGGTCGGTTCGTATTATGCTAACCGGGTTTCCGGTGATTTTGCGGGTTATCCTGAACTGGAGAGTTTCATCGTACACATGGAATCGGTGCATGGCATTCCTCGCGGATACCTTTATGGCGTGTTTTCGCAAACTCAACGCAAGCAATGGACATTAAATTATATGAACAAACAGGGTGGGCCAAGTAAAGGCCCGCCAAGTCCTGGCTCGTGGAGTAAATATCGCGCTCAATTTCTGACCGAACTGCATATCGAAAGTGGCGTGGCTTTCTGGCGTCGCCATGCCGCCGCACTTAGGCAAGCCGAGGAACAGTATGGTGTTCCGGCCGAATATGTACTTGGTATCATGGGAGTCGAAACCATTTATGGGCGAAACATGGGTAAGGATAGGGTGATGGATGCTTTGACCACCTTGGCCTTTGACTATCCGCGCAGGAGCGCCTATTTTACCGAGGAGTTGGAAAACTTTTTGGTCATGGTGAAATCGGAAGGGATTGACCCGTTTGAACCGCGCGGGTCATTTGCCGGGGCGATGGGCTTGGGACAATTCATGCCCGGGAGTTTTCTAAAATGGGCGGTGGATCATAATTTAGATGGCCGACGCGACTTATGGCATCCCGAGGATGCCGTCGGCAGCATTGCCAATTATTTCTCCGTGCATGGTTGGCAGCGGGGCGAACCCGTGGTGACGCGGGCGATAGTGCAAGGCGGGGTTAGCTTGCCGACTGGATATGACAAGCAATACACTCTGCCTGAGCTTGCAGCCGACGGCATTACCCCGGCTACCGACATACCCGCCGACGAAAAGCCGAGCCTTTTATTGTTGCGTGGCAATTCCGGTGATGATTACTGGTTGGGATTGCGCAATTTCTTCGTCATCACCCGCTACAACCATAGCACTAACTACGCAATGGCAGTCCATGAACTGGCCAAAGCGATCAAGCATCGCTATTTGGGTATTGCGACGAGAGGTTATTGAAAATGAATGAAGAAAGGCAATTTTTACCGTTGAGGATTGCCATCCTTACGGTGTCAGATAGCCGCACCGAAGACAATGACACGTCCGGGAAAACCTTGGTGCAGCGATTGGAAGACGCTGGACACCATCTGGCGGAAAAACAGATTGTCCCTGATGATCTATATAAAATTCGCGCTGTAGTCTCACAGTGGATAGCCGAACCTGCTGTGCAGGTGATTATCACAACCGGAGGTACGGGGGTGACAGGCCGGGACGGGACACCCGAGGCGATAACGCCCTTGTTTGACAAAACATTGGATGGCTTTGGCGAAACCTTCCGGGCCATTTCATTTCACGAAATAGGCACTTCCACCATGCAATCCCGTGCCATAGCGGGGGTGGCCAATGGCACTTACATTTTTTGCCTGCCCGGTTCATCCGGCGCTTGTCGGACGGGATGGGATGGCCTCATCAAAGACCAACTCGATTATCGCACTCGCCCCTGCAACTTGGCAGAGTTGATGCCTAGGCTCAAAGAAAAATAAAATGGACGGGTTATGTGGTGCAAACACCACGATATTAACAGACGTTACGCAAGCTCTAAAAAGAACTAAGTGCCGGCAAGGTTGCGAAGTTCCTGTCGAAGGTGCGAACGGTCGCCGAGCAGGGTCAACAACGGGCCGTGTTGGTGGAACTCGACGATTGACAGCGAGGCCGTCGCCACGCCAATCCGGTCGCGGTAATTGCCAATGTCGATGCCAAGCAATGTACACAATAGTATGCGGATGGTGGCCTTGTGCGAAACCACCAACACATCGCCCCGCTCATGCTTGCTTTGAATTTCATGCAAAACCGACATGGCACGGAAGGCCACATCAATGCCGCGTTCGCCACCGTTCGGCGCATTCCAACCCGCATCCGCCAACCAGTTAAGATAGTCTTGACCAAATGCCAGCCGTGCTTCCTCGAAAGTTTTGCCTTCCCAATCGCCAAAATCCAATTCGCGCAAGCCATCCCGATATTGAGGTTCCTGGTGAACCGCCTTGCAGAGGGGCGCAACGGTGGCTTTGGTGCGGCGCATCGGGCTGGCATAAATGCCAACCCACGGGTGATGTTGGTAAGCCGTGGCAAAGTCTTCCGCCATCAGCAAGCCAGTGGCGGTGAGTTCCGGGTCTGAGCGACCGCAATAGCCGCCGTCTCGGCTGGCTTCGGTCTCCCCATGCCTGAGTAAATAAAGCGTTAGCCCTGTCATCTGTCCCCCTTAAGTGAATTATTCAAGTTTAACCCGCATTGTGCAACTCCAGCATCGTGCTATCATCATCCCTTGCCGCCTTGGCTTCGTCTGCACGTAATTCACCAATTAAATCAAGATAAGCTTGGTTAATGTCTCCTGTCACGTATTCATTATTGAAACAGGAGGTATCAAATTGGAGAACATCAGGATTGCCTCTCTGCACGGCTTCAATCAAATCAGGTAAATCTTGGTAGATCAGCCAGTCGCAACCCAATTCGCTTTGGATTTCTTCTTCACTACGCCCGTGTGCTATCAGTTCGTCCGCCGCCGGCATGTCGATGCCGTAGACATTAGGGTAACGCACAGGGGGCGAGGCGGAGGCGAAATACACTTGCTTCGCTCCGGCATCACGAGCCATTTGGATTATCTGCATTGAAGTAGTGCCACGCACAATTGAATCATCCACCAGCAACACATTCTTGCCCATGAATTCCAAGTCGATGGCGTTGAGTTTCTGGCGCACTGATTTCTCGCGCAACTTTTGGCCGGGCATGATGAAGGTTCGTCCAATGTAGCGGTTTTTGATGAAACCTTCGCGGTATTTAACACCCAGGCGGGTAGCCAATTGCAAGGCTGCGGTGCGGCTGGTGTCTGGGATCGGGATTACCACATCAATGTCATGGTTTGGGCGTTCTCGGTTGATTTTGTCGGCCAGTTTATCGCCCATGCGCATACGAGCCTTATAAACGGAAATATCGTCAATTTTTGAGTCTGGCCGGGCAAAATAGACAAACTCAAAGATACAAGGTGAGTAAACGGGGTTCTTGCAACACTGCTTGGAATGCAAGGTTCCATTTTTTTCAATGACGATGGCCTCTCCGGGCAAAATATCCCGTACCATCTTGAAGCCTAGAACATCCAAGGCTACGCTTTCCGAGGCGACCATGTAATCCACCCCATTATCGGTGAATCGTTCGCCGTAAACCAATGGCCGTATGCCGTAGGGGTCGCGGAAGGCGATAATGCCAAAGCCAGTGACCATGGCGACCACCGCATAGGCACCCCGGCAGCGCCGATGCACCCCTGCCACTGCCTTAAACACATCTTCCGCGTCTATGCGCAGTTTGCCGATCTCTTGCAATTCATGGGCAAAAACATTAAGCAAGACCTCCGAATCCGATTCGGTGTTGATATGACGCTGGTCTTCAACAAAAAGGTCATGCTTTAGCGAGGGTGCGTTGGTGAGGTTGCCATTGTGGGCCAGCGCAATGCCATAGGGTGAATTCACATAAAACGGTTGGGCCTCGGCTGAACTGGTACAGCCGGCAGTGGGGTAGCGGACATGGCCGATGCCCATCGCACCGGTCAAATTGCGCATATGGCGGGTATGGAAAACGTCACGAACCAAGCCACTGTCTTTGCGCATATGGAAGCGGTCACCCTCACAGGTGACAATGCCGGCAGCGTCCTGCCCCCGATGCTGCAAAACCGTCAGTGCCTCATACAGTTCCTGGTTGACGTTTTCATTGGAAACGATGCCAGCAATACCACACATAACGCTTTACCTATTCAAGGATATTTCGGGAAATTTGACTTGGGCGGCGAGACCGGAGGGTATCTGACTACGCAGCCATACAGCCAAGGATTGAAAAGGTGGAATCAACTTGGATTGTTTCCACCAAGGGTCGGCTGGTAACGGGGTCACGCCTGCTAAAACGACCAGTATCGAGACAATCAACATGCCTCTTGCCACTCCAAAAAGCATTCCAGCCAGTCGGTCGGTGCCTCCCAGTCCTGTCGTGTCCACCAGCTTTCCAAGCAAAAATGTCAGCATCCCTCCTAATAGCAAAACCCCTATGAAGATCACCAAAAATGCCACGACCAGACGGGCTGAAGCCACCGGGATTGCATGTTCCAAATAGACAGAAAATGGATGATTGTAATGCAGGCCGACCCACATGGCCGCCCCCCAGATGACCAGCGAAAAAACTTCACGAATTAGCCCACGAAATAGGCCAATGAGGGCGGACACTGCAATCAGTCCGACTATACAGTAATCCACCCAAATGAAATCGGCAAATGCAGTATTCATATTGCTTTACCCAAACACCAAGCTTTATTCGCCCTTGCCAACTCTAGGCCATACTTTCAGTGGCACAATCCAAGAGTTTGTCAATAATGGCGGCAAAACTTTCAGCTTTACCAGTCGATCCACCCGGAACCATGGTTTGTGGTTTTAGCTTGTCTGGGTCTGCCGATTTAGCGGGTTCTGTAGGCACAGGCTTGGGTTTAGGCTTTGGCTTGGGTTGTGACAAGGCAGGGTTCGGCGCGGTTTTTGGCTTCTCCACTTTCACCGTCGATGGCTTTGATTCAGAAGGTTTGGCGATGTTCGATTTTTTGACAGTGTCCGGGGTTTTTTTCGTGGCCATTGTCGGTTTCGGGTTGGTGATGCCTACCGTCTGCTTGGGTTTGGACTGAGCGGTTTCTGGCTTCGCAGGTGCAGGCACAGGTTCCTCATCCAAATCCCTATCGGTTTCCGGGGTTGGGGCTGGGGCGGAAGTTTTGGGTTTGATTTCTTTAGGCGCACGATGACGAGCCACATACGCTTTTAAAGTATCAATCTTTTTTGAAACCACTGATTTTGGTTCCGTGGCATCCAATGGTTTAGTGGACGCTGCCGATGATGGTTTCGCCTTATTGGCGGAATTTTGGCTTTTTACACGGGCAGGCGGGGCATCTTGCACATCCGCATTCGTAGTCGGATCAATGGTGGAGCGGGTCGATTTGGATGCTCCCGTTTTGGGCTTTCTATTGACCGTAACTGATTTTGGCTGAGATGAATGCTTGTCCGATGCGACCGTTTTTTCAATGCCCTGAGGTTTATCTGGAGCAAGTTTAGTGGGTACGGCTGGCATCAAGACATGCTTTATTTTCTTGCCCGGCTTTGGTTGGATGGGTTTTTCCTCTGGTTCGCCTTCCACCACGACCGGTTTAGTTGCCTCGACCGTCGTCGGCTCAGGTTTGGCGGTTTCCGTTGATTCTTCGACAGGTTTGGCTTTGGGTGGCGGTTCCTCATTCATAGGCACAAGCTTGTAGCCCTCGTCAACGGGGGGCTTTTGCTCTTCTTGCTGCGGGCCGACTTCTTCCGCTGTCTTTGGCAGTTCTATGGTCTGTTCCATTACGTCGTCAGGGATAGGAGGAATCCCGGTGGAACTGAATTTTCCCTTGTCATCGGATCTTTCGAAAAGCATGGGAACGAATATGACGACCAAGGCAACCACGATGGTCACTCCGATTAGGCGCTGCTTTAATTGCTGGTCCATTTTTTACCTCTGCAACAATCGTGGGTTATGGGCAAGGAACTCAGATACTAGGGGGAAAGTGCCAAACACTAAAACCAACTCGCCATCTTGGGCGTTTGTCTTGGCTAATTCAAATGCGTCCACTGCTTCCTGAAACCCGCTTTCAAAATCATCAATGGACAATTCATGGAAAATAGCCCGAAGTTCAGATTCGCTTGCCGCTCGTGCAAGCGGCACGGGTGCTAAATACCAACGTTTAACCAAAGACTTGATTGGGTTTATGACCCCGGCAATATCTTTGTCTCTCATGACTGCAAAAACCGCATGAACCTGTTTTCCGGGATACTGACTTTGCAAATAATCCGCTAAAATCTCAACCGCCTGTGGGTTGTGCGCCACATCCACCAGCACGGGGATTGGACCGTCGATAGATTGCAGGCGCCCAGCCAGCTTGACTGTCTCCAAGCCTAACCGAATGGAAGATTCTTTAACCGGCCTTTGTTGCCCTACCGAATGTAATAGTTGGAGTACGGCTGACGCATTGAGTAATTGATGTTCACCGGCTATCGCTGGCATGGGCAGATTATCCAGCTTAAGCCCTGAACCAAACCAATTCCAACCACTGTCTATCCGTTCATAACCAAAATCCAGCCCTTGCTTCGAAAATGCAATCCCGTGAGTGTGGGCAAACTCGATCAGGCTTTTTGGCGGGTTTGGGTCACCAATAACCGCTGGTTTGCCGGCGCGAAGGATACCCGCCTTTTCCAATGCGATAACTTCCCGGTCGTCACCGAACCAATCCCTATGATCCACGGCAATGCTCGCAATCATGGCGGCATTGGGTTCAATGATGTTCACTGCGTCCAAACGCCCACCTAACCCAACTTCCAAGATTTGCACATCAAGTTTTGCGGCTGAAAACAAATCTAGGGCCGCCAACGTGCCAAATTCAAAAAAACTTAAGCTGACACCATTCCTAGCGCGCTCTATACGAGTAAATGCCTCGCAGATGGCGGCATCTTCCGCTGGCTCGCCATTTATCCTGATGCGTTCGTTATAACGAAGCAAATGCGGTGAGGTATAGGCTCCGACACGATACCCTTCTGCCCGCAAAATGGAATCCAATAGGGCTACGCTAGAACCTTTGCCATTTGTGCCAGCAACGGTCAGTGTAAAGGGCGTTGGTGCGCAAGGCAATAAAGATTCGTAAACTGAGCGTACACGCGCCAAACCAAGATCAATGGCTTTGGGATGTAAAGTTTCCTGCCAAGCCAGCCAGTCTTCCAGCTTGTCAAAGTGAATCGGGGGGCTGATGTCAAGCGTCCTTTAGGAAGACACTGCCGTGTCCGATGCTGTGACCAGAGGATTCCCCACTGTCGCCAACATATCCAACAAGTCGGCAATCTTATCGCGCATCTCCCGCCGGTCGATAATCATGTCAATGGCACCATGTTCCAGCAGGAATTCGCTACGCTGAAACCCTTCCGGTAGTTTTTCGCGCACCGTTTGCTCAATCACACGGGGACCGGCAAAACCGATTAGTGCGCCGGGTTCACCGATATTGATATCGCCCAACATGGCCAAGCTGGCGGAAACCCCACCCATGGTTGGGTCAGTCATTACGGAAATGAACGGGATGCCGACATCGGCCATTCTCGCCAAGGCTGCACTGGTCTTCGCCATTTGGAATAAAGACAGCAAGGATTCTTGCATTCGCGCCCCGCCACTGGCTGAGAAGCATACCAACGGTATTTTCTGCTCTAGGCAAATATTAACGCCACGCACGAATCCCTCGCCAACCACAGAACCCATGGAACCCGCCATAAATTCAAAGTTGAAAACCGCCGCCACCAGTGGCCGCCCTTTCAGTTGTCCATGGATCACGATGAGGGCATCCCTTTCTCCTGTTTGCTTTTGAGCCTGCGACAATCTGTCTTTATATTTTTTACTGTCCTTGAATTTTAGAGGGTCAAGTGGGCTGAGCTGATTTGCCACCTCGATTAGGTTTTCGGGGTCCAAGAAGGAATAGATACGTTTTCGTGCAGGGATGCGCATGTGATAGCTGCATTTAGGGCATACATCCAGGTTTCGCTCAACTTCAGCACGATAGAGGATGGCGCTGCACACGTCACATTTACACCATAAGCCCTCAGGCACGACACTTTTCGTGGATGCATCGGTGCGTATTTTTGACAATACCTTCTTATGAAACCAACTACTCACTTTAGTCTCCGTAGGTTTGTTTAGGCATCAAGCGATGCTCGCATGGAACGCAATAAATCGGTGATTTGCCGCAAGGCTTGATCAGTGTCTTCCCCTGCCGCTTCGATCTTGCCGACCAAGGCGCTGCCAACTACCACACCGTCACCTAGTTTGGATACCGCGGCAGCCGTCTCCGCGTTTTTAACTCCAAAACCGATTTCTATGGGCAAACTGGCCAGTCTGCGAATATCTTTGATTTTTCGCTCGACATCGTCAAGGTTTAAATGCGAGGCTCCAGTCACACCTTTAAGTGACACATAATACAGGTATCCGCGGCCAAGTTGACCCATTTTTGCGATGCGCTCATCGGTGCTGTTCGGTGCCAGCAGAAAAATCGGGTCTATGCCTGCCTGATCTAGCATGGGCAACAACTCCGACGACTCTTCCGGCGGCATGTCCACGGTAAGGATGCCATCGACGCCGACTTCCTTCGCCTTGTCCACAAAGTTTTGATAGCCCATGGATTCCACCGGGTTCAAGTAACCCATCAACACGACCGGCGTAACATTGTCTTGTTGACGGAACTCCCTGACCAGTTCAAGCACTTTGCGCAGACTCATCTTGTGTGCCAAAGCGCGTTCGCTAGCCCGTTGGATGACCGGTCCGTCGGCCATAGGGTCGGAAAAAGGAACCCCCAGTTCGATGATGTTCACACCGGCTTTGACCATGGCATGCATGGCGGGTACGGTGAAAGCCGGATTGGGGTCCCCCGCTGTGATAAACGGGATTAGCGCCTTGCGCCCGGATTGCTTGAGGCTCTCAAGTGTTGGAGTAATTCGGCTCACAGGGAAATTCCTTCGCGTGCGGCAATGGTATTAATGTCTTTATCACCCCGTCCCGATAAATTGACGAGGATGGTCTTATCCTTGGCTAGAGTAGGGGCCAGTTTCATGGCATAGGCAATGGCGTGGGCGGATTCCAACGCAGGGATGATGCCTTCCATTCTGGTCAGCGCATGAAAGCCCTTCATGGCTTCGTCATCGGTGATACTGACATACTGGGCACGACCGGAATCTTTCAACCAAGCATGTTCAGGGCCAACGCCCGGATAGTCCAAACCGGCCGAGATGGAATGGGTTTCTATTATTTCGCCATCCTCGTCTTCCATCAAGTAAGTGCGGTTGCCATGCAACACGCCCGGACGGCCTGCGCTTAACGGGGCAGAATGACGGCCCGTTTCGATGCCATCCCCTGCCGCCTCGACACCATGCATGGCCACATCATGATCGTCAATGAAAGGATAAAACAGGCCAATGGCATTGGAACCTCCACCGACACAGGCAACCAACACGTCAGGGTTGCGGCCTGTCATCTCAATCATCTGCTCTTTGGACTCGCGCCCTATGACCGCTTGAAAATCACGCACCATGGCTGGATAAGGGTGCGGACCCGCCACCGTGCCGATGATATAAAAGGTATTGTCCACATTCGTCACCCAATCGCGCATGGCCTCATTAAGCGCGTCTTTCAGCGTCTTGGAGCCGGATTCGACTGGAACGACAGATGCGCCTAGAAGTTTCATCCTTAACACATTAGGTGCCTGCCGGGCCACATCCACGGAACCCATGTAAACGACGCATTCAAGCCCTAGTCGGGCGGCAACCGTAGCCGTGGCTACGCCATGTTGCCCTGCACCGGTTTCGGCGATGATGCGAGTCTTGCCCATGCGTTTGGCGAGTAGCGCTTGCCCAACGGTGTTATTGACCTTATGCGCTCCCGTGTGGTTCAGGTCTTCGCGTTTGAGGAAAATCTGCGCCCCACCCATCTCCCGGCTAAGACGCTCTGCATGATAAATAGGTGAAGGCCGTCCGACATAATGTTGTAGGTCGTAATCCAACTCCGCCAAGAAATCCTTGTCCTTCATGTAGCGGTAATAGGCTTCGGTCAGTTCGCCAATGGGTAACATCAGCGTTTCTGCGACGAAAACACCACCATATGGGCCGAAATGACCGCGCTGGTCGGGCAGATTGTATGTTTCAGTTGAATCGAGATTGGTCAAAGCTGTGAACCTCATTAATAAACGCCGCCATTTTATCCGCATCCTTGACACCTTTCGCAAGTTCCACGCCGCTACTCACATCCAAGCCATAGGGCTTTACCTGACACAAAGCATTCCTTGCATTGCTTGGGCTGAGACCCCCGGCCAATATCACCGGCAGCGGACAGCCCAATGGAATCATTGCCCAGTCAAAACCTTTCCCTGTCCCGCCTTTGGCCTGTGGATCGTCCGCGTCCAGCAGCAAGCCGGAAGAAGAACGATAGTATGACGCAATCCGGAGCAAATCTATCCCTGCTTTCATACGAATTGCCTTGATATAGGGTTTGCCAAACGCTTTGCAGAAATCCGGGCTTTCATCGCCATGAAACTGGAGCAAATCAATCCGAACCGATTGCAAAACCTCCACCACCCGCTGCGGGCTTTCATCCACAAACAAGCCCACGACAGTCACGAAGGGCGGCAAAGCTTCGACGATGGATCGGGCTTTCGCAATGTCCACATGGCGGGGGCTGGATGGGTAAAACACCAAACCAATGGCATCCACGCCAAGGCAAGCCGCCGCTTTGGCATCCTCAATTCGAGTGAAGCCACAGATTTTAACGCGAGTTCGCATGTTTGGGGTGTGAATTATGGAAATGGTGTTGGCAATGATTACATAGCATGGCCCTAGGCTCCATGGTACTGCACTCCATGTGGCATAGTAGAGCGATTCATTTTAACAAAAATTGATGCTCCTGGCGCGGAGGATTTTTCTTAAGACGGGCAATTCACCTTTCGCTTTATAAATCCTTGCAAGGCAAGCCTTGCACTCCCTGATTGGTTGGCAATAAGGGCTAGGGAGGGGCGAGCGTTGTTTCAAATGCCTTGATTTCAGCTAAAATAGCTATTTATCCACTAAAACCTATCATGAACGCTCCTCGCATCGGTTTCATTAGCCTCGGTTGCCCAAAAGCACTGGTAGACAGCGAACGCATCCTCACCCAACTCCGCGCCGAAGGCTACGATATGACGCCTTCCTACCGGGATGCTGACTTGGTGGTGGTAAACACCTGCGGCTTTATTGATGCCGCTGTGGAAGAGTCACTCGATGCCATCGGTGAAGCCTTGGCGGAAAACGGCAAAGTCATCGTCACTGGCTGTTTGGGTGCAAGGGAAGACGAAATTCGCGCCCGCCATCCACAGGTATTGAAAATCACTGGCGCACATGCCTATGAAGAAGTCGTCAACGCGGTGCATGAGCATGTGCCGCCGCTGCACGACCCGTTTGTACATTTAGTCCCGCCGCAGGGCATCAAACTAACCCCGCGTCATTACGCCTATTTGAAAATCTCGGAAGGCTGCAACCATCGTTGCACGTTCTGCATCATTCCTTCCATGCGCGGCGACTTGGTTAGCCGGCCGATAGGCGAGGTCATGGGCGAAGCAGAACGGCTAGTCAAGGCCGGCGTGAAAGAATTGTTGGTGGTGTCGCAGGATACCAGCGCGTATGGTGTGGATATGAAATACCGCACCAGCTTTTGGGAAGGCCGTCCATTGAAAACTCGCTTCCTAGACTTGGCCCAAGCCTTGGGTGAGTTGGGCGTATGGGTTCGACTGCATTATGTCTATCCTTACCCGCACGTGGATGAGATTGTTCCGCTGATGGCGGAAGGTAAAATCCTCCCCTATTTGGATATTCCATTCCAACATTCCAGCCCCCACATACTCAAACTGATGAAGCGCCCCGCATCCAGTGAAGACAATTTGCAACGGATTCAGGCTTGGCGGGACATTTGCCCGGACATCACCCTACGCAGCACGTTTATCGTTGGGTTTCCCGGCGAAACCGACGACGATTTTGAGGATTTACTGGATTTTCTCGATCAAGCACAACTGGATCGGGTGGGGTGTTTCGCCTATTCCCCAGTGGACGGTGCGGCAGCCAACCAACTGCCTAATGCCGTGCCGGAAGATATTAAAGAAGAACGTCTGGCCCGTTTCATGGAATTGCAGGAACAAATTAGCGCAGATCGTTTACAGGCCAAAGTTGGACGGCGTGAAACGATCTTGATCGACGAAGTCGTTGAGGAAGGCGCGGTCGGTCGAAGCCGTGCCGATGCCCCGGAAATCGACGGGCAAGTCTTTATTGACGGGGCGACCCATTTGCAAGTCGGCGAATTCGTCGAAGTGGAAATCGAAGAAGCCGACGAACATGATATGTGGGGGCATTTGTTGACATAGTTCAACCGAACCGAGAGATTACACAAGTCCCTCTCCCGCTTGCGGGAGAGGGATTTAGGGAGAGGGTATAAATCTGAGTTTCCATAAGCAAAGCTAGCAACAATCAAAGATGGATATAACCGAAACTGAAACCTTGCCAACTGACGAAGCCTCATTCGACCTTATCGCCAACGCCTTGGAAACTGTAGGTTACGCTATTATTGCCGACTGCTTGCCCATTGCATTAGGTGTAGCCTTGTGTGGGCGAGTGATTATGGTAGCAAGCGAATGCAAACGGGCGGGTGTGGGCCGCGGGAAAGATCATGTTTTGGACGGCTTAATCCGTACCGATGGCATACGCTGGCTGCATACGGACGATCTGGCGGAGACAGCCTATTTAGCATGGATGGAGCAACTGCGCCTAGGGCTAAACCGCCGCTTGTTTCTCGGTTTGTTTGACTATGAATCCCATTTTGCCGTCTACGAAACTGGCGGCGGCTATCGCAAACACTTGGATGCCTTTCAAGGCACAAGCAATCGTCTGTTGTCCACGGTGTTTTATCTGAACCCGCATTGGTTGCCCGAACATTGCGGCGAATTGCTGATACATGGGCCTGTCGGTGACATTCTTCTGGAAACCATCCCGCCGGATTTTGGCACGATGGTGATTTTTCAAAGCGCCGTGTTTCCGCATGAAGTCGCCATTACCCAGCACAAGCGATACAGTATTGCGGGGTGGTTTAGGGGGAGAGGTGTTTAATTGCAATGCTGTTCAATTAGTTCCTCCCAACAGGGTGGGATTAGGAGGCAATGCTGTTGATTTAAGCCGTCATTCCGGCATGGACTGCCGGAATCCAGATGGATGTTTAGAGTTCCGAACAACCCTTGAGCCTAGGCTCCGGCACTCCCTGTCGAAACGACGAAGAAAACCTGTGTCAACAGTATTGGGATAGGAGGGACGATCAAATGGCGGCGAAGCCTCTGACTTTCATAACTTGCCCTTTCCAAATAATCAAGCTACATCCTTCAAAGGATAGCGCCGTATCAATACTTCAGCAGGTAAATGTAACCCTTGGGTCAAGTTTTGAATCATCTCCAATGATAATGGATGGACACGATTCAATACATCGTCTATTTTTCCGCCGATATAGGGTTTCAAATCTTCTGTTTTCATACCCCGTGCCTCAATCGCATGGATAAGAAAATCTATCGGGTCTGGGTCGGCTATTGGATAATGTTTGGATTCATAATCTTCAATGAGTAAAGCCAACAGTTCCAAATTGTCTGCCTCTGGACTGCCTTCAGGCGCATCCCATAAACGCTCGGCCTCTGCCAATGCGGTACGGTAATCGGCTTCGTTGCGTAGGGGTTTAAGCATCTACATAAGACCTCATATTTCAATGGCATCAATGCGATCATACTCTGCATGAGTACCGACAAAACGGATAAAAATCAAACCACGATTATAATGGATAGCAACCACCAAGCGGTAATCATTGCCCTTGATGTTGAATACAACTCGGTTATTTGCCAAAAAACTAGCATTTCGATAAACTCGCTTGATGTCGGAAGGGCTTTGCCAAACAACCCGACTTGCCTCAGCATACCATGTCTGCAAAGGTATTTCGGCTCGGGGATGTTTTTGCCAAAACTCACGAAGTCTGCTTAAGGCTATGATGCGCATTAATTTAGTACGAAGTTCATTGAATGGGCATAAGTTAAGAGAACTAGGTTGAGATATTCAAACTAAAAATACTAGGGCATATATTAGGATTGTAAGTCATGTTTCCCCTAAGTTTATTAATAAGCTTTCAAGCTTGTCTTCAGTTATACTTTTGCAATCATAAAGTCTATCTAAAAATAGCTTCTTTAAATCTTCAACCGAAATTTCCTTTACCTTAACAATTGTAGTATGGCCGAAATGTTCTAATATTTTAGATTGCCCCCTCGTTATTATCCAGACTTGTTGTTGTTTATTACTCACTAGTTCCATATGGTTAGTATTAATTTGAAGTGATCCTTTAGTAAATTGTAGACAATAATTATCAATTTGCTGTTTTTTAAATTCTTTGTACTTAGATTTAAGTGTGCAGTCATAGATTACCGCAAGATTGCCTAATGTAAAAAAACCATCAGCTTTTCCTGCTTGATCGAATTGTGGTAGTTTGTATGCACGATGAATGCCTAATAATCGTAATGCATTATGTGTATAATCTTCAAATTTTGTAGGATCATTTGTTAATAATAATTCATTAAACAATTTTGGTAATAGCAATTCATCAAGTTCAGAAACTGTGTCAGAATTCTTTAAATACCATCCGCATTTCATATCTTTGTATTCAGATACTTCTGATAAGTCTAATGTTCCATTACAGCGTTTTCAATATCAATTGATTACTTTATTTGATCCGTAGGAGCGGGCCATGCCCGCGATTGTTTGGGCCAAGTCTTCAAAAATAGGCTATTTATCGCGGGCGTGGCCCGCTCCTACATGTTGCATATATTCAT
>CAIWDB010000234.1 GCA_903911305.1 uncultured Methylococcaceae bacterium | reverse complement strand
GCCCGAACCATTCGGCCCAATCACCACATTCAAATCGCCGGGTTCCCAACTGACTTTGCGGAGCGAACGGAACCCTTCAATATCGAGCCGCTTGATCTTCATGATTTAAGCAGGATATTCCTCATAAACCCCATATTGCATCAGCCGTTGATACCGTCTTTCGATTAAGGTATCCATAGACAACAAACTCAGATCATCTAAGTTTTTCTTCAAGCCGGCTTTGAGGTTTTCCGCCATGGCTTTGCGGTCACGATGTGCGCCACCCACTGGTTCCGGGATGATTTGATCAATCATCTTTAATTCCATCAAACGCTTGGAGGTAATCGCCATGGCTTCGGCGGCCAGTTCGGCTTTTTCTGCACTTTTCCACAAGATAGAGGCACAGCCTTCCGGCGAAATCACTGAATAGGTGCTGTATTGCAGCATCAGCAAACGGTCACCCACACCGATGGCAAGCGCCCCACCGGAGCCGCCTTCGCCAATGACAGTGCAAACAATGGGAGTTCGAAGCTTCGACATCTCAAACAAATTGCGGGCAATGGCTTCGCTTTGCCCTCGTTCCTCAGCACCTATGCCGGGATAAGCGCCGGGGGTGTCGATCAAGCAAATGATGGGCAGATGGAAACGCTCCGCCATTTTCATCAGACGCAGGGCTTTGCGATAGCCTTCAGGCCGGGGCATGCCAAAATTTCGATAGATTTTTTCCTTGGTATCCCGGCCTTTCTGATGTCCGATCACCATCACCGGCAAGCCATCCAAGCGACCTAGCCCACCAATAATGGCCGGGTCGTCGGCAAATGCCCTGTCACCATGCAACTCATGGAAGCCCTCGAAAATATTGTCCAAATAATCTTGGGTATAGGGTCTCTGTGGGTGCCGGGACAATTGGGAAATTTGCCAAGCGGATAGGCCCGAGAAGATGGATTCGGTCAATTTCCGGCTTTTATCCTCCAGCCGGCTGATTTCATCTGAGATATTAATCTCAGTGTCGAAACCGACATGGCGAAGCTCCTCGATCTTTGCCTCAAGTTCAGCAATGGATTGTTCAAAATCCAAAAATTTCATATCCATGGGTTGTTATTCTAATGGCGAGCAGGAAGTAAGAAAATAAGGGCTATTTTAACACTTCTTCAAGGAAATTCCCCATACTTTGCCAAGACCTTGTGTTTGCGATGTCTTTGTAGACCGTGCCAAAGCCAGGATCGTTGGCCTTGGGGTTGGTGAATGCGTGGACCGTACCGCCATAGGCGTGTATTTGCCAATCCGCTTCCGCCTGTGTCAATTCGTCGGCCAATGCCAGCAACTGTTCCGGCGTTGCCATCGGATCGTCGTAACCATGCAACACCAAGACTTTGGCCGAGATAGTCTTATCTGTGATATTACCGGGGGCTGCAAGCAATCCGTGAAAACTCACCACTCCTTTGAGTGATGCCCCACTGCGTGCCAAATCCAGAACGCATAGCCCGCCAAAGCAAAAGCCAATCGCAGCGATGCGCCCATCATCAACTTCCGGCTGTTTTTTTACCGTTTCCAATGCCGCCGTCATTCGGGATTGCAGCAATGCGCGGTTTTCCATGAAAGGACCCATCAACTTGGCATTTTCTTCCGGTCCCGAGCCTAAAACACCTTTGCCATATAAGTCTAAGGCAAAGCCGACATAACCCAAATCGGCCAAAGCACAAGCCTTATTGATGGCGAATTCGTCGCGACCGCCCCAAGCATGTGACACCATCACCGCCGGTCTGGGTGTCATGGATGAGTCATCCCATGCCAAAACAGCTTCCAATAAAACGTTGTCGTGTTGATATTCGATGTGACGGGTTTGGATAGTCATAGCTCCACCTAAGCATTGGTTAAAGATTGATTGTTGAATATTGTGAGCAAATAGTGGCAATTGCTCAAGTTTATATCAGCCACTGCCCTGCACGATTGGTTTCTGCAATGATATGCTATGCAATTTTAGCGAAACACCTACCCCCATTACCATGATTGATCCCATCTTAAACGCCCGTTTCCTCCGAATCAGTGTGATGACGCTCATCGCCGTCTATCTTGTCATTCTAGCCGGCGGAATCGTCCGTGCATCCGGCTCTGGAATGGGCTGCCCAGACTGGCCGAAGTGTTTTGGTCAGTTGATACCGCCCACTAGCGAGTCACAATTGCCCGCAAACTATCATGAGATATACGCCGAACGCGGGTATGCGGACACCCGCTTCAATTCAGTCAAGACCTGGACCGAGTATGTCAACCGTCTGGTGGGCGCGACCACTGGCATCCTAGTGTTTCTGACATTATTGGCTTCACGCCACTATCGAAAAGCGGACCCGGCAGTATTTTATGTCGCGTTTGCGGTGTTCCTATTAATCGGCTTTCAAGCCTGGCTGGGAGCCAGGGTGGTGGCAAACCATTTGAATCCTTGGGTCATCACGGCGCACATGCTGATAGCCTTCGCTATTGTCATTCTGTTGATCTATACCATTGCCCGGTCTCAAAAACACAACTTGGGCAACTTGGATGCCGGCAGACTGCCAACGAATTTTGGCTTGGTGTTGAAAGTCGCCATCGGCATGAGTTTATTGCAGATTGCGATGGGTACACAAATTCGGCAAGCCATGGACCCCTTGATCTTCCAACAATTAGTGCATGGCGACGGCGGCGACCGAAATCTCTGGCGGGAAAGCTTCCCGATCATTTTCTACATTCATCGTTCGTTTTCCTCCCTCATCCTGCTCACCAATCTTTGGCTAGTATGGAAAATCTATCAATCCATAGCGGTCGGCAGTCTCTTTTACCGCTTTGGTTTGGTATTGGCGGCACTGGTAGTGACCGCCATCCTTTCGGGCGTCAGCTTGGACCGGCTAGGCTTCCCGGCAATCGTCCAGCCGGTGCATTTGTTGATGGCAAATTTGATCTTTGGAACCCAACTATTTTTATTTTTGTATTATCGGTATGCAACGGCCAACAAGCCCCTTCATGAAAACTACGCCAGAGGATAGGTATGAATGATGGCCTTAGGCTTGTGGCCCATCCATTATCGCCATGATAGCCTCGGACAAGGTCGAATATTCAGCCATCACAATTTCACTTAATCGGCTGATTTCATCCTGTCCTTGATGGTCACGGATGGCAAAATCCAGTGCTTGGGCGCTAGACTGTAAATGCATTGCGCCCAAGGTGCCAGCCAAGCCTTTCAATGTATGGGCAATCCGCTTAGCCGTAATCAGATCGCCAACCGCCAGTGATTGGCGCAATTCGGACATCTCAGCCTGCTGCCTGTCCGCAAACTTGACCAGCATCTTAGTGTAACTGGCTGCTTTCCCCCCTAGGCAAGTCAAGCCTACTTGGGTATCCATGCCGGGAATGGCATCAAAACCTGCCATAAGGTCGGACTTTGGCAAAGGTGCGGACGGCTCTTGATGCGGTAAAGCAGACGGCGCCCCGTTGAGCCAAGTAAGCATAGCGTCGTACAAATTTTTCATGATGATGGGTTTGGCAATGTGACCGTTCATGCCATGGCTGAGAAAATAGGCAATATCCTCCTTGAAGGCATTGGCGGTAAGCGCCAAAATGGGGGAATCAACATAGTTTGGCAAACTTCGAATTTTCTGTGTCGCCTCCAAACCATCCATGACTGGCATATGAATGTCCATCAAAACGAGATCGTATTGCTTAGTTGCAGCCATATCGACTGCTTCCCTGCCGTTTCTAGCCAAATCCACAGCAATTCCTGCATTCTGTATCATTTCCATGGCAATTTCCTGATTTATCTCGTTATCTTCAACCATCAACACGCGTGCGTGAGCATGTTTTTGAATAAGTTCACGAGCCAATTCTTCGGTTGAACCGGTATCGGTAGGATCAATTCCAGTGACTGTTCCCCTGCTTAACGGTATCTTGAACCAGAAAAGGCTTCCTTGTCCCGGCTTGCTATCGACGCCTATGCTTCCGCCCATCTGTTCCACCAAGCGCTTACAAATGGCCAGACCCAATCCAGTTCCGCCAAAATGGCGTGTTTTTTGATTATCCACCTGTTCAAACAAATTAAACAAGCGTTTCTGATCATCGGGTGAAATCCCCAAACCAGTATCCTGAACCTCAAACCGGACTTGGAAATTTTCATCTCCCGGCTCCAAACGAAACACCCTGACAGTCACAGATCCTTGTTCGGTGAATTTAACCGCATTGCCCACCAAGTTGAAAAGTATCTGCCTTATCCGTTTCTTGTCGCCCCTAAGTATTTCGGGAAGTTCAGAATCAATGACAAAACCCAGTTTCACACCCAAAGAATCGGCCCTATCGGCAAGCGAGTACAGAACACCCTCGATTTTCTCCCTTAATACAAAATCAGTCCTTTCCAAATTGAGCTTGCCTGCTTCAATTTTTGAAATATCTAAAATATCGTTGACAATAGATAGCAAATGCCGAGCGGATTCGGTGATGGATTGGATTTGCCGCTTGATCTTCTCATCCAGTTCCTGGGTTTGAATCAGTTGGGCCTTGCCCAAAATTCCGTTCAGCGGTGTGCGTATTTCGTGGCTCATATTCGCCAAGAACGTACTTTTTGCCTGATTGGCCGCTTCGGCTTCCTCTTTTGCCTTGGCAAGCTTTTCGGTGGCAATTTTGCGTTCGGTAATATCCTGCACGATGCCCGATACTTCTTCGCAGTTGCCCTCCTTGTTGATTAAATGCCCCCCTGCGGCATATATCCAGCGAACTTCCCCGTCGGCCCGTAGAATGCGGAACTCAAATTTCCAGTCTTGCTTGTTCGCCTCAGCAGCTCGGAATACTCGATCCACCTCTGGACGGTCATCGGGATGAACGTGTTTTAGAAATATGTCATAGGTCCATTCTTCCAACATAGTCTCATAGCCATAAATACGGTCATGGATAGGCGTGCGCTCGGTGGTGTAATCTTGAAGACTCATCTCCCATGCACCGATTTGGCTGTTTTCCAATGCAAATTTCAACCGTGCCTGACTCACCCTAAGCGCATCTTGAATACGCTTGCGTTCGGTGATGTCACGCCAAGAGCAATGGATTAATTGTTTGCCGCTGAGGGTGATGGGAGTCAGCGAGACCTCCACATAGAAGCTTGAACCATCATTACGAATATGATGCCAGTCGAATCGCCTCCCTTCACCATTCGCAACAGCACTGATAATTGAATCAGCCATTTCTGAGCTTGTTCTACCATTATCTTGAAGTTCGGGTGAGATTTGGCTGGGGGATATGTCGACAAATTTTTCATAGGTCATGCCTAGTAAATCTAATGCGGCCTGATTGCACTCGACAAATCGAACACCTTCCATGAGTAATACTGGGTCTAGGGAGTCTTGAAAAAGCCGACGGAAAGTTTCCTCACTTTCCTTTAAAACGGAAACCAGCCTCTGGTTTTCAATTTCAGTGCGCTTCTGTTCGTCAATATCGGTGTGCGTCCCAATCATGCGCAAAGGCTTGCCGTTAGCCGACCATTCAACCACCTTGCCGCTTGAGTATATCCAGCGGTATTTGCCGTCTTTGTGAAGTATGCGATATTGGAGCTGATAATGTGACGACTTGCCTTGAAAATAGTCTTCCAAATTCGTCAACATAGTGGGCAGATCCTCGGGATAGACCAAAGCTTCCCGTTCATTGATATCGCTACCAAGGTCGTTTTCGTCATAACCCAGCATGGATTTCCAGCGTGGTGAACGATAGACTTTACCGGTTTCTATTTGCCAGTCCCAAACACCCATGTCGTGACTTTCCAAAGCCACCAACCAGCGAGACTCTTTTTCAGCCATTTCTTCTTCAAACAAAACCCTGTCGGTAATATCCATATTTACCCCCACCACTCGGGTTAATTCACTCTTTTCATCGCGAAAAAACCTACCTACATCCTCAATATGCCGGACGGTCCCGTCTGGCCAAACAATGCGGAATTGTGTTCTGAATTCATCTTGTACTTTTTGCGCATTCCAAATAGTATGCTCTGTCCTTTCCCTATCTTCAGGATGAATAGCGTTTAACCATGCTTGATAGGTATTTCGGAAATTGTCAGGGTTTAAGCCATAGAGTGCGTACATGCGCTCGTCCCATATTTGTTCATTTTGTTGTGCCTGCCAATCCCAAACCCCAATACCTGCCACTGTGGTCGCCAACGATAAGCGTTCCAAGGTTTGTTTAAAGTCATCTTCCAGCATCAAACGACGGGAAATATCTCGAACGAACGAAATGACAACCCCTCCCTGCTGCTCGTGATAATTGACGCTCACTTCCACATCAATGGTTTTGCCATCTTTACCGTGGAGTTTCGATTGGAAAAAATCAGAACCTTTACGCTTGATTTCTTGAATATGGGCATCCACTTCACTGGCATTTTCATTCGCCTCTATATCGGCGATGGTCATAGCCAATAATTCTTCTTCGGAATATCCCAATAGTTTGCAGACGGCTGGGTTTACTTTGATAATTTGAGCTTTTAGATTAACAATCAATAATCCATCGCTTGCGGTTTGGGTCACAGACTGCAATTCTTGGGTGCGCTCTTCAACCTTTTGTTCAAGCTGATGATTGAGGATTTTTAGTTCATCTTTGATTCGCTTACGCTCGGTTATATCTTGACCCATGATAAGAAAGGTCATTTTGCCATCCAACATTACCGGCACAGAGATGGATTCAGTGACGACTGTCGAGCCATCTTTGCGCAACAATTTCATTTCGACAGGGCTATTGGCTAAACCATGGCCCAACCGAAGCACCCTATCATTCACGTTTTGCATTGAATCTGGGTGTATAGTATTCATTGCGACCATGCCTATTAATTCCTGCACGTCATACCCTGCCAAGTTTGCCGCCGCCGGGTTGGCAAACATATAACGACCATCCTGAACTGCCAGTATAGTTAAAGGGGCATTGTCAACAATTGCGCGATAACGCGCCTCACTTTCTTGCAAATTATCAATGGCTCGCTTTCGCTCTGATATATCCCGGGTCATGCCGAATATTTCCACCTGCTGGGTCAGTTCATTGAATCGACATTGGCTTACACTCTCAACCCACACAGCGGAACCATCCTTGCGAGGCATTTCAAATTCAATAGTGAAATAGTCATCGCTTCCAATTTCCCCAGCAATAAACGACAGTATCCGTTCTTGAATCAATCCCTCGATATGCGCTTTTGTACTGTCAGGAAAACCGACTAAAGCAGGCAACGATAATATTTCTTCAAGACTATACCCTCGCAATTTCTCCACTGAGGGACTGATATAAGTAAAATACTGGGTTTGGATATCCATGACCCAAATGACATCTCGCATAGTTTCGGTAAGCAATCGGTAGCGGGTTTCGCTTTTACGCAGGGTATCTTCCATTGCCAATTGGTGATTTAAACTTTGGTTACGCCAAACCAGCCAAGCAATTAAGTAAAATAAAACCAGCGCAAAGAGGAAACTGGCTCCAGAGTACCAACCTAAACGATGAATCCTTGCGTAAGCCTCGTCATTATCAATTTTAGCCTCCAGCAACCACGGCGTTCCTTTTACGGAAACGATATAGGACAACACCTCCTTGCCCCGGTAATCCAAACCATTTTCAAATATTCCCCGCACCCCGCGTATTGCCGAAGCCGCAGGTAAACGAGGAGTGTCCAATGGCACTCGTTTAGCCAATGCGGGAATATTAACTAAAGGTAACGGGCTGACATATTCTATAGAGTCGCCCGCTTGCCTGACCAGAATGGTTTCTTCGGTGGTATGGGGGACTGGCTTGGAGCTTAACAGTGGGAACAAGTAATCTTCGGAATTGGATGCCAAGTACAAAGCACCAACAACCTGGCCGGATTCGCTTGTTAAGGGGGAGAGTATGCCCAGATCAATTGGTCCGTCGGTATTTTTGTGCAAATCAATAAATTTTGGCTTTCCTTGTTGAATAACTTCTATTGCCAGTCCTTGATGTTCATGAATATCCTTATCGCCTGAAACCATCACAGGCGAACCTTGTGGGTCAAACACCACCACGCTGCTATAGTGTCGGTTTGATCGAATCTGCTCCAAGCGCATTCGAACTACCCTTTCAGCTTCAGCGTCTCGTTTCCCGCCCTGAAGCCATTTCTCCACCATGCGGGCTAACGGTGTCCTATCGCAAAAAAGTACGGCATCTTCATTGAAATTGGACAGCCATAGTTCGATCTGCCGGCTTTTTTGTTCGGCTAAATTGGTAAGGCTTTGCTGCACTTCTTGCTTGATCGATTGCCTTGCTTTCAAGAAAGCAAAACCACCGATTCCCCCAAGGAATAAGGCAGGGATCAATAACAGGGCAAGCCATTTTATACGGAACCAGATTGATGAAGACTCCGGCCTTTGTTTGGAGGGAGTTAGAGACAAATCTGAAGAACCGGCATTGTCTTTCGCTGTCATGCTATTTGTGATAACAGGCTATGGATTAGGTTGTAGGTTGAATTTTCACGGTGGCAACCACCGTATTGCCGTTACCTAGGTACTCTACTTCATCAAAAGTGGTCGTGCGCGCCATGGCAATACCTCTACCGTTAGGGTCGAACACGCGCTCAGCGTCGAAATCCAAGTATCGCTCCCAATCAAAGCCTTCGCCTTGATCTCGGATAGTAAAGATCAAGGCATCTGCCTTGCGTTCAAATACAACTTCCACATATTTGTCACGATTCTCCTCCATATCCAAACGCCTTGCGATTTCTTGGTTAATCTGATCGTTATTGATTAGATCGCCTTTCTCATGATATGAGATGCCTAAATTGCCATGTTCAACCGCATTGATCAACAACTCCCTTAACCCAAGGATAGCCTTATCGGGTTTGGGGCAGGCATGTGCAAAAAAATCCGCCAATAAACAGCCTTCGTCCAAAGTTTTGAAATGAAAGACTCCGCTATCCAAGAATGCAAAAGGGCGCTCAGCCAGCTTGACGCTTTCCTGCATGGACAAATATTCCCGATATTGAGTGATCGCTGCACCGACAATACTTAACAATACCTTAGGTTCAAACGGTTTGATCAGATAATAGTAGGCGCCTGCATTCAAGCCTTCTTGGATACTCACTGAATCACCTGCGCCCGTTTCCATGATGACAGGTATTTGATCAAGTCTCGGGTTCGTTTTGATTTTCTTCAAAAATTCGATGCCATTCATGCGTGGCATGAGCCGATCCAAAAGAATTGCATCAAAAGCTATGTCACCACCATCAAGAATTTCCCAAGCGGCCTGCCCATCCACGGCATGCCTTAACGTAAACCCTGCATCGGTAAGCACCTCTTCGATAATCTCTGCAAAAATAATTTCGTCTTCCACCAATAAGATACGATTTTCCGACATCGAATTTTCTCCAAAACAAATTCCTGGAATGCCCCAGTTGGCATTGTTTACTATAGCAAGAATGAACAAAACATGCCCCTGTGAAACGCTGATAAATTTGAGGCATTGAATTAAAGAGGGCAGAAAAAATTTGATTATTCATTGCCTCATTGCTTATAATAATTCCCTACTGTCATTGAATGTTAATTTTTCCAGATTGTGAACGACAGAAAAAACGGATTCATGTATAATTTTAATCCAATTTAAGCCATTTTTTATATCAACTTCTACGCCATCAAGTGCAACTTTTTGGTTTGTTTTCGGTTAAACGCTATGTCAAACATCAATGATCGAATTTTTCAAGGTGAGGCCAATCACTTTGGGGAAGAAGAATGGTTCTACCGTGCGCGTGAGGGTGTCGGTGGCCCTTACCTTTGCAAAGAGGATGCTATTTTAGCATTGCAGCATTTCATCCAATTCTGCATGGACAATGGTTTTAACGGAGGCCGCAACTCACCTGAAAGTTCGTTCGCCTGAATATTCATGGCCGAAAAATGTTGGGTATCTTTGGCGGCACATTTGATCCCGTCCACTTTGGACATTTACGGACAGCTTTAGAAGTTAAGGAATCAATCGGTTTTACCGAGCTTCGCTTTATCCCCTGCCACATACCCCCCCACCGAAATCAACCCCAAGCCAATTCAGAGCAACGGCTTATGATGCTGAAATTGGCTTTACTAGACGCAGAAACTGGTTTTTCAATTGATCGGCGTGAGTTGGATCGAGAAGGCCCTTCCTATATGGTAGACACCTTGGCTTCATTGCGCGAAGAAGTGGCCGACCGTCCAATCTGCCTGATTCTTGGATATGATGCCTTTGCCTCGCTACCAAAATGGCATTGTTGGCGAGAATTGTTCAATCTCGCAAATCTTGCGATCATGCGGCGGCCAGACTCGCCGGACATTGCTTTTGACAACGAACTTTCAGAGATTTTGCTAAAAAGGCGGGTGGAAAAACCAACTGATTTGCATGACAACCCTTTTGGAAAAATAGTTTTTCTGAACGTATCCCAATTGGCTATCTCAGCTTCCTTAATCAGGAATATCATTGCGCACGGTAAAAGTGCGCGCTATTTATTGCCCGATTCGGTGTTAGATATGATCCAAACGTCTGGCCTTTACCGGACGGTAAAGGCCGAACAGTCCAACTGAACATCTCTCAATTATTTTCAGATTATTCTTTATGATGGTTCGTTGAAATCAACGCCTAGAATGTCCCAACTTTTCATATCATTCATCTCGCCCCCATTGTATTTAATTTTGCAGGCATACTTCCTTTCGACAGCGGATTGCTCTGGCGAAGTGATGACGACTGTGGAACGAATCAGGTAGGTTCTACCGCCCAAAGCCCAAGCCTCGTAATCCTTGGTGGAAAACTCAGAGGTTTCAGGGACGTGTTTGTCCGCTTTCATCACGTTTTTGCATTGAATAAAAGCTTGGTCGCTTCTTGCGTTACTGATTTTCCCTAATTCTTCTTGTTCCTCTTCCTGTTCAAAGAAAAAATTAGATTGAACCACAGTCATCACGCCGGGCATGATGACTTTTTGTAGCAATACATACAGGGCTACAATGAATAGGATTAAAAGCACCACGGACCAAACTTTAGGTAGCTTGGCAATTTTTTCTTGGAATGTGTTTGGCATGTCTTTCCTCTGGGGTTGGTTCAATGGACACCAAAATACCGGGTTTCGTACCCAGTTTATCTGATCGGTGACCCTGTGGACTCAAGTCTTCGCATGGTTTGGCGGATATTTTGCAGAAAAGTTCAGGGTAAATTGTGCGTCAAGTGCATAAAAATGTATAGATTGCTTTCTTGTCAAACTTATGGTTCTACAATTAGCTTAGCCTTCCGGTTTTTCATTTGCTTTATCGATTTTAGAAGGGCATGAAATCAAGTCTGTACAACCTTAAAGCATAAGGGTTCGGTATAATAGGAAAATTTGCCATCTAGTGTTCCTTACATGACTGATCTGCTCAACGAATTGAATCGTCGGCGTACCTTCGCCATTATCTCCCATCCCGACGCGGGTAAAACCACCCTGACTGAAAAATTACTCCTTTTTGGCGGTGCCATCCAGTTAGCCGGGTCGGTCAAAAGCCGGAAAGCTGCGCGTCACGCCACATCCGACTGGATGGAAATGGAAAAGCAGCGTGGAATATCAGTCACCACATCGGTGATGCAATTTGAGCATAAGGATTGCATTCTCAATTTGCTGGATACGCCGGGCCATGAGGATTTTTCAGAGGACACTTACCGGACATTGACTGCTGTGGATTCCGCCCTGATGGTCATCGATAGCGCCAAAGGTGTTGAAGATCGCACCGTCAAGTTGATGGAGGTGTGCCGTCTTCGAGATACCCCCATCATTACGTTCATCAACAAACTCGACCGTGAAGGCCGAGAACCGGTCGATTTGCTAGATGAAATCGAAGACGTACTGAAAATTCAATGCACCCCAATGACTTGGCCTATCGGTATGGGGAAACGTTTCAAAGGGGTTTATAACCTGATTGATGATTCGGTGCATCTGTTTAGCCCTTCACACGGCGATAAAATCGTCAAAGGCGAAGTGATTGAGGGGATCGACAACCCTAAATTGGACGACGTGTTGGGGGACATGGCGGACGAATTGCGTTTGGATATTGAGTTGGTCAGGGGCGCAAGCCATGAGTTTAGCTTGGAAGACTATCAATCAGGCAAGCAAACCCCGGTGTTTTTCGGCTCGGCAATCAACAACTTTGGCGTACTGGAATTGCTTGATGCGTTTGCAGACTTTGCACCGCCACCCAAACCACGACAAGCCGTGGAACGCCTTGTGGATGCCGTGGACGAAAGTTTTAGCGGATTTGTGTTCAAGATTCAGGCTAACATGGACCCAGCACATCGTGATCGCATTGCCTTCCTCCGCATTTGCTCAGGCAAATACGACAAAGGCATGAAAATTTATCATGTCCGCACCGGCAAGCAAGTCCAAATTGCCAATGCCATCACCTTTCAGGCTGATAGCCGCAAGAACGTGGAGGAAGCCTATGCTGGCGATATCATTGGCCTGCACAATCATGGGACGATACAAGTGGGGGATACATTCACCGAGGGCGAGCGCCTTAAATACGAAGGCGTACCCTATTTTGCGCCTGAACTCTTCCGCCGTGTGGTACTCAGAGACCCCTTACGCGCCAAGGCGCTTCAAAAAGGATTGCAGCAATTGACCGAAGAAGGTGCCACACAGTTGTTCAAACCTTTGAGAAATAACGATTTGATATTGGGAGCGGTGGGGATTCTGCAATTTGACGTAACTGCCTTCCGTTTGAAATCCGAATATAACGTTGAATGTGTCTATGATAACGTTTCCGTCACCACCGCCCGTTGGGTGACTTGCGATGAACCCAAAAAGCTGGAAGATTTCAGGAAAAAAGCGTTTGACCATCTCGCCGAGGATGGCAGTGGATACTTGGTTTACTTAGCTTCCAGTCGGGTCAACCTCTCCCTGACCGAGGAACGTTGGCCGGACATTCACTTTAGCTCAACTCGTGAATTATGAACACAAATTCCAGTTCTGTTTCCGACCCAGCCGAGCAAGAACGTCAAGCCTTGTTCAAGGCTTTCCAACTCCTTCAAAACCCGGACAAAGCGGTTGTCAAGTTGCTGGCAATCAACTGGATGCCGTTGAATAAGACGCAAATATCAACCGCTTTGCGCAAAACTTTAGGATCCTCCGGGTTAAAAAGCATCGACTACAACAAACTGCGCAAATTGAAGCTGTTGAACTCGGGCAGAGACTGGAATGGTGAACATCTTCGTTGCAACTCATTGATTTATGAATTGGTGGCCCGTCACTGCATACTTGAAAACACCTTCAACCTTTATGCGGACTTAGCCCATCTAGCGGCACCCTTACAAAAAAGCTATCAACCACAGGGGAAAAATGAATTTATTTTCCGTACCGAGGATGAACTGATCCGGGAAACACGCTTGGGCATGTATTGGCGGGATGATGCCTATATTGCCGCGCTGTACCGGATGTTAGAAAAAAATCGTTACAGTTATTTCCAAGCGTCGATACAATCTTTTTTGGACCCTACGCCTATCTTTGCGATGGTCTGCTCCAATCCTTTCGATACCGAGTGGTTCTCAGGGTTGCCAGATGGAATCCGCGTCAAAGCACTACCCGCCACACTTTCCCTTCTAATGGAAGACTGGCGGTGCGATGAGCAAGCACTGTCATTACTGTTGAAGGATTGTGCATCTGCCAACGCACCACACACTTGGATCGCTCAAGCCGCCGTGACCTTGATTTGCCGGGGAGATTGGGAGACTGCCGATGCCTTATTAGCCAATAGTTCTGTCAATTCCACTCAACTTGGCTTGCGCGGAATGCTCACGCTATTGCAAGGCAATACGGAAGCTTCGATCAAACTTTTTCAGGAAGGATTGGCATTGCTGCGCAGGGAACAAGGCTCGATTAAGGGTTTGTTTCCCAGCTTTATTGGCTTGTTTTACCTATACGCCCTATACCAGCGTAATACGCCTGGCGATATGGAGGATGCCAGTAAACTGATGGTACATGGCATGGATAATGTCCATTTCCGCTCTGGGTTTGAATTGTTGGGATGGGTACCCATGATGGAGCTGGCTGAGAAGGCGATTTTGCCAAAAGTGCATGAGCAATTAAAATTTACCAGCCATCAGCCTTGGTCTTTCTTGATGGGCTTGCTGGTACTGGCCCGATATGAGCCGGGGAAAGCACTGACGGCTTACCTGCCTGACATGAAGCGCTATTTTGATCGGGTTAAGGCCAACGGCTTTGATTGGTTGGCGGCGGAAATGTCCGCATTCATTGCCAAAACTGACCCTGCTGCCGTTGATCACCAAAATCAGATGGTGGAATTTGAAACCCGCATGGGCTGCAAACTGTTACTTCACCGAATTCAGCGTGAAGAACTCTGGGAACGTGCGTTAAAAGCCATATCCAACACGGCATCAAAACCGAAGATTACCAAGGAAAAAATTCCGGTTGAAACCAGATTGGCTTGGTATGTCACTCCCGATTATGAGCATTCAGTCGGTTACAAAGTCGAAGTCAAGGAACAGACCCGCAATGCCAAAGGGGGATGGAGCAAAGGCAAGGCCGTGTCGTTCAAACGGCTGCGCGAAAATTCCACTGACATTACCGGACTGATCGAGCAAGATGCCCGTGCCATCAACCATATCTCCATTGACCGATGGAATAACACCTACCAATTAAGTGAGCGGGGCTGGCTGGCTTTGGCCGGACACACCAACCTGTTTTGGAAAGACAGCGGGGTTGCATTGGAATTAGTGACTGCCGAACCTGAATTGCGCGTCAAGAAAATCCCAGAATCTGAACAGGTACACATCAGCTTTTGGCCCGAGCTGACAGAAGACCAAAAAGTTGTCATTACCAAGGATGGGCTTACCCGCTTGAAAGCCATCGAACTTAAACCGGAACATCACCGCCTCGCATCAATCATTGGCAATGGGCTGGAAGCACCGTTATTGGCCCAAGAACGTATTCTTGCCAGCCTTAGCTCGGTGTCCTCCTTGGTCACCATCCATTCTGACATTGGCGGGACCGAACTTAGCGCCGCGGAAACCGTGGAATCCGACCCGCGACCCCGAATTCAATTGGTTCCCGAAGAAGAGGGATTACGCATCGCCTTGTTGGTCAGGCCATTTGGGGAGCAAGGCTCTTATCATGCGCCTGGCTCGGGTGGTGCTGGATTGATTGCCGAGATCGGCGGCAAGCGTATGCAAACCCTGCGTGATCTTGAACAAGAGAAAAAGCTGGCTGATGAAGTCCTGTCTCTCTGCCCGTCATTGCTGGACAAGGTGGAGGAAACCCAATCTTGGCAATGGCTGGCCCAAGATGCCGAAACCAGCTTGGAAATACTCTTGGAACTGCATGACATTGGCGACAAGGCGCTGGTGGAATGGCCACAAGGCGAAAAATACAAAATCATGGGCCAAGCTGGCTTAAGTCGGTTCAGCATCAAAGTCCAACAACACCGGGATTGGTTTAGTCTCAGCGGCGAATTGAAGCTGGATAATGGCGAAATCATCAATATGCAGCGATTGTTGGAATTGACCGCTGGCAGTCGGGGCAAGTTTATCCGCCTTGACGAAAACCGCTTTCTTGCCTTAACCGAATCTTTCCGCAAGCGCTTGGATGATTTGCGGAGTTATTCCGATAAGCATGGCAAAGATCAACGCCTAAACGCCTTGGCCTTGCCAGTGATGGAGGAAATCGCCGAGGAAGTGGGAGAATTTAAGGGCGATGCCGCTTGGCGTAAACAAGTTGACCGACTGCGCCAAGCCGAACAGTTCGTGCCTAAATTGCCTTCCACCTTGCAAGCCGAGTTGCGCGACTATCAGCAGGAAGGGTTTGAATGGCTGTCACGCCTATCGGCTTGGGGCGTAGGCGCCTGCCTAGCCGATGACATGGGCTTGGGCAAAACCTTGCAAGCCATCGCGGTCATCTTAACCCGTGCTGGTGAAGGACCCACCTTGGTCATCGCCCCAACCTCCGTGTGTTTCAATTGGCAGAACGAATTGGACCGCTTCGCCCCCACCTTGAATGTCAGGGTGTTAGGCTCGGGCGACCGGCAGCAACTGATTGACAGTCTGCAACCCTTGGACTTACTGATTTGCAGCTATGGTTTACTGCAACAAGAGACGGTCGGTGAATTGTTGGCGAGCGTGAAATTCCGCACCATCGTATTGGATGAGGCCCAAGCCATCAAAAACCCTGCCACCAAGCGCTCACAACAAGCCATGGCCTTGCAAGGCGAATTCAAGCTCATCACCACCGGCACACCGGTGGAAAACCACCTAGGCGAGTTGTGGAATCTGATGCGCTTTGTCAATCCCGGACTGTTAGGTTCTTTGGAAAGCTTCAATCGCCGCTTTGCCGGGCCTATCGAGCGCAATCAAGACCGCGATGTCAGGCACCGCTTAAAAAAACTCATCCAACCGTTCATCCTGCGCCGAACCAAATCTCAAGTGTTGGACGAATTGCCGCCGCGCACCGAGATTGAGCTACAGGTTGAACTCAGTGAACAGGAGATGACGTTTTACGAAGCCTTACGCCGGAATTTGGTGGATGAACTGGCAGCGGCTGACACCCCCATCGAAGACAAACGCTTCAAAGTCTTGGCCGCCATTACCAAATTGCGCCGCGCTTGTTGCAACCCGCAACTAGTCGCCCCCGGATTGGGCTTGACCAGCAGCAAACTCGAACTATTTGGCGAAGTGCTGGACGAATTATTGCAAAACCGTCACAAAGCCTTGGTGTTCAGCCAGTTCGTCGATCATCTCAGCATCATCCGCGCCCATTTGGACGAGAAAGGCATTAACTATCAATACCTAGACGGACAAACACCTGCCCCGGAACGCAAGAAACGGGTGGAAGCCTTCCAAGCCGGTCAAGGCGATGTGTTCCTAATCAGCCTCAAAGCCGGCGGGGTCGGGCTTAACCTGACAGCGGCGGATTATGTCATCCACATGGACCCATGGTGGAACCCGGCAGTGGAAGACCAAGCCTCCGACCGCGCCCACCGCATCGGTCAGCAACGCCCGGTCACCGTTTACCGATTGGTCACCAAAGGCACTATCGAAGAGCAGATTGTTTCCCTGCACCGGCAAAAGCGCGACCTCGCCGATAGCCTGCTGGAAGGCGGAGAAATCAGCGGCAAGATCGGTGCGGAAGATTTGTTGCAGTTGATGAAAGGGACATGATTTGCTCGCTCCCACGCTCCGGCGTGGGAGCGCAGGCTCTCTGCCGTTCCTGCTGTTCCAAGATGCACAGTGCCTACCTCGGCGTTCCCACGGAGACCGCTCATCGTTATACACAAGTCCTACTAAGGCAAAAAATGCCGTCATACCGGCATGGATGCCGGTATCCATCGTCCATGGACGGCAACTTGCCGGATGCGACAATGCTTGTTTAGCATCCTGACTGGTTCCTGTTTGCCTTCCCTGGACGCTGGATTTCGGCATCCATGCCGAAATGACGGGACTCAGACACTTGTGTATAACGATGAGCGGAGACCGTGGGAACGATCAAAAATGCGGGGTT
>CAIWDB010000233.1 GCA_903911305.1 uncultured Methylococcaceae bacterium | reverse complement strand
CCGCCTCGCCGCCTCGGCCTCCTGCCCCCGCAGCACCGCGCCGAGGCGCTGGAGGTTGCGCGCCACCACCGCGAGGGCGACGTAGCGCTTGAACCCGTCGATGCCGTGGTCGGGGCAGCGGTCCAGCCCGTGGTGCCCCAGTGCGTTGATGGCCGACTCGACGGCGGAGTGCTGGCGGCGCAGGCGTGCGAACCCGGGTGATGCAATTTGAGCAATTTTAACTTGATCTGATATTGGAGGGAGAGGTATTTCTATTTCACGAAGAATACCTAAATTTATATGCGGGACACCTGATGTAATGACATGCGATTTAATTTTTTCTTGTGTACTTGGAAGGCAAAAATAAAAATAAATAAAATAAGGATCGGCTTTATACCGATCAACTGTCAATTTCATTTGACTTTGAGAAACCACATAACGATCAAATTTTGATGCTTCAGATATTAATCCAACTTGACCTAAAGTACCGCGTTGAGTAAATAATAAATCACCCTTTTTTGCATTATTTGCACTTAGTTCATCCGCCTTTTCATCACTAACGAATACAAATTCAGTTTCATCAAAAAAACAATCGTTTGCTAAATTCTTCCCTCTTATGACAGGAACTCCTTCTGGCCGATAATCACGAGTTGTGAGATTTGAACCAAAAGGCCCACCAACAAGGGCCTTTTGTGTATTAGCTTTAATATAATCTAAAGTGACTATAGGCCATGTCATTGAATAAATTTTCCTAAATTATCTCGTCGTGTTGAATAATTTACAGTTCTAAAAAACGTAAAGATGGAAAGTTTCCAAACCATGCCGCAGTTCAAAAGGACTCACGCCAAGCTCGCAACGGCGCAACGAAGAGCGCTTTATTGTCAATAACTCATTATAAACCATCGTAGGAGCGGGCCATGCCCGCGGAAACAAGCCAAACCGTTTGTAGTCCCGGCTTTAGCCGGTTCTTTCCGGGAAAGTTCGCCGCCTAAAGGCGGGACTAGGGCAATCGCTTGAAGACTAGAACCTCGTCATCCCGGCATTGATCGCCGGAATCCAGATTGCAGGGATGCCCCAAACCCTCGTCCTTTGGGAGAGTTTGCCGTCCTTGGACGATGGATTCCGACATCCATGATCGGAATGACGTGGTTTTTGTCCCTTAACTTAATGGCGGTGACGCTCCTGCGTGGGAATGCAACTTGAACCGCTCCAGTGGTGTGCGGACGCAGAGCGCCCGGTATGTGTAGCGGACTGAGAACATAAATCGCAGGAACCGAGAACATCCGTGGTTTCGGGACCAGATTAATTGAGAATATCCGGGTGCTCGGGACCACATTACGTGAGAATGGGCCCACATTAATTGAGAACAGACCGATAACATCGGCCAGGAACCACCTCATTGAGAATGGGCGGTCGGCTAGGGATGCTGGGACCAACCAACGGAGCATCCTTGGGTTGCGGCCATTCCGCCAGTGTCAGTTTGCTCAAAGCCTTTTCCCGTCCAAAAGCCTCTGCCCCTGCTGGCGCACCGAGCCGTCCGGCCCGACGTGGCGGTACAGCGTCTGCCGCGTCACCCCCAACTCCCGGCACAATTCCCCTATCTTTGTCCCCGGCTGCCCCATCGCGGCCATGGCCAGACGCACTTTGGCTGCGGTCATTTTGAACGGGGGTCCGCCATTGCGCCCCCTCGCACGGGCCGAGGCAAGGCCGGCCAAGGTGCGTTCGGTGAGCAGGTCGCGCTCGAACTCCGCCAACGCGGCAAAAATGCCGAACACCAGCTTGCCGGCCGGTGTCGTGGTGTCGATGGATGCGCCATGCCCAGTGAGCACCTTGAAGCCAACCCCCCCTTGCGTCAGCCCGTGGACGGTGTTGACGAGATGGCGCAGATCGCGGCCAAGCCTGTCCAGCTTCCAGACTACGAGAGTGTCCCCGGGACGCAACGCCTTGAGCGCGGCCGCCAGTCCGGGGCGGGCATCGTCGCGCCCGGAGGCGCGGTCTTCATAGAGGTATGCGGGATCGACGCCATCCGCCGTCAGCGCATCGCGCTGCAAATCGACGGTTTGCGAACCGTCCGCCTTCGAGACCCGCATATAGCCGATCAACATGGTGTCACCTAAATGTACGTTTCTGGTCGATTGGACTTCAGATCCCACAACCGCCCGTGGGGTTCAAAACCCCAGCAAACTGGTCACTTAACCCGTATTGCAATGTATGTTGCATAAACGGCTTATGATTGTCATTATGTGACAACCAAGGCTTTCTTTGCCAGCTTATTGATGCGTTGACTGACCATGACCCATAAACCCATTTCCGTCGAAGTGCTGATCGACTTGAAGCGCCGCCTGGCCGCTTTCGCGCCGCGCAGCCATGAGCGGCGCATCGTGATAGCGGAAGCCGCCCATGTGTACGGCGTTTCCGAACAGACGCTTTACCGGGCGTTGGCCAGGCAGTCGCGCCCAAAGGCTTTGCGCCGCTCTGATCGCGGCACACCCAGGGTGCTTTCGCCAGGCCAGATGGAACGCTACTGCGAACTGATCGCCGCCATCAAAGTGCGGACATCGAACAAGAAGGGGCGGCACCTGTCGACCGCCGAGTCCATCCGGCTGATCGAAACCTTCGGCATCGAAACACCCGACGGCTTGACCCGCGCCCCGGCCGGGACGCTCAGCAAGACCACCGTCAACCGGTATCTGCGGCAATGGGGTTATGACCGCGCGACATTGAGCCGCCAACCCGCCGCCGTCCGTTTCCAGGCCGAACTGAGCAACGAATGCTGGCAGTTCGACCTGAGCCCTTCGGACCTCAAGCACATCAAAAGGCCACTGTGGGTGCGCCACGACTAGAAGCCGCCGACGTTGATGCTTTTCAGCGTCGTCGATGACCGCAGCGGGGTGGCCTACCAGGAATACCGCTGTGTCTACGGCGAAGATGTCGAATCGGCCCTGCGTTTCCTGTTCAACGCGATGCGCCCGAAGGACGACAAGTCATTCCCTTTCCAAGGGATGCCTTTGATGATCTACATGGACAACGGGCCGGTGGCACGCAGCCATGTCTTCCTGCAGGTGATGCGCTATCTCGGCATCGAGGTGCGCACCCATCTGCCGGCCGGCTCCGACGGCCGTCGCGTGACCGCACGGGCCAAGGGCAAGGTCGAGCGGCCGTTTCGCACAGTCAAGGAGATGCACGAAACCCTGTATCACTTCCACGAACCCGAGGACGAGGCCGGGGCCAACGCGTGGCTGTTGAACTTCCTCGCCCGTTACAATGCGGGCGAACATCGCCACGAAGCCCATTCGAGGATGGATGACTGGCTGCAAAACCTCCCCTCTTCCGGTGTGCGGGCCATGTGCAATTGGGAGCGGTTCTGCACGTTCGCAAGGGAACCGGAACGCCGCAAGGTTGGGCCGGATGCGCGGGTGTCGGCCAATGGGGTACTGTATGAAGTCGATCCCGACCTGGCTGGCGAAGATGTGGTGCTCTGGTGGGGGCTGTTCGACCAGGAACTGTACGTCGAGAAGGGCGAAAAGCGTTTTGGCCCCTACGCCCCGGTTGGCGGCCCGATCCCCTTGAACCATTACCGTTCGTTCAAGAAAACCAGGACGCAGGCCCGTGCCGACCGTATCGAAGAGCTCGCCGAACGGATCGGCCTGCCACGGGCGGCGATGGAGGACCGCCCCGAGTTGGCGGCGTTCAACCCACCCGACGCGGTTCCGGTAAAAGCATTCAACGACCCGGATCCGTTCCAAGAGTTCAGCTATCCGAATCCGATTGCCGCCAAGCGGGCAATCTCGCACCTGCTTGGAATGCCGCTGGCCAAGCTGCCGCCGGAACAGCTTGGCCAGATTAATGCGATTGTCGCCGAGACCTTGAACAAGCAGGAGGTCATCGTGCGTGTCCGTGCCTGCTTAAGCCCTACGCTGGAGGAGAACCGCCGTGTTGAGTGATGTTAGAGACTATTATGGTCTGGCCCGTGAATTGGGCCGGACGGGCTATTTTGAAACCGCGCAGTTGCAACAAATACTCAAGGAACTCAAGCTCGCGATCAAGGACGGCAAGCTGATTGCCTTGTCGGGCATCGTCGGCACGGGCAAAACCGCCGCCTTGCAAAAGATCCAGGACCTGCTGGCCCAAGACAAGGAAATCCTGGTGGCGAAGTCGCTCTCGGTGGACGGGGCGCAGACCACGCTCGGCACCTTGATCATGGCCCTGTTTTACGTTCTTGCCACCGAGAAGGACTTCAAGATTCCGACCCAGCCGGAACGGCGCGAGCGGGCCTTGCGCGACCTGGTCAAAAAGCGCCACAAACCGGTCGCCTTGTTGGTCGACGATGCGCATGACCTGCACGGCAAGACGCTACTCGGATTGAAGCGGCTGATCGAAGTGATACGCGACGGCAAGGGGACCCTCTCAGTGGTCTTGGCCGGGCATCCCAAGTTGAAGAACGACCTGATGCGTGCGTCGATGGAGGAAATCGGCGCAAGGACCACCCTCTTCGAACTGGAAGGGTTCGGCCAGGACAAGAGGAAATACCTCCACTGGCTGCTCGCCCAAGCCATGGAGCCAAAGGCCAAAATGGAGGCCGTCCTGACCGAGGCGGCGGTCACCCTGCTCTGTGACCGGCTTTCCACCCCGTTGCAGTTCGAGAAATACCTGGCCTTGGCTTTTGAGGAAGGTTACCGGGTGGGCCAAAAACCGGTCGATGCGGATACGGTGGAAAGCGTCCTGTCGATTGGCCTTGACGCTCTGGAGGCGAGGCTGATGCGCAATGGCTACAACGTGAAAGTGCTGGCGGAAATACTCAACGCCAAGCCGCGCGAGGTTCGCTCTTTCCTATCTGGGCAATTGCCTCCCGGTCGGGCGCAGGAATTCCACCAGGAATTGCTGGCAGCCGGTGTACCCCTGTAGCCATTCTCAATGAGGTGGTTCCTGGCCGATGTTATCGGTCTGTTCTCAATTAATGTGGTCCCGAGCGCCCGGATATTCTCAATTAATCTGGTCCCAAAACAGCGGATGTTCTCGGTTCCTGTGATTTATGTTCTCAGTCCGCTACAGGTATGGATTACCACGCCGGAGCGTGGGAACCATCTAACGCTAATTTCCCAGAGGCAAATCCAATTTACTTTTCGTCAAAGCAAATTGGAATTGGTGAAAAGCAAGTTTACTTTGGACAAAAGCAAATTGGTTTTGGGCAAAAGTTGTGGTTTTGGCCGATTCCACAGCGTTTTTTAGGAATTCCAACAGAAAAGCCCGGTTTCCAATTGACCTAGACGCTAAACCTGTTTGCTTTTCCCAGCCGCTTTCTGGCAAACCTTAAATCATCCCTGCTTCCCTGCCAAACCGAGCACAATTTCCAACTTATTTTCTATTTTAGCAAAATTTCAAAATTTCCTTGGATGCGTGCTGCCAATAAGACCGCTTTCTGATTCAATTCGTCCAATTTCAAATGTATGTCCGCCAAGCGTTCTTTAAAATCCTCCTCGTCTTCCTCTGGTTCCACTGCCACGCCGACATAACGGCCCGGTGTCAGGCTGTAATCATTGGCGGCAATCTCGGTGCGGCTCACTAATTTGCACAAGCCCGGCACATTGTCGTACAAGCCCAAAGGGAAACGATGGTGCAGCCAATGGGTTTGTTGGATGAAATAAACCGCTTGCTTGAACGCTTCCAACACTTGGTCTCGAACACTGGGTTCTTGGTCTTTGCCGAAATCCGCTGCGGTCAGTGTCTTTTTCAATTCACGGGCACGTTTGGCGTTGAATTCCGCCCCATTCAATTGTCGATGGGAGGCTAAAGCCCGGTAATGCTTGCCGGCGGTATCCAAAAGTTTAAGCCATGTCTTATGGCGGGCTTCGACTTCGGATTGGGCTTCTTTGTTGAGAAAATATTCGTAAATCTTGCCGAAAACATCGCCAGTGGCGGCTTGCAAGGCCGGACGGTTGAAGGTTTTGAGCAAGTTGG
>CAIWDB010000232.1 GCA_903911305.1 uncultured Methylococcaceae bacterium | reverse complement strand
GCCCTGTCGCGGGCGTTCCGCGCCAAGTTCCTCGATGCCCTGGACGCGGCGCACCGAACCGGGCTGATCCCGAACGACCCGGCGGACAACCCCAATGACTATGCCGAACGCCGCCGACAACTCTTGAAGTGCGCCTGGGTCGTCTACGCCAAAACCCCGCTCGGGGGACCCGCCGAGGTGCTGGAGTACCTGTCCCGCCTTGCCGTGGCCCGCCAGCATGAACGATGTCCTTGCCATCCGATTTTTGAAAAGGGCGCTTGAGCGCCAGGGGCTCCATTTGCCTTTCCATTGCCAATCGAAGTCAAATCCTTAATTCCCATGCGCTTCCTACGTCCGCCCTCCGCGCAAACCCGGCGCCATACAGAGTCAACTAGGTCAATCCGGCGACGATTGGAAAAAAACCGCTTCCGACGGTTGACCCGCCAGCCGGGCAAGTGTATAAAAACCCATATCAACCACCGTGCCAGCGGTTCAGTTCAACAAGGTTTATCCGCCGCGATGGACACCCGCCTCCGATTCTATCTCGTGGCGCGGCGGATAAACGCTATTCGTTTAGCGATTTTCTGCCTTGTCTGGGAACGCCCAACGGAAACTTTACTCACTGCCCCCCCTATTAAAAAATAGGTTTTCCCTGAAACAGGTAAGTTCCGCTCATGAGAACAATAGTTTTTCTTGCTGTAACTTTCCTCGCACATATTGCGGCGGCTGCGGATCAAATCTTTCCCCTGGAGGCATCTAATCATTTTGAGGAGCAGTCCACTGTTTGTGGTGTCGTGGTAAGTGCGAAGTACGCGATTTCGACACGAGGGTCTCCAACATTTTTAAATTTGGATAAGCCTTATCCTAATCACATATTTACGGCGTTGATTTGGGGCGTTGACCGTCCGAAGTTTACTTCCCCGCCAGAGAATCTCGAAGGGAACTGCATTTGTGTTTCTGGTTTAATAAAACTGTACAAGGACAAACCTCAGATCATCGTAGCCGATCCCGCACAGATAGTTTCACTCGATCAGAAATGTATAAGGCCGTAAAGCGCATTAGCTGAACCCCATGTATTGCGCCGAACGGGTAAAAAGAGCAAAATCCATGAATCCCCGGCATTGTCTCATTGCCCACCCGCCTAACCCGCCGTTCCAGCCGACCCGCGTGGACGTCTGGCGTGTTCATTCTGGCTCCTTCCGCGCGGTCGGCTGAACGAGGTCGTTAGGCGTATACGGTAGCCCATTGCACACATCATTTTTCGCATGACTCATAGAAAGGTTGTTTTCATGAAATTTTCTACACGATATCTATTTATTATTGGTTTTTTCTTTAATCAATGGATGTGCTGCGGTCAGGATGATCGGAAAAATGGCTTCGGCTTCAGGGAATGTTATGGTTGACTCGGCAGATGAAGAGGAAGCCAAAAAGAAAGGAAGTATAGCCAGCAAAGATTCAAAAGCGGACGCATCGAATGGAATATTAACAATAAAAAAATCATATACCTCAGTCAAGGTAAGATGCAGAACCCTCAACTAAAAGACCGTCTATAACAACCCTTACTGGTGGAGATAAGGTAGAAAAAATCAGTGAGAAACAAGGTTGGGTTAATATTCATTATAATGTTGACGGAAATCAAGGTAATGGATGGATTAAAAGTGATTATATTGAGAGCAAGCCTGTAACGCGGTAAGGCGCAACGCGTTAAGGTGCAGTCTATAGGACACGATTAGGGTTGCAGTTCATACGGCATTGCCGTATTATAATCGGTATGTTTACACTCATTGAATCCCCTTTTTTTTCAAAGCGTTGGCCGGACTACTGGTCAGAGGACGAGCGTGGCAAGTTTGCCGCGTGGCTTGCGCAGAACCCAGAGCCAGGAGATGTGGTTCCTGGCTCAGGTGGTGTTCGAAAGTCCGCTGGTCGAACGATGGCCATGGCAAACGTGGAGGGGTCAGAGTCATCTACTATAACCAGCTTGGCGAAAGTTTGATCTGGCTTTTGACCATCTATGCCAAATCCCACCAAAAGAATGCCCCATCGCATATTCTCAAAGCATTGAAAGAGGAGCTTATAGATGATGATGATGAATGAAAATGAACTGGTTGAGCGCGATCTAAAACGCGATGTGTGGCAAGAAACCTTAGATGCTGTGAGAAGCATTAAAGCAGGAAATGTCGGCACTATCCACACAATTGATATTAAACCTTCCCCCGTTGCCGAAGCCAGAAACAAAACCGGACTTTCCCAAGCAAAGTTTGCGGAGCTTCTTGGTGTATCGGTCAGAACTCTGCAAGATTGGGAGCAAGGACGAAGGCAACCAAGCCGGGCAGCCGCATCTTTGATTCAAATCGCAAAAAAACGGCCAGACGTACTCAATGAGCTTTTTGGGTAAAACCGAATGTCGGAAAGAACAGAGGCTTTGAATCCCCAGCCTTGTCTCTTTGCCCACCCGCCTAACCCGCCGTTCCAGCCGACCCGCGCCGACGTTTGGCGTGTTCATTCTGGCTCCTTCCGCGCGGTCGGCTGAACGGGGGCGTTAGGCTTATAAAGAGGAAAACAATGAACGAACTTGCAATTGATATCATAGCTCAAGCGGTCTTGCTGCTCTACCCAGCTTGGCGTATCTATGGAAAAGCTGGTCTAAACCCAGTCACTAGTCTTACTCTGCTTATCCCCTATCTAGGTGTCCCGATTTGCGCATTGATTCTTGTGATTTCAAAATGGAATGTTCAACCCATTGGAGGTAACTAATCATGGGTATACAGCGTTTTCAATATCAATTGATTACTTTATTTGATCCGTAGGAGCGGGCCATGCCCGCGATTGTTTGGGCCAAGTCTTCAAAAATAGGCTATTTATCGCGGGCGTGGCCCGCTCCTACATGTTGCATATATTCAT